>JAKEEG010000096.1 GCA_022616555.1 Ignavibacteriota bacterium | reverse complement strand
ACCTCTTGCGGCGAGGTGCTGCCGGCGGATTTCTTCTGATCGGCGCTATACATGGGGATGATGAAATCGAAGACGTCCGACTCAAACTTATCGGAGAACGTCTTCAGTGTGTCGAGGTCGAGATTGCCGAAATACATCCGGTGCTCGATGCAATAGGAAACGATCTTGCCGGTAATAGAATGCGCGTCGCGGAAGGGAATGCCTTTGCGCACGAGATAATCGGCTAACTCTGTCGCGGTGAGGAAGTCGTTGCTCAGCTCCTCTTCCATCTTCTGCACGTTGAATGCCGTATGCACGAGCACGTGCGAGAAAATAAACAAGCACTGCCGCGTAGTGTTCACCGCTTCGAAGAGCGGGAGCTTATCTTCCTGCATGTCGCGGTTGTAGGCGAGGGGCAAGCCTTTCATGAGCGTCAGCAGGTTTACCAGCGCGCCGTACACTCTGCCGGTTTTTCCGCGCACCAGCTCCGCCATATCCGGATTTTTCTTCTGCGGCATAATGCTGCTGCCGGTCGTGTAAGCGTCACTGATCTGCGCGAAGCCGAATTCCTTGGACGACCACAGCACCAGCTCTTCCGCGAAGCGGCTCAGGTGCATCATGATGATGCTGCACGCGGCGATGAACTCCACTAGATAATCCCGGTCGCTTACCGCGTCAATGCTATTTTCTACGATGCCGTCGAAGTTTAATTTTTTGGCGACGGAGTTGCGGTCGATGGGGAACGACGTGCCGGCGAGTGCGGCGGCGCCGAGCGGCGATTTATTCGCGCGCTTGCGGCAATCCTGCAGGCGGTCAAAATCCCGTTCCAGCATGGACATGTAGGCAAGCAAGTGGTGTGAAAGCATCACGGGCTGAGCGCGCTGCATGTGCGTGTAGCCCGGCAACAGCGTGCCGAAATATCTCTCGGATTTGTAAAGCAGCACGCGCTGAAGCTGAAGGATCAACTTGCTGAGTTCCTGAATGGCGGTGCGCAAGTACAGCCTTTCGTCGAGAGCGACCTGGTCGTTCCGGCTTCTGCCGGTGTGCAGTTTGCCGCCCAGCGGACCGATTTTCTGGATTAGACGCTGTTCGATAGCGAGATGGACGTCTTCAAAATCGCCGTCTAATTTGAACTTCCCGGTCTCTATTTCCTTTTCAATGCCCTTGAGCGCAGTGCGAATTCTTCGGGCTTCGGCGGCAGTGAGGATTTTCGTCGCGGCAAGCATTTCGACGTGAGCTATGCTGCCGGCGATGTCCTCTTTATAAAGCTGTTTGTCGAGGTCAATGGACGACGAGAAGGTGAGGGCTATTTTCGAGAGGGGCTCGCGAAACCGCCCGCTCCAAAGTGCTTGATGTGCCATTCAGTTGTAGAGAGAAAATTGTGACGGTCAAGATAACGAAAAAAAGAGAGCGGGGCAACGATTTTCCAAATAAAAAACCTTCCGAAGAGTTGAATCCTTCGGAAGGTTGAGAGGAGTCGGGTTCGCTTACTTCTTCACCAGCCGCTTCTTTTTCTTTAGTCCGTTCTTGTTGACGCGGTAGTACGTTTTCATCGGCAGGCTGAAAATTTTGATGAACCCCTCACTCGCCTTGTGGTCGTAGCTGTCCTCCGCGGTGTAGGTGGCGAGTTTTGTGTCGTAGAGCGAGTTTGGCGATGTGCGCCCGGCAATATCCAGATTACCCTTGTAGAGCTTCACTTTGACAATGCCGTTGACGGTCTTTTGCGTCTCATTAATGAAGGCATCCAGCGAATGCCGAAGTGGAGTAAACCAGAGGCCGTTGTAAATCAAGTCGGCATAATCATGGGCGACTTTCGCCTTGTAGTGAGAGACTTCCTTATCCAGCGTCAACCGCTCCAATTCCCGGTGGGCGAAGTGCAGCGTGAGCGCTGCGGGAGCCTCATAAATCTCGCGGGACTTAATGCCGACGAGCCGGTTTTCCACCAAGTCCAGCCGCCCGACGCCGTTTCTTCCGGCGATATCGTTTAGAGCATGGATGAGCGCAATGCCGTCCATCTTTGCGCCGTTGAGCCCGACGGGAACACCTTCCTTAAATTCGATTGTCACGTACGTCGGCTTGTCGGGCGCGTCTTTCGGTGCGACTGTGCGCTGATATGCGTCCGCGGGCGGCTCGATCATTGGGTCTTCCAACACGCCGCACTCGATGCTCGTACCCCAGATGTTTTCGTCGATGGAGTAGGGGTTCTCTTTTGTTGCGGTGACGGGAATGCCGTGCTTCTCGCAGTACGCGATTTCTTCCTCACGTGATTTGAATTCCCACTCACGCAAAGGAGCCAAAACTTTCAGCTCAGGTGCCAGCGCGGCGATAGATGCCTCGAAGCGCACCTGATCGTTGCCTTTGCCCGTGCAACCATGTGCCACCGCCGTGCAACGCTCGCGGATGGCGACCTCTGCAAGCGACTTCGCGAGCAGTGGCCTGCCAAGCGACGTTGCCATAGGGTATGTGTGCTCATACAATGCCCCGGCCTTGAGGGCGGGGAAGATGTAGTCGTACACAAATTCTTTCTGGAGGTCGACAATGTATGCCCGCTTAGCACCAGTTTTGTACGCCTTGCGGTCAACGCCGATAAGTTCTTTCTTCTGGCCCAGGTTGCCGGTCACTGTGATGATGTCGGCGTTGTATTTTTCCTGGAGCCATTTCACGATCACCGAGGTATCCAATCCCCCGGAGTATGCGACAGCAATTCGTTGCTTTTTCAAGTGTTGCGTCCTTTCGATTGTTACAGTTGCTTTGGAATATAGTGGTATGCGCCCTCGTAATCTTCCGGCTTCTTATTCTGTTTCCCAGTCCAATGTTCAATGGCAAGACGAAAAACGCTTGTCCGCCGAACGTCCTCTTCATCAAATCCCGAAACATTAACGCCGAGTTGGTATTGAGGGCCATACTTGAGAAAATACATCTTCAATGCTTCTGTTGACTCAGTCAGATCGTTCACAACCGTTGCGGTGCCAAACACAGTGACGCTTTTATACTCTGTGCTAAAATCGACGGCCTTTGGCGCAGGAATAAGACGTCCCATCTCGAACACGGAAAAGCAGACATTCGGATTTTGAAGAATGGTGTCTCGCGTACGGCCGTACCCGGCAGTATGAAAGTAGATAAGGTTTTTTTTCTCATTATAGACGAACAAGTTAACGTTGAGATATGGTAAACCGTTGTTTGCTAACGCAAAAGCTCCGTATGGCGATTGATGCAGCATGGCTTTTATCCATTGCTCGTCCGTGATTTCGCGGTTCTTTCTTCGTACCGGTACTTTTTGGTTGTCTTCACTCTTCATTGTATTTTGGTCTCACAGGATAACTGTCTATTGTGCTGTTTTGACAAGTGCTGTTCGGAGCGGATGCCCATCGCAACATCCATCGGTGAAATGATACTATGCGGCTCTCGCAATGAGCGCGTCTTTGATATACTGCAATACGTTTCGAATTTTTTTTGTCGATGACGGCGTAACGAGCACGGTATCGTCTCCCGCCAGCGTGCCGAGAATGTCACGATGTTGTAACGAATCGATAAATGACGCCACGCCCGGCGCACGCCCCGGTAATGTCCGGATAATTACCATCACCTCGTTCGCGTCGATGCGCTCGACTTCATAGCTGATGACCGATTGCAAGCGCCGTTCCTCGCTCTGGTGATGGAGCACGTAGCGGGGGCCTTCGGGCGCGTTGATGCGCGCTATGCCGAGCTCTTTCAAATCACGCGAGAGCGTAGCCTGCGTTACCTCGAAGCCGGCTTTGCCGAGCGCGTCGCAGAGCTCTTCCTGGCTCGCGATTGGCCGTTGAGCGATGATCTGCTTAATGGCAAGATGTCGGCTGGATTTGTTCATCTGTTAATCTTTTCCCGCGTACTGCTCAATAAGCTTTGTCATTATCGCTTTTTGGATGTGCAGCCGGTTTTCCGCCTGGTCGAAAATAACCGATTGTTTCCCGTCCAGCACGCCCACTGTGATTTCTTCTTCGCGATGAGCTGGCATACAGTGCATCACAAGACAATCCTGTTTTGCAAGAGCGAGCAAGTGCTCGTTTACTTGATAGTTCTTGAATGCCTTTTTTCGTTTCGCTGCTTCGACTTCCTGTCCCATGCTCGTCCACACGTCCGTGTAGATAACATCGGCGTTTTCCGCGGCGACCGCCGGGTCCCGCTGTATCTCTATCGTGCTTGCCCCCGCGCGTTGAGCGCGATGTAAGATGTCCTTATCAGGGTCGTAACCCTTCGGCGCGGCGAGGACAAAGTGCATCGGGTAGAGAGCAGCAACTTCGAGCCATGAGTTTACAACGTTATTTCCGTCGCCGATAAACGCCACCTTCACGCCTTTGCGCAGCTTGCCGTGCTGGCGGATGGTGTACATATCTGCAAGTATCTGGCACGGATGATTTAAATCCGTGAGAGCGTTGATAACGGGGATATCCGAGTAACTCGCCAAGTCGAGCAGTAACTGATGGTCGAACAGCCGCGCGACGATCAAGTGATTATATCGCGAGAGCAATTTTGCGACGTCTGAGGCGCTTTCTCGTTGTCCCAGCCCGATTCCTTCCTGTGAGAGGAAAATCGGGTGTCCGCCCAGTTGATAGATTCCAACTTCGAACGACACGCGCGTTCGCAGCGACGGTTTTTGGAAAATCAGCGCAGCGGTTTTTCCCTCAAGCGGATGACGACGAGTGTCTTTTCGCAATGTGTCAGCAAGGACGAACAATTCATCAAGCTCGTTCGGTGTAAGATCTAGTATGGAAAGAAAGTCTTTTTTCATGTTAAGAATTATGATGTGTGATTCTGCTCGTCGTTATCGTGAACCATCTGCGTGCCGACTCCTTCGTCGGTGAAAATTTCCAGCAGGAGTGAATGTTTCACCCTTCCGTCAACGATGTGAACCTTGTTGACGCCGGCGCGCAGTGTTTCAAACGCCGACGATACTTTGGGAATCATCCCGCCGAAGATCGAGCCTTCCTTGACGAACGTTTCCGCTTCGGTCTCCGTCAGCGTTGAAACAAGCTTGTTGTTGACGAGGATTCCCTCCACGTCGCTCAGGTATACGAGCTTTTCTGCCTTGAGAGCGGTAGCGACTGCACCGGCCGCAAGGTCGGCGTTCACGTTATAAATTTCGCCCGCCTCGCCTACACTGACAGGAGCAATAACAGGCATCATTCCGTTTTTCAGAATGAGGTCGAGGAATGGAACGTTCACGGAAACAATTGTTCCTACGAGCCCAAGATCCGTCCCGTTGTTCATTTGCTTTCGCGCGCGCAGCAGTGTATTATCGATGCCGCACAAACCGACTGCGTCACCGCCGTTCGTGTTGATGAGGTTGACAATTTCCTTGTTTACCAAACCGGCGAGCACCATGAGCACCACGTCGATGGATTTGGCGTCGGTATAGCGCTGACCGTTGACGAATTTTGTTTCAATGCCGAGTGCATTCGAAATTTCGGTAATCTCCTTGCCGCCGCCGTGCACGATGACGATGTTGATGCCGATTTTCCGCAGGAGCGTTACGTCCTTCGCGAACGTTTGCTTCAGGTTCTCATCGGTCATTGCCGCGCCGCCGTACTTAATTACAAACGTCTTTCCTTCGTAACGCTGAATGTACGGCAGAGCCTTAACGAGGACTTCTTCTTTTGTTGCATACTCGACTTGAGGTTTTCTCGTTTTCATTGTTACGACCTGTAGCTCGCGTTGATGTGGACGTACTCTTTCGTTAAATCGCACGTCCAGAATCGCGCCGACTGATTCCCTAGATTAAGGTTGATAATTACAACAATGTTTTCTTGTGAGAGCGCGTGCTTGGCTTTCTCCTCATCAAGGACAATCTCATAGTTGCGTTTGAGCACAGGCAATTCGTTGAACGAAATTTCTACATCATCCGGGTTGAAATCGATTCCCGAATAACCCACCGCCGCGAGAATCCGCCCCCAGTTTGCATCAGCGCCATGGATGGCGGTCTTGACGAGGTTTGAGTTGGCGACTGCGCTTGCCGCTTTCGCCGCTTCGTCTTCGCTGTGCGCGCCTTTGACAACGACCTCAATGAGCTTTGTCGCCCCCTCACCGTCGCGCGCAATCATCTTTGCGAGCTTGATCATGACGTATTCCAATGCCGCGCAAAACAGCTTAAACTCCTCTGAATCCTCAGTAAATGCAGTATTTTGCGCCTTCCCGTTCGCCATGATAAGCGCCATGTCGTTCGTGCTCATATCGCCGTCAACTGTAATGCGGTTGAACGAGCGGTTATTTGCCAACGCGAGCGCTTTTTGCAGGAGCGGCTGACCGATGGCGACATCCGTTGTGACAAACGCGAGCATAGTGGCCATATTGGGCGCGATCATGCCGGAGCCTTTCGCCATGCCGCCCACAGTTACGACAGAATGGCCGAGCGTAAATTTCACTGCCACCTGCTTCGGGAAGGTGTCGGTGGTCATAATAGCTTCCGCAGCGTCGCCGTTCCCGGTTCTACTAAGCTTGCCCGCAAGCTCCTCGATTCCCGTGGTAATTTTTTCAATCGGTAGGTATTGGCCAATGACGCCGGTAGAGGAGACCATCACTTGCTCGTCGGGAATATTCAGCGCCTTCGCAGTTGCTTTGACCATCGTCCACGCGTCGTTCAATCCACGCTCGCCCGTGCACGCGTTCGCATTGCCACTATTGACGACGACGGCTGAGCAGATGTGCGATTTTTTTAGCTGCGACTTGCAGACGAGAATCGGCGCGGCCTGAGTTTTGTTGAGTGTAAACACTCCGGCAACGGATGCGGGAGTCTCGGAGTAAATAATGCCGAGGTCCTTTTTGGCTTTACGAATGCCGCAATACAATCCGCCGGTAACAAAGCCCTGAGCAGCGGTTACACCGCCTTCGATTTCGTTCAAGGGAATTTGCTGTTTCATGCTTTTATGCCTTTATAGTAATCCTTCTGTTTCATCGAACCCGAACATCAGGTTCATGTTCTGGACAGCTTGTCCCGCCGCGCCCTTGACAAGGTTGTCAATCGCGGAGAGGACAATGAGCTGGTTATTTTCAGGATAGAGACGGAATCCGATATCGATATAGTTCGTGTAGTTGACGTTTTTAATTTCTGGAATTGTCGTTGGAGAAAATCGAACGAACGGTTCCTTCGTATAGAATTTTGTGTAGGCGGCAAAAACCTCTTCCTCGGTTGTCGTGTGTTTGAGCGTTGCGTATATGCTTGTGTAGATTCCGCGCGTAATAGGAAGCAGATGCGGCACGAATGTCACAGACACTTGTTGCCCCGTAGCGTCGCCAATCGTCTGATTGATTTCCGGGATATGCTGGTGCACCCCGACTTTGTACGCTTTAACCGATTCATTCACTTCGGTGAACGAGAGGTCGGCAGAAGCGCTGCGTCCCGCGCCGGATACGCCGGAGAGCGAGCTAATGGCAATACCTTTTGACTCTGTCAAGCCTTCTTTCAGTAACGGAATAATTGGCAGCGTTGCGCTTGTGGGATAACAGCCGGGATTCGCTACGAGCTTCGCTGATTCTATCTTTTCGCGATTCCATTCCGGCAAACCGTAAACAGCCTGTGAGAGCAGGTTTGCAGATGTATGCTCGCGCTTGTAGAATTTCGGGTATGCCGATGCGTCGCGTAAACGGAAGTCGCCGCCGAAGTCGATAATCCTTTTCCCACGTGCGAGCAATTCGGGGACGATGTTCATCGCCTCGCCGGACGGCAATGCGATAAACACCACATCGCTCGTGCATGCGGCGTCCAGCGAGTACGGCTCGTACGTCGCATCCACGCGTTTCGTGAAATAGGGATACACTGTATCGACGCGCTTTCCAGCTGAGCTGTTGGCAAACAACTTTTCGATGTGTGCATGTTTGTGCCGGAGCAGGATTTTTAATAATTCCGCGCCGGAATACCCGGATGCGCCAACCACAGAAATTTTAATAGACTGTGACAACATCCCTCCAAAGTTTGAATGAATAAATATACATTAAACTGTATAAATATGCAAGTGAAATTTTAAAAATCACAGGATTTCTCACAGGGCAGACTTTCCCGTTGTATAAACATCTACCGTTTTGTATATTAATATGTGTTTTGTAGGGCGTTCTGCCGAAGGCATCCCTTTGGGAGGCAGAACGCCCTTCTCGTTAATATCTCGTAAAGGATTTTTATGGGCTTTACCTGTGGCATTGTAGGACTTCCAAACGTAGGCAAGTCGACGCTGTTTAACGCTATTACGGCAGCTGGAGCCGAAGCAGCAAACTATCCGTTTTGCACCATCGACCCGAACATCGGTGTCGTAGCCGTGCCGGATAAGCGGATGAACCGGTTGATTGAGATTTACAAACCGGCAAAGGTCACGCCTACCTCGCTGGAGTTCTTGGACATCGCCGGACTCGTCAAGGGTGCAAGCAAGGGAGAGGGGCTGGGCAATCAATTCCTGTCGCACATCCGCAACGCCGACGCCATCGCGCACATTGTTCGATGTTTTGATGATGAGAACGTAGTGCACGTCGACGGCAGCGTGAATCCCAAGCGTGACATTGAAATCATCGAGACGGAGCTTATTTTAAAAGACCTCGAGACTGTCGACAAGAAGGCCGGCGATTCAGAGAAGCGTGCCAAGAGCGGCGACAAGGATACAAAAGCAGAAGTGGATTTTTACGCCTGTGTCCGTGACCACTTGACCGGTGGGCGTCTTGCGCGTTATTGCGAAGTCTCAGGCGAAAAGGAAGAGTTATTATTCCGCGATATGCACTTGCTGACGGCGAAGCCCGTCATGTATGTTTGCAACGTACACGAGAAGGAAGTCGGCAAGGAAAACGCCTACACCAAACAGGTACGCGAAATTGCCGCGAAGGAAGGCGCCAAGGTAGTCATCATCAGCGCGGCGGTGGAAGCTGAAGTTGCCGAGCTTGCCGAGGGCGAGCGCCATCAGTTTTTAGAAGGGCTCGGCTTGCACGAGTCCGGCTTGGAGCAAGTGATCCACGAAGGCTACGCGCTGCTGAATCTCATCACGTTTTTTACGTGCGGGCCGAAAGAAGTGCACGCATGGACAGTCCGGAAAGGCTCCACCGCGCCCCAAGCGGCGGGGGAGATTCATAGTGATTTTGAGAAAGGCTTCATCAAAGCAGAGGTAATGAAGTACGCCGACCTCGACCGCCTTGGCTCCGAGACAGCTATCAAAGAACAAGGGTTACTGCATGTTGAAGGGAAGGAGTATATCGTCGAAGACGGTGATGTGATGTTTTTCCGGTTTAATGTATAGAAACACCTGCGAGGTTTTCAATAACCTCGCAGGCTTCATTTCTTTTAATTCGCCACTTGCGGCACCTTCCCTAACACATCTTCAATCGAGAGCAAGTCAATCTGTCCGAGATTTAAATCCCGCACGCCTTGTTCAATCACACTGCGGTCGCCGACAAGGATAATGGCAACTTTTTCGGGGTCGAGGTATTTTTTCGCCACGCGCTCCACATCCGCCTTTGTCACCGCCAGCACACTCGGGATATACTTGTTGAAGTAATCATCCGGCAAATTGTAGACAACCATTTCGCCAAGCTGTCCGGCGATTTGGCCGACCGATTGAAAGCCCTCCGGGTAGCCGAGCGCAAGGTAGTTCTTCGCGCGCGTCATCTCATCGTCGGTTACGGGTTTCAGGATTGCGTTGAGCTCGTTCATAAATTCCTGCAGCGCTTTGTCGGTGACGTTTGTTTGCACAGCAGATGCAGCGAGGAACGGTCCGGGCAGAGGACGGAAATCAAATCGCGATCCGGCGCCGTACGAATAACCATGCGTCTCGCGCAAATTCTGGTTTAAACGCGAGCTGAACGAGCCGCCGAGAATCGTATTCATCACGAGGAGCGGGAAGTAATCCGGCGTATTGCGCTTGACGCCGATGCGCCCGATGCGGATTTCTGTCTGTGCCGCTCCCGGCTTATCAACCAGATAGATTCGCCGTTCGGAAACCTGCTTAACAGGATCCCAGCTTGGCCATTTTTGCGAGGCGGGGAACTTCCATTTCCCGAATGCCGCTTCAAGTTTGGGCAGAAGTTCCTTCGAGGAGATATCGCCAACAACAATGAAGGTTGCGTTACCAGCATGGAAATGCGCCGCGTGAAAGCGTTTTAGGTCGTCCGCAGAGAACGAGCGGATACTCTCCTCGTTGCCCACTGTCGGGACGCCATAAGGATGTTCTCTACCAAAGAGCGTTTTGTTGAGGATTACCGAGGCGATTGCCCGCGGCTCGTCGTGCCATTGCATCAGCACTGTCAACAACTCCTTTGTTTTGCGTTCCAGCTCTTCAGAGGGGAACGTTGGGCGCAGGAGAATATCCGCCATGATCGGCAACGCCTGGTCGAATTTACCAAGCGGCGTGTGGAGCGAAACACCGGAAGTATGCATGCCAGCGGTGACGGAAATATTCGTACCGAGAAAATCGATTTCATCCGCAAGCTGCAGGGCATTCAGTTTCCCCGCGCCTTCGTCCATCATATCGGCAGTCAGGCTCGCGAGTCCGCTTTTGCCCGCCGGGTCCATCGCGCTCCCAGCGTTATTGATGACGAGGTTCACCTGCACAAGTGGCACGCTATGTTTTTCCATCAACACGACAGGGATGTCGTTGGAAAGTTTCAAGTGCTGAATAGCCGGCAGTTTTAATGAGGGTGCCGGACCAAGCGCTGGCGGCTTCGAGCGGTCTGCTTTTTGAGCGAACGCAGGAATTGCCACTAACGCGCTTAGAGCAAGTGCAACCAGCCAGAGTGATTTCTTAAACAGTGTATTCCGTATTCTGTTATCTGTCATCAGTAGTCTTGTATTCATTGTGCATTACCTCCTGCCGGCTCGCGTTTGACTTCAACCGGCTTGCTGTTGGGAGCGGCGAGTTTCGCTTGCCCCAGCGACACAACACTTAACACCACGCGGGCATTATTCTTCAGAAATGTTTGGGCGGCAGCACGAAGGTCGGTGGGGTCGATCGCTTTGTAGCGGCCGAGGTCCTCGTTGAAGTAATCCGGGTTGCCGGTAAAATAATAATAGCTGTTGAGTTGATTCGCTTTGCCGCCGAAGCCGCCGACGTTCTCCAGACGGCTGAAGAAACCAGCCTCGTACTGGTTTACCGCGCGCTGGACTTCGCGTGCTTCAGGTGATGTCGCTTTCAATTTATCGACCTCCTCCTGGATAACTTTTTCCAGCTCTGCGAGTGTGTGCCCGGCGCGAGCTGTTGCCATTATCCAAAACGTCGAGCTCAGCCCGTCCGATGCCTGAAACGCGGAAACATCCTGCGCGATTTGCATATCGTACACGAGACGTTTATAGAGACGCGAATTTTTTCCGCCCGCGAGCACATTCGCAAGAAGATCCATTTCTGCATCGCCGGGCTTAAAAAATCCGGGCGAGTGCCACGTCATATACAAACGTGGAAGCTGCACGCGGTCTTCAAACACAAGACGCTTTTCCTGTGTGAGCATTGCTGTAGCGGGGTTCATCGGTGCTACCGGTGTGCCGGTGGGAATTTCGCCGAACCATTTTTCCACGAGCGCTTTCGTCTTGGCGATGTCGATATCTCCCGCGATGCTCAGGCTCGCGTTATTGGGGCCGTAATATCGTTTGTAGAACTCTACCACGTCTTTGTAGCTTGCCCCCGAGAGGTCTTCCATGTATCCAATCGTCGGCCAGTGGTACGGGTGGTCCGGTGGATACATGTTTTCCGGAATAATGATGAATGACATCGCATACGGGCGGTTTTCGTACGACTGCCGCCGCTCGTTTTTCACGACGTCGCGCTGGCCGTCTACTTTTTCCGGCGACATCGCGTTCAGCAAGTACCCCATGCGGTCGGATTCGAGGAATAATGCCAGCTCCAGTGCGTTGCTGGGGATGTTCTCGTAGTAGTTCGTTCGGTCATTGTTGGTCGAGCCGTTGTTGTCGCCGCCGGCGGCTTCGAGCCACTCATCGAATTTCCCTTCGGGAACATTCCCAGAGCCTTCGAACATGATGTGCTCGAAGAGATGAGCGAAGCCTGTACGCCCAGGCTTTTCCCTGCCCGAGCCGACATGGTACCACGTGTTGACGCTGACCGTCGGTGTGGTATGGTCTTCGTGCAAAATCACTGTCAGTCCGTTCGACAGTGTGAAGCGCTCGTAGGGAATGGAGAGGCGCGTTTCCTGTCCAAGCGCGTTCCCGGAAAGCCCTACCAGCACCGCAATGGCGGCAAACACGCGCAATGCGAAAAAGCGTTTCATAGATACTCCTGTTGATGTGAACATGATTAACGAGAACTTCGGGCTGCGATAGCAGCCCTGCGTGTGGCGGGAGTAAACTCAACGCAGAGATACGTAGAGCATAAGAAATAGTTGGATAAAAGTAAAGATGCGATGTTCCCATTTCAGAACCCATCGAAGGGCGATGAATTTCTATCTGGTTACCATGTGTTTGTGCCTGTATTTTCTTATCTTATTGCACTTCTATGACGTTTACCGTTCAACCCCGGGAGCATTGGAATACAACAGAGCCGCTGGTTCTGCGCGAACGTTATTACGTTCTTACCGCATTTGCTTTTGCAGGCATCTATTTCGGTCTCAGCTATCTCTCAGATGGATTTTTTCAAGACGATGAGATAGAACATTTCTTCACAGCGTACGAGTTTTGGGACAATCCACTCTCGATCGTAACATCCTGGTCGCGGCCCGGCTTCAAAATCTTCTATGTTCTCCCGGCGCTCTTCGGCATCAAAGGTATGCATTTTGCCGCTTCGTTTATCGCCGGAGGGACGGCATACCTCGCTTCGCTCCTTGCCAGGGAGTATGGCGTGAAGAATAGGGTGCTTGCTCTAGTGCTTTGCGGCTTCCAGCCGTTGTTCTATCAACTATCCTTCCGGACATACGCTGAGATCATCGCGGCTTTCCTCCTTGTGCTGATGTTGATCTGTTACCAGAGGAAGCGGTACATTTTGGCTGCCTTCATTTCAAGTTATCTATTTTCTGTACGGCATGAACTGGTTGTATTGTCGCTCGTTCTGGGAGTATTTTTTCTTTGGCGGCGCGAATGGCTTGCATTCTTGATGCTGGGATGGATGCCGGTGTTCTTGAATATTCTTGGCTGGTTCAAGACCGGCGACCAGCTTTGGGTATTGAACGCATACCTTATGGGTGGCAAAAATATCGGTTTTTCCAAACCGGGATTTTTCCAATATGTCACAGCCGCAACGCCGATCTTCGGAGTGATCATTATTGCTCTGGCATTGGCGGGCATGTTTGGATTTTTCGCACAGCCAAAACATACATGGAAAGCTCGTCTGGAACGTTATCATGCGCTGTATATCACTTTTCTTGCCGTGTTGCTCATGAACTCTGTCCTTGCTTCGGAAACACTCAACATCTCCTCCGGGCAAGGCGTGTGGCGGCACATCCTTACCGTGTCGCCGGTCGTCGCGGTGTTCGCAGCGATGGGATTTAACATGGTCTGGAGTAATGACGCGCGGCTCCGCTTCAGCTCTTTTGGAATTATGGCGCTCTACAGCATAAGCGTCTTGATATTTTTTTCGCAAGAGCATAACTACTACCGGCTCTTACCGGCCAAGAATTATCTTGGCTTCCTCGTGCTCCTGGGATTCATCTATACCTTCCTTGTCGCACATAAACTGCAATGGAAAACACGCACTGTCTTGCTCTTCACAGTCGGACTGACGGTTCTACACACCATTGCCGCTGAGAAGCCGCTCAGGCTTTCAGACGAAGGCAAAACGATTCGTGACGTGATTGCCTTCTACAACGAGAGCGGTTTCCGCTATCGCGTCACCGCTGCACAACATCCGATGTTCTATCTTCTTGCTCACATTAGTGACCGGTGGGATCCGCAATACCCGCGAACATCGTTGGAGGTCGTTCGCAACCTGCCGCCGGGAGCAGTTGTGATTTGGGACTCACATTACACGTACAGGCCGGAATGGAGCAAGCGCGACGCGCATCTTGATTCACTCATGGCAGACCGCACGCTGAAGCCGCTGCGGAGTTTCCGTTCCGATGATAAATGGTTTTACGCAATTGTATTCGAAAAAACCGCCCAAGTGCCGTAATCGTTTGTCTTATGTTGTTATCGCTTTGTTAGGTATCTTCATAACACCATGCCGACCATTCTGAAACCTAAACACCTGCAACGCGGCGACCTCATCGGTGTCGTGTCGCCCGCCAGCGCACCCAGCACATCCGAGAAAATCGAGAAGGGCGTGCGGTACCTCGAATCCCTGGGCTACCGTGTAAAAGTCGGCGCCAACGCGGCACGCGTGCATGGCTTTCTCGCCGGCACAGATGAAGAGCGGGCGGCGGATTTCAATGCGATGCTGAACGACCGCGCGGTGAAAGCGATTTTCGCCGTGCGCGGCGGATACGGAACTCCCCGGCTGCTGCCGCTCATCGATTACCGCGCTGCAAAACGAAATCCGAAAATCATCGTTGGCTATAGCGACCTGACTGCACTCCAGCTTGCGTTGTTCCGGAAAACTAGACTGGTCACGTTTTCCGGTCCTATGGTAGGGGTGGAGATGTTCAACGGCATCGACCCTTACACGGAGGAACACTTCTGGCGAGTGCTCACGGCGCCGAAAAAAATCGGCGTGCTGCCTAACCCGCCCGATGAACCAATTCAAACCCTTCACGACGGCAAAGCCGTCGGACGATTGTTGGGCGGAAATTTTGCACTCGTGATGTCGTTGTTCGGTACGCCGTACGCCCCGAATTTCAATAAATCCATTCTTGTGTTTGAGGACACCGACGAAGCCCCGCACCGCGTCGACCGGATGCTGATGCATCTCTCGAATGCTGGCGTGCTTAAAAAAATCTCCGGACTTGCGTTCGGCGAGTTTACGGATTGCGTTCCGAGCGACCCGTCACAACCGCATTTTACAATCGAAGAAGTGCTTGCACAGTACGCCGAGTGGCTTCGCGTGCCGGTTATTTCAAACCTTCAGTACGGCCACATCCCGAAAAAACTTACGCTGCCGTTTGGTGTTCGAGCACGGCTGGATGCGAAGGCGCGAACGCTGGAAGTGTTAGAAGCAGCTGTTAGTTAAAAAATAGGACGCTGAAAAAGCAGACAAAGCCGGATTTACGCTGATAAGAAATCCGCCTAAATCAGCTGCATCCGCTTCTTCCGTGTCTATTGCCTTTAAAAAACTGCAGGCAAGGAATAATCTCCTCGCCTGCGGTCGACCTCAATCCACCAATGCACTCTATTAGGACATTTGGGCTTTCGGCTTCATGCCCCAGTACTGCGCAATGAGCACGCCCGCGATAATCCACTGTACAACTTCGTACAGGAACCACATCATCGCGAGGTTGTACGGCAGCGGGAAGAGAGCGTACTGCCCGTAGGCCGTTCCCACGGTGAGGAACACGCCCATGTAAATTCCGTAGCGGATGCCTTCCGCCATTCCTTTTGCCTCGTAGCCTTTGGAGAAGACGAGCGCGAACAGAAACGCCTGGAAAGCCCTGGTGATGAAGAAGATGTAGACCTTGCTATCCTCGGGACTTCGGAATGGCGAACTGCCGCTGTCCATAATAGACTGATATGTGGATGCCAAGAGGACTGTGTGGACGAGAAAATCCGTTGCGACCATCACGACAAACACAATAATTGCTCCCACCCAAACTTTTTTATTCATACTTCCTCCCGTTGGTTGAAGACATGAATCTTGAAGAGTGAGTTAGCAACAGCGTCTGCCTGCGTCCTTCGACAAGCTCAGGACTTCGGCGGACAGGCATAAAGCTACGAAAGTCGCCGCCAAGTTTCAAGCGGGAATATTCCACCATTCCAATACCCTACTATTCCACATCAATTTTCCTCCGCTCTCGTGCTGCTGAGTCGTATCGTTTGTCCGAAGAAGGTGCCGTTTAAAAACAGCTTGTTAGTGCCGAACCAAAAGGCACGAAAATTGGGGTTGTCTGTCATGAGAATCACCCTGCCGCTGCGGAGGGCGCTCACATTAATAGCGGCGGTGTTTTTAACCTGCTTTTCTCTTGACTTATGCAGGTAGCCGCTTAACAAGGGATTTGCCGTGTACATGAGCGGCGAGGCGTACGGGCTCGCGGAGGGCTCCATGAAAATCGTATTGCCGCGGAAGACACTCATCTTGTCGCCTTCGTATCCGAATAATAACGGATGCGTGCGGTCGAATGTTGCCTCGAAGATTGAGCCATTGATGCCGAGCGCGCCGGAGTAACTCTCCTGGTCCACATACGGTCTGCGTGCAACGACGGAGTCGCGCTTCGGCGTGTCGTCCGTACGGAATTTTGCCGTCGCGAATTTATTATTGACAGCCCACTGCGCGGCTTGCTCCATGGCGATGAGCGTACCGCCATTCTCAACCCAGCGGCGCAGGTTCGTCTCACCGGAGCTATCGATGTTGCCGTAGTTGCCTCCCGCCATGGCGATGACGTTGTACTTCGTAAGGTCGAGCCGCGCAAGCGCGTTGATATCCAGCAAACTGACAGGGATTCCAAAACGTTGGTCAAGCACGTGCCACGCTTCTCCGACGTCTGTGAACGATACACCGGGCCCCACCACAAGCGCCACGCGAGGCATCTCGATCATTTCAAAATTATTGCTGCCAAGGTCAATGCCGCTCGCGCTGAATCCGGTTGTGAGCGCGTACGAGGTGATACCCTCCTCGCGCGCGGCAGCAGCGAGCATCTTCCGCACGGTGTCGGCTTTCTCTGGTTGAATACCGAGCGGAATAAGAATCGTCCCGTAGTCGAATTTTTTATTTCCCTCGGAGGTAACGGATTCGAAGGGCTTGACGGCCACTTTCGTCTTGATTCCGGCTTTTTGTAGTTTATATAAAGCGCGTGGGGCATAGTAATCTTTCCACTCAAAAGCATAAGCGTAAGTGCCGCTGCCAATGACTGAGCCTTGTGGCATTACAGACACATCGACCGCCTTGCCGAGATTGTCGCGGGAGAAAGATTTTAACTCGGCGTACGGGAGATTAAACGCGAGCGGGAGCGTCCATGTTGAGATATCATAGAACAGGCTGTCCTGAAATTGCGTTCGGCGCTCAAAGAGGCCCGTGATGAACCGATAAAAGCGCTGGTTGGTTGGGACGACGAACGCGCTGCCGGGCTCGAATGTCTTGCCATCCGCACGGACTTGCTTAGACAGCTCATACACGTCGATCTGGTGGCGGCGGAGGATATCGACAAGGTGATACGCGCGCACAGGGTCAGATGCGGTTCCAAAGACGTATGCCTTAATTGGAGCTTGCTCGGCTTCCTTCACCGCTGTGGAGAAAAACTCGCGCTGGTGTTGGAGCAAATCTTTTCTCAATGCGAACGATGCGCGCAGCGTGGAAAGTGATGTCGTAAATTGATTGCGAATCGTGAACGGGAACGCCACGTCGCCGTGGATGCTTTCCTGTAGATGACCGCGTGAGCTTGCTTGTTCGAACAGGATGCCAATACATCCCATGAGGTCCGGGAATGACGATCCCTTGCCGATGTAGTAATCGTCGAAGCCTTCCTTAGTATAATAGAGGGAGCCGATGGCATCCAGCGCCTTGGCATGGTGCTGTGCAATGGCGGTAGTAAGCTCGTATACGCGCTTGGGGGCGAGAGGATGATTGCGCTCCGGCACTCCGGGCTGGAAGAAGAACGTCGCGTTGGTGCCCATCTCGTGATGGTCGATGAGAATATTCGGCATCCACTCATAGTATTTTTGCAGTCGGGCTTGGCTTTCGGGGTGCTGGAGCGGCATCCAGTCGCGGTTGAGGTCGAACCAATAATGGTTCGTCCTGCCGCCGGGCCAGGTTTCGTTGTGCTCGCGGCTCTGCGGGTCGGCGACAAGCTGCGCACCTTTATTGGTGTTCGCCCAGTGCGCGAAGCGGCTCAGTCCATCAGGATTGATAGAGGGATTAAGAAGGATAACGGTATTTTTCAACAGCTCGTCGATGTACTGTCCTTGTGCCGCTGCGAGATAGTACGCCACAAGAACTGAGGCGTTGCTGCCGCTCGGCTCGTTGCCGTGAACGCTGTATCCCAGCCACACAACCGACGGCATGTTGTCGATGTTGGCGGACGCGGATTTCGCCGGGTCGCTTAACGTCAAATGCTGCTGCTTGATTGTCGGTAGGTTGCGATGGTTTTCCGGCGAGGTGATCGTCATCAGCCAGATTTGCCGCTGCTCGTAGGTCTTGCCCATCGGTTCCATGGTCATGCGGTCGGATGCCGCGTCCAGCGCCTGCATGTAGGCGTGGATTTGTTCCGGGAACAAATGCCACTCGCCGACCTGAAACCCGAAAAATAACTCCGGCGTGGGGATGCTCGGGTTATAAGTAACGTCGGATGGGAGGTAGTAGGAGAGCGGGACTTGCGCGGAGGCGGTGCTGAGAATAAGCAGGGAGAAAAGTGTGAGCAAGAATCGCATAACGGGTCCTTTCACAGTTGAACAACCAACGTTCAAATAAATCTGTTGTCAGTCAAGACTCAAGGTTTATTTACTTTCTTTCTGAGAAAGCCCCGCAGGTTTTTTGCAAACCTGCGGTATGTTCCAAAAGTAACAAAGAAATCTTTTCGAAATCGTAACGCACGAATCAATCCCCACTGCTTGCCGGAATTTCGGCGCTTAGAAACTGTAATAGAGTTTAACATACTACAGGTGCACCGAAATTCAAACGCTTCGATTGATTCTTGCCACGCTCACCGCCTACGATTTCGCATCCTGCGCACAGAACAGAGACAGTACCTAAATCTCACATCACGATTTCATCATCCGCTTCAGCAATTGGATCTGCCCGGTGTGGTACACGTCATGCATGGCGACGCCCTGAATTTCCTGCGCGAGCGTCCATTGCTTTTTCGGCGATAATGTTGTGAGCTTGCTCGAACTAACTTTGGCGATAGTGTCGTGGAGCTGTTCGTGCATGTTGTCCAACAACTCGATGTCCTGCTGCCAGTCGGATTCTGCAATTTTGCCTTCCGGGCGCGGGAAGAAGTTGCTACCCTTCAAGGGAAACGAGCCCTTCTTCTCGCCCGTGATGCGGCGAAAGACAACGTACTTCCAATACGCGCAGTGGACGATGTATTCCCAGATGTTGTGCTTGTCGGGACCCGGCCGCCACGCCGCCTGTTTGGCTTTCAAACCGCGGATGGAGCCGCGCAGGTTCGTGCCCTGCCAAGCGTGGTCGACGTACGCCTCGTCGAGCGCTTGTAAGAGCAGTGCGATTTGAGGATTGAGTTTTTTGGACATGGAGTATCTCCCATCAGATACGTTTCTCTATCACCTCACGCATTTTTTCTACGGCTCTTGCCCGATGGCCGATTTTGTTTTTTTCCTCCTCACCCAACTCGGCGAAGGTTTTCGTATGGCCGTCGGGAATAAAAATCGGGTCGTAGCCGAAGCCGTTCGTGCCGCGAGGCGATTCGCCAAGCCTGCCGGGGCAGATGCCTTCGGCGGTCTTCTCATATCCGGGACCAACCAACGCAAGGACAGCCTTGAACACCGCTCTGCGGCGACGGGGAGCAACGCCCCGCATTTCGGCTAACAGCTTCTCGTTGTTTTTTTCGTCGGGTGAGTTTTCTTCTGCCTTGCCGCCCTGCTCGTGCGCGTAGCGGGCGGAGTGAATGCCCGGACGCCCATTAATAAAGAAGACCTCCAGTCCGGAATCGTCCGCAAGTGTTGGAAGTTTTGTATGTGCGAATATCGTTCGGGCTTTTTTGAGGGCGTTCTCCTGGAACGTCGTACCGTCTTCTATGAGCGGCGGGTGATTGGGAAAATCGTTCAAAGTGAGAAGCTCGAGGTTGAGGCCTTTTAGGAGCGTTTGGAGTTCAGCAATTTTATGCTTATTGCGCGTGGCGAGGACGAGTTTCTTCATTCTATTTTTCTGGGAAAGAGTTTATAGTACAGGTTGAGTAATGCTCCGACGGTGGTCAGGGAGTTCAGCGTGCCGAACACCGGGTCGCCGAGGTCGATGGCGTAGATCGCCAGCCCGATGCTGCCGATGACGGACAGAACAAGAAACCAAAAATTGATGGGACATCGCCCGAGCTTAATCGTTTCGATTGACTGCGGCACCCAGCAGATGACGATAGCGACGAGTCCGATATATCCGATGATTTGCATAAAAGATTTAAAAAATGATAACCACGAAGGCACAAACCTGCCTGTCGGCAGGCAGGGACACGAAGGTGAAAAGTTAAAGTATTTTATAAATCATTTCTTGGTGCCCTGGCGTCTTAGTGGTAATCTGCTGTGTTCTTATTGCAGCATTGCTTCTAACGCGCTTTCGATGCAGTCGACACCCACGATTTCTATTTCGCCGTTTCCCTTGACGTTCTTGAGATTATTCTTCGGGAGAATAATCCGCTTGAAGCCCAGCTTCGCCGCCTCCTGCACGCGCTTTTCGATTTGTCCCACGGTGCGAATTTCTCCGCCCAAACCGATTTCGCCTACTGCGACGGAGGTTGAATCCGTTGGCACGTCCCGTAAACTCGAAGCGATAGACGTTGCGATACCGAGGTCGACAGCCGGTTCATCGATTTTCACTCCGCCCGCGATGTTGACGAACACATCGTAATTTCCTAAGTGCATGCCGACGCGCTTCTCGAGCACCGCGAGCAGCAGCGAGAGCCTGCGGTAGTCGAACCCAGTCGTATTGCGCTGGGGAACGCCGTAGCTTGTCGGCGTGACAAGCGCCTGCACTTCGATCAAGATTGGCCGCGTGCCTTCGATGCTCGATACAACAGTCGAGCCAGACGTTCCGTAGCGGCGCTCGGACAAAAATGCTTCGGATGGGTTGAGCACTTCTCGAAGTCCCGTATCGTGCATCTCGAAAATACCGATTTCGTTCGTGGAACCGAAGCGGTTCTTCAGAGCGCGTAGGATGCGGTACGAGTAATGCGCCTCGCCCTCGAACTGCAGCACGGTATCCACCATGTGCTCAATAACGCGGGGACCTGCAATGACGCCTTCTTTGGTCACATGCCCGATGACAAAGATGGGGATGTTCTTCGTTTTGGCGAGGCGTAATAAGAGAGCGGTCGATTCGCGCACCTGGCTTACGCTGCCCGGTGCGCTTTCGAGACCAGGCCGGAACATCGTCTGGATCGAATCGATGATCACCAAATCGGGTGTGCCGCGCTCAATGACATCTAAAATTAAATCTAAATTCGTTTCCGCGAAGAGGAGGATGTTTTTCGAGGACTTGACTTCCAGCCGCTCAGCGCGCAGCTTAATTTGCCGAACGGACTCCTCTCCCGTAATATAGAGCGTCACAGCGTCCTTAAGTTGAAGCGCCAACTGCATCATGAGCGTGGACTTGCCGATACCGGGGTCGCCGCCCAACAGCATCAGTGAACCTGGGACAATCCCGCCGCCCAGCACGCGGTTGAATTCCTCAATGCCCGTTGAAACTCGCGGCACATCCTCACCCTCAATTTGCTCCATGGGGACAGGCTCGATTTTCGAAGCCGTTCCCATCTTGCGAGAGAGCTTCACGGGTTGAGTGGCTTCTTCGACGAATGTATTCCACTCCGTGCAGTTGGGGCATTTGCCCACCCACCGGGGCGACACATAGCCGCAGGATTGGCAGACGTATTTGGTTGTTGATTTGGACACTATTATACTTTTATACTTTGGGGTGTGGGCAGTCAATATAAAGAGGGTATGCCATATATACAACAGAGATACAAGAGAAACAAGGAAGCAATTGCATCCCGCCAATTGTTTTAATAGTTTTTGAATGTTAATAACGGAAAGGAGCTTCTATGTTTAGAACATTATGCTTTGTCGCTTTCTCCGCTTTACTGCTCGTGGGCTGTGGCCGAGATAATGTTGAAGTCGCACTCAATGAAATCACCGCAGACCGTCTAAAGGAACACGTTGCCCGGCTTTCCGACGATTTGATGGAAGGCAGGGGTCCCGCCACACGCGGCGACTCGCTTGCTACACAGTATATCCTAGACCAGTACAGGTCGCTTGGACTTACTCCATCCGGTGAGAACGGCGGCTACTTACAAAAAGTGCCGATCGTCGGCACCACCATCGACCACTCGGCAATACTGGAAATTAAAAAAGGCGGACAAGTCCAGCGGCTGAAATTCTCAGACGACTTTGTGGCATTCACGGGAACGTATCAGCCGACCGTGACGGTGAGCAATGCCGACCTCGTGTTCGTCGGCTATGGTATTGTAGCACCGGAGCAGGGGTGGGACGATTATAAGGATGTCGATGTGCGCGGGAAAGTGCTCTTGATGATGAACAACGACCCGGCGGGCGACGACCCGAATTTCTTCGGCGGGAAGGCGCGCATGTACTACGGGCGGTGGACGTACAAATATGAAATCGCCGCAAAAAAAGGCGCTGTTGGGGCAATCGTGATTCATACAACTGAATCGGCTGGATACCCGTACCAGGTGGTGCAGACATCCTGGTCGAGGGAAAACTTTGATTTGGCGTCCGATGGCGGAGATGGCGTGAAGCTCAAGGCATGGACGACCGAAGACGCAACGAAGAAATATCTCGCCATGGCTGGACTCAACCTTGAGGAACTGATGAAACGAGGTGAGAGTAAATCGTTCAAGCCGATTCCGCTCGGATTGAAGGTTTCGACTACGATGAAATACAGAATCCGTACACTGGAGACGAATAACATTCTCGGCGTGCTCGAAGGCAGCGACCCCGAGTTGAAGAGCCAGTACATTGTCTTCTCGGCGCACCACGACCATCTCGGCATCGGCGAGCCGGTGGACGGCGACTCCATCAACAACGGCGCGCTGGATAATGCCTCGGGCGTTTCGTTGATGCTCAACCTCGCGCGGTCGTTCGCCGCGATGCCGGAAAAGCCCAAGCGCTCGCTGTTGTTTGCAGCGGTTGGAGCGGAAGAGTCCGGGTTGTTAGGCTCAAAACATTTCGCTCAAAATCCCACCGTGCCCGTCAAGGAGATGGCGGCAAACATCAATACGGACGGCTTGAACATCTGGGGCAGGACGAACGATATCGCGTTCCTCGGTTGGGATCGGTCGACACTGAAGCAGGATGTCGATGCCGTAGCTGCAGAGATGAATATGCAAGTGAAGCCCGACCCGTTCCCGGAGAAAGGTTATTTCTACCGCTCAGACCACTTTAATTTTGCCAAAGTTGGAGTGCCCTGCTTATCCATGGAAAGCGGCACGGACTATGTCGGCAAGCCCGCCGATTACGCCAAGCAGATGGTGGAAACATATACCGAGAAAAACTATCACCAGCCGAGCGACGAGCTGACGAGCGACTGGAATTTCGACGGCGGCATCCAGCAGGCGGAATTCATCGTCCGGCTCACGATGCGGATTGCCAATAATCCCGCGATGCCGGCGTGGAATAAGGGAGATGAGTTTGAGGCTGCGCGGTAGGGTGAACAGTAGTGGGGTGAATGAAATAATAGGCTTACAACATTGCTTCAAAAAGGGTAATTATATACTTGACAAACCGTTTTTAATTATGTATATTGTACCCGTCAAATAACGAAGGGTACAGCCATGAAAAACAAACTGACGCTCAAAGGACTTGCACACAGCGAAGCGAAAGAACGGGAAGCACGGGAAACGCTTGAACAAATGCGCTGGGCTAACGGTGTTGCGTGTCCTCGTTGTGGGAGCACTGATATTGTCAAGATAGAACCCAACAAAGAAAAGAAAATCCGTGAAGGGCTGTACCGTTGCAAGGATTGCCGGAGAGCAAAGCGGAGCAATCAATTCAGTGTTACCGTAGGGACTATCTTTGAAGATAGCCACATTCCTTTGCACATTTGGTTACAGGCTATTAGCCTCCTGTGTTCGTCTAAGAAAGGCATGAGCGCGCACCAGCTGCACAGACAGCTTGGAATCACCTATAAAAGTGCGTGGTTCATGGCTCACCGTATCCGGTATGCAATGGCGCAACCGCCAATTCAGCGCAAAATGAAGGGTGTTATCGAGGCTGACGAAACCTATGTTGGTGGTAAAAGCCGCAGGCTTGGGCAACTTACAGGCTTAGAGAACAAAACCCCCGTTGTTGCGTTAGTACAACGGAACGGGCGTGTACGCTCCTTTGTTGTAGAGACAGTATCCGCCTCTACTTTGAAGAAGGTGCTACTTGAAAATGTCCATCCTTCTTCGCATCTTATGACAGACGAACTGCAATCCTACAAGGAAACCGGCAAGCGGTTCGCCTCGCATCAAACGGTTACGCATAGCAAGTACGAGTATGTTCGCGGGGATGTTACGACGAACGCAGTTGAAGGATACTTCGGACTATTGAAGCGCGGCATTAACGGCGTGTACCATCATGTAAGCAAAGAGCACCTTCACAGGTACCTTTCTGAGTTTGATTTCCGGTACAATCACAGAAAGGTTGACGATCACGAGAGAACCGTTGCCGCGATTGCGAAGTTTGAAGGAAAGCGATTAACGTACAAGGACTCATTAGGCTAAGGGCATGGCAAAGAAAGAGCGAAAGGAAAAGAGAACGACGAACGAAAAGCCGATTAGCCTCTATCCGTTATCGACAGAAGAAGCGATAAAGAAACTCTTACAAGCACCTGCACCGAAAAAGAAAAAGCCCAAACGTGGCGCGTGAGGGCTTTTGACTGCTAAGTACCTTTGTGGGCTTGACACTACTAACATACACACAAATAGCGTAAACGTCAAGTCAAAGGTGAATTATGTCTGAGAAGCGAATTACCCTGCGAATTAGCGGAAACCCAGCCGAGGGCGGCAATGTAACAATCATTGCCTTTATAGAAAAGTTGGAAGCGCTTAAGAACGCTTTGCTTCATACTGAAAGGCTGATAAGTGGAAGCGAAAAAGCTGCTGTAAAGTATAAAATCATTGGGGCATCGTTAAAAAGTCCCTTGACCGTAACCTTTGAAGCAATTGCGGTTAAGCCCAAAAATCCATTAAGGAAATACAGAGACCTTAGTGAGCCGACCGTGCATACTTTTTTTACTAATTTAAGAGCCATTAGAAAAAAACGTATCCCACGCGGTGGTATTGATAAGCCAGCATTAAATTCGTACTTGAAGTTGGGAGAAAAACTTGGGGAGGAAGTTTTTGGAATAGACATTCAAAATGGGAAAAAGCAAGAACGAATAACTATTGACAATGAGTTTGTAAAAAACGTTGTAGATTTGTTAGGTAAGGAAGAAATAGTGTTCGGCTCGATGAGTGGACGCGCAGAGGCGTTTAATGTCCATGATAATAGCATTTTTTATATTTATCCACTGGCAGGAACTACGAGAGTTGTATGCAAATTCCCCCTGACCATGCAGGAAGAAGCGAAAGCGGCACTTTTGAAATATGTGCGTGTTACGGGAATAATGAAATACAGACCAGCAAATACTTTTCCCTATGAAATAGATGTTACCAAAATCGAAGAATTACCAAACCCTGAAAAACTTCCGACTCTTGGGAGTCTAAGAGGAATAATAAGTGGAGGAGGAAAAGAGAAATCGGAGGAGACTATAAGGCGAATACGGAATGCTTGGTAGAACAATCTACTGGGATGCCTCAACATTCTTGTCGTGGTTAAAAAATGAACCGCGAAAAGCAGGTATCCAAGAGGGAATAGAGCAACATGTCAGGCTGATAGACGAGGGCAAGATTGCTCTTGTTACGTCCGTTCTTTCATTAGCCGAAGTGCTTGACGCTGGAGAAGATGACCACACTATCACGCAATTTTACTCGCTTTTTGATAGACCAAATGTTGTACCAATTTCTGTGGATTTTGTTGTTGCAAAGCTGGCGGGGGATATTAGGAAGCATTACAAAAGTAAAAAAAACATACGCACGCCCGACGCTATTCACCTTGCGAGTGCATTGCATTATAGAGCAAATGAGTTTCATACGTTGGATGAAGGATTACTTAATTTGCACAATGATGTTGCGGGTCACAAACTTTTGATTTGCGAACCTTACTCTTCTGAACTTAGTTTCCTTAACCAGCATGAAGAAGACATAGAAAAGGACAAGCCAGAAGAAGGAAACAAAGAAATCTGATTTAAATTACAAACGATTCCTCTTCTTCTTAGAGAGGTTTCGTAGCTTTACAATCCAACCACAACCTCAAGGAGAAGCATTATGGGCCCGAAGATCGAGATCGAGACGAACACCGAGCTATCGGACATTGAATCTCGAACAGATGCGATGGAGGCTGATTTAGATGCGGCAATTGAATCAGCCAACAATGATTAAGCGGTAGGAAGAACCTCATGAAGCCCAAGACCTCGTACTTGGGCTTTTTCATTTCCTATAACGGTTTGTCAAAGGGATAATCTCCTCAAAAAGGCCTTGACATTCTCTTAAAAAAGAAAGATTCTTGCCGTAAGTTGGTTTCAGTGAAATCCCGTTTCAGTGTGAGTTGAAGCTCCGAGAAGGGATTTTTTTATTGTTTGACGGGTTTCGCAGTGATATTGGAATATGTAATATAACGAGAAGGAGAACAAAAATGGCATACAGAAAGAAATAAACCCGGGTGGTGCAATGACACCATCCGGGTTTTTGGTTTCCACAAATTAAGATATAAGGCAGGTATCGTCGATAACTTTTTTTGAAACCGTAGGAGTATGCCTGCTGGCATCAGCTTTACCTCTTTATCCCATTTTCCATCTCCACACCTACGAAAGGGATTAACAATGAATAAGAGAAGAAGCTGGATCAATTGGGCGGTTTTTCTTGTTCTAGCCGCTGTTGCAATCTCGTGCTCTGATATTATGACGCCATCGGTAGAGAGTACGGAACCGAATTTCATGCTAGCGAGGAAACATGCGGAGAACATGGCGAGAAATCTCGCTATCGTACTCAATGAGAATGAAGATATACAACGAGAGATTTTCAGCAAGTTGGCATATCGGTTTGACGGTGACCGAAGCATATTGTTTAGGCACCTCAGCCCATCTACACTATCAACATTTTCAGCAAGACAACTAAAATTTAGCCTCGACCAATTCGAACGATATGTGCCAAAGGCTGAAATCATGATGCCCTACCAGGAAAACTGGACGATGAATAAAATAAGTCAATCGGGGGGTATCGTTGTTGCCTATTATCCGTTTGGAGAGGATGATCGTGATGTTAAAGAAATTGATCTTTCCCCGAAAAGTTGGACACGAAGTTAAGAGTGTAATTGTTCGAAGTCAACCGGCGAGTGATATCCGAGCGCCGAGTGTCTCCGATGACGGT
>JAKEEG010000095.1 GCA_022616555.1 Ignavibacteriota bacterium | reverse complement strand
TCATACTGATTCCGTTTCTTGACTCTTTCCATTGCGGACCTCCTTCTGCCACCAAGATAGTGGCTTTTCTCTGTGTCCGCAAAATCGGGGGAAGATCATGTTGCTGTGACAACCCTTCTGGGTCCCTGCGATGAACCTTTGCCGCCGTACACAGAGCCGGAGAAGATTCTCGATGGGGCACTGACGGGTCTTTACATATATCCGGGCTTACCAAATCGACCGGAAAACAAGCTCGCGGTGTATTTTACGTTTACAAATGAATATGAGGAAACATTACAGGACACGGTTCATTTTCAAGGCTCGATAGAGATCCGCTCGGCGCGTATACCAGCCGTTAAAAAAACATTTCAAATCGGAGCATCGAACCTCCATACAGGTGCTGAACGTTATGACCCCATAACAAGAATCTTAACGATTGACCCGGGTGAGTCGTTAAGATTCTTGTTATGGGGTCTCGTGGGACTTCATATCAGATGATAACGGTGTCGATGCGCGACAGGTGATATTTGACTTTTACACTGACCCAAATTGCGAAACTCATTGCCGCGCCGCCAGGGAGGACCTGGCCATAAGCGGCGAGTTGTTTGTTTTTGATGAACGAGCGCCTGTAATCGCTTCGGTGGTTTTTCCGATATGCTATATGGTAGGCGCACCTTGTGTGATACCGCTGACGGACCCTCCGTGTTTGCAGCCCCCTAGTCCGACTTGGGCCCGTTGTTATCCATTTGCAGTTGAATAGGAATTGATGAAAGGATATCGTCTTACTATGCGTGCAGGAGCCGTATCAGCGATGAATTTCGTAATGGCGGGGGCTTTCACGTTGCTTGGCCCCTGCGATGAGCCGTTGCCACCGTACTCAGAGCCTGAGTTGATTCTTGAAGGTGCCATGCGTACACAATATATTTGTGCGTGGGCATCGGGTAACCGTATGGTCGCGTACCTCGATGTCACTAATGTCTATGATGAGACACTAGATGATACGGTTCGGCTTGAGGGGACGATTGCATTTCGCTCTGTGCGCATGCCGGATATCAAAAGAACCTTCGCCATTGGTCCAGATGAAATTAGCTCAGGGACGGGCTACAATCCGATTACGCGCAGGCTAACGCTTGATCCTGGGGAGACGCTGGTCTTTTCCGTTAGCTGGGATTTAAGCTATGACGATACCGGTGTCGACCGCCGATCTGAGTTGTTTACTTTCTATGACGATCCTCTTTGTAATGACCGGGAGCGCTGTATTGCCGTGCGAGAGGAATTTATCATTAGCGGGGAAGTTGTTGTGTTTGGCCAACGCGCACCGGTAAAAGCAACGATGGTCTTTCCGTTGTGTTACTATTCTGCCGCGCTGGCGCCGCCCTTTTTTGATTGTACAGCAGAACAAACGGAACCGCGTGCATTGTTGAGGCCGATACAACGCTTGTAGTCTGTTATCCGTTCGGACTTCCTCCGGGTAAGTCAACGAGATAAATGTGGACACTTACTTGTAATGGTCATGGGAAATGTTTATTATCGAGACATCTTAATTTGTCGAAAGTCTCAGTTTATGCTCATGAATCAATAACGGAGGGGGATATGATGAGACGTTTTGCACTAGCATTGATTTCCTTGATGAGCTTAGCCGCGGCGCTCAATGCAGCGCCGCATGCGTACGGCATTACGGGAATATTAGAAGGAAGAATACTTGACAAGCAAACCGGTTCGCCTCTGGCAGGCGTTAATATTGTCATTATTGACCAACCACAGGGCGGCACAACGGATGCGGAAGGATATTACCAAATCAAAAACATCCGTGCCGGTTCGTACGATGTGCGCTACAGCATTATTGGGTATACCACAGTGGTGATGAAGGGGGTTACAATACTTCCCGATCTTCGGACGAAACTGGATGTCCAAATGGAAACCACGACGATCGAGCTTGACGTTATCGAAGTTCGTGCGGAAAGGCCGTTGATACAAAAAGATCTTGCGGCGACGGCCTACTCGATAGGTGACATCAAATTGGATAAACTCCCGATAACTGCTTTCCAGGATGTGCTGACACTCCAGCCCGGGACGACGGTAGAAGGTAACGTGCGCGGGGGAAAGACCACGGAGGTAACGTATCTAATAGATGGACTGCCCGTGCAAGACGTGGTCGGCGGGGGATTGGGCACGAATCTTCCCCGAAGCTCTATCAGCGGATTGACAATCCATACCGGTGGTTTTGACGCCGAGTACGGAAATGCTCTCTCCGGTGTTGTCAATGTTGTGACTAAGACTGGCGGGAGCGAACCTACGTACAGCATACGCCTCGAAAAAGATAACTGGTTGCCGGAAAGCATAAATAAGCAAGTCGACCGCGCCACGGAGTTGGAAGTGACCGCGGCCGGGCCGATCCTTCCCGAGAAGCTCAGCTATTTTACAGCCAACACGTTTATTGCGCATGACACTCGTTGGTGGCAGGATTTTTCCAAGGAATTTACTTCTCCGATTAGCCAAGAGTTCTCCGGTTTTGGAAAGCTGGAATATCAATTTTCTCCAACACTGCGACTGGGCTTCCAGGGGATTTACTCGCTTCGAAAGTGGCGCGATTATGAATTCAGTTGGCGTTTTAATTTGGGCGGATTACCCTTGCGATATAGGGACTCCTATCGGTTGGCAGCGGTACTTTCGCATACACTCTCGGAGAATTCATTTTATACGTTGAGCCTTAGCCGGTACTATCTCAATACACGGATAGGCGAAGGCTCGAAAGACGATCTTACCCTGCAGCCGTACGAGTATGATTTCTTCCTGCGCTACATTATTGCCGGGACGCGAAATTGGTGGGCGGATACTAAGCAAGCGATCTACACGTTCAAGGGAGATTATACAACCCAGATCGAGAAAACTCATTTGATCAAGATTGGTGTAGAGATCAACCAATTTGATATTTTTTCTGATCTTGTGAAATACGAGCCGCAGACGACATATTTTGGCAAGCCCATAGTTGACCAGCCTTTGCTAAACTACAGCAACAGCTACAAATACCAGCCGCGCTCCGGAAGCGTCTTCATTCAAGACAAGGTAGAACTGGTACGGGATGGTTCGAATTTCAGCGTTGGCGTCCGTTGGGATTTTCTCGACCCGACGGCTGAAAGGCCGATTGTTGAGTTTATACCTATCAGCCAGAATGAGTTTGAACAACAGGTGACGGGCTTTACCAAAGCGAAAATAAAACACCAGATTAGTCCCCGTATTTCCTTAGCAGGACCGGTAGGGGTAAGCAGTTTCTTCTTCCTAAATTTTGGACATTATTTTCAGTACCCCCTGTTTGATTACTTGTATTCCGGTATCAATCCTGCACAACTCCGAGCAGGGACAAAGAGCGTACTTGCCGGCAATCCGGACCTTGAACCGGAACGAACGGTTTCGTGGGAGTTGGGTTTTAAGCATGGCATCAATAAAAATGTCGTTGCGTCATTGACGTATTTCAAAAAGAATACGAAAAACCAGATCGATTCGAAGACGCTGATCGCTGCAGATAGTAAGTTTGCCGGCGATTATGGTTTTGCATCTTACGTGAATAATGCTGAAGCGACCTCATCTGGTTTGGAAGTCTTACTAATCCGAGAATATGATGAGAGGCTTTCCGGAAGCATTTCGTACAGCTACATGGTGACGGAAGGTGTGAGCGAGTATGTTGACCAGCGGATTAACTTCGAACAGTGGGGTTTCCCCCTGGCAGCAAGGCCTTTCCCGCTCAGTTGGGACCAGCGTCATACGGTTAAGGTCGATGCGGATTTTAAGCTGCCATACGATATTCGTTCGAATGTCATTGTGCTCTACAACTCGCCGCGCCCGTACACGTATTACCCAACGCGTGACGGTTTTACGCCTTCGGACACGTCAAAACTCCTGCTGCCGAATAACTCTCGTATGGAAGACGTGATGTTTTTCAATGTTAAATTAACTAGGCGTTTTGCAATCGATGAGCAGGGACGTTATACCCTTACGGTATTTGCGGATGTTCGCAATCTCATTAATAAGAAGAACGTCCGATGGTTTGATTCGAGCGGAAGGGTGGGTGGCGAACTTGGTGACCCTGGAGCGTATTATGATCCGCGTCGCGTTCGTGTCGGCGCAAGGTTAGAATTCTAACTATGAAAGGCAGAGTCTTCATACTGTGGTATTGTTTGATGGGCGTTATCGCGGCTAGCCTATCCTGTGACGAATCACTTCCGAGGTACAGCGACCCCACGAAGGTGCTAGAAGCGAACAACGCTGCGTTGTATGTTATTTCGACAACGGATAATTCGCTGAAGGTATTTGTCAATGTTACCAACACATATGACGAAACATTTGACGGGAGGGCATTTATTGACGGAACGGTGAGCGTTACTATGTCGGGCAACCAGAGTTTTCGGAAAACTTTTATTATCAATTCCTCGAACATTGTCTCAGGCAATTACAACCCTTCTTCGCAGCAACTCAGGATAGATCCGGGTGACACGTTGAAGTTAACTTTCTCATGGAATTTTTTCGATGATAACGGCAGAGATATTCGCGATATTGTCGCGCACTATGAGGATAAAACGTGTATCCAGAGGCGCATCAGTGATCAGTTAACATTTACCATTAGAAGCGAAGTAAAGGTCTATGAAAAAGTCGCTGCTGCCGTAGCTCAGACCATAGCTTATACATTTGTTCATCACGATGCATACTTTAATCCAGGGTGGTGCACTCCAGCACCTTAACTGGTTGAATGGCAGGGTATGGAGCTTGTGATGAAGCTCTCTCTGCGCTCCAGGCTACCTCCGTAAACTTGATTTTCAGCGTTTTTCCCTTAACTTACCATTACCCAGTGAAACTTGTCCACCTGATTTACCGTTGAAGTATAGAGAAGGGATAGTTTATTAATAATATAAGAGAGACCGCTGCGAGGCGTTTTCTCGTCTCAGTGAAAGGTTACGAGTATGAAGCGACGTTTTTCGATCTGGACAGTTGCGGCGGTCATGGCGGTGAGTGTGTTCGCTGGCATGGAAATCCGCGAAGTGATCTCTGGTGACACAATCTACGACCAGTTGAATAAGTTTAAGGACGTTCTCAGCTTTATCGATAAATTTTACCTTGAAGAAAAGCAGCTGAGCAGCTTAACGGAATCGGCCATCCAGGGCATGCTTGAAGATCTTGACCCCCATTCCGTGTACATTCCGCCGAAAGCATTCGAGCGCGTAGCTGAAGAATTCAAAGGGAAGTTTGAAGGCATCGGTATCTCGTTTCGAATCCTGAATGATACCATTACCGTGGTCGAGACGATTGGCGGCGGTCCGTCGGCTCGATTAGGCTTGCTGGCAAACGACCGCATCATAAAAATTAATGACACAAGCTCGGTCGGTTATAAGGATACCCCGAACGGTTTGACAAAGGAAGACCAAGTCACCACACGCTTGCGCGGTCCGAAGGGAACGAAAGTGACCGTTACTGTTCTTCGCCCCGGTGTTGAAGAGCCAATGGAGTACGACATAACCCGCGATGAGATCTCACTCGTAAGTGTTGTGTCGTCGATTATGTATAACGATGACGTTGGTTACATCGCCGTTGATAAGTTTAACGAGCAGACGAACAATGAAATGATACGCGCCCTGGCGTCGTTGAAAGAGCAGGGCATGAAGCGGCTTGTGCTCGACTTGCGTGGAAACCCCGGAGGATATTTAGAGCAGGCATTCCAGATGGCGGATTTGTTCCTTGACGGCGGTTCGCGTGAGAACCCCAAGAAAATTGTGTATACGAAGGCGCGCCGTTCAGAATTCGAGGAATCGTACTTTGCCAAAACAGGTGACGAGTATGAAAAGCTTCCCGTTATCGTTCTCCTGAACAATGCTTCGGCAAGTGCCAGCGAAATTGTCGCGGGAGCTATTCAGGACTGGGACCGGGGGCTGATCGTCGGTGAAACGTCGTTTGGAAAAGGTTTGGTGCAGCGCCAGTGGAGGCTTTCCGATGGCTCTGCGCTTCGGTTGACAATTGCGAGATACTACACGCCAAGCGGCAGGTTGATCCAACGAGCGTATGAAGGGAAAGAACGAGATGAATACACACTCGAAGCTCTCCAGCGCGAAGAGGTAGAGGGTGACAACTTGCAACACAAGTCGGAAAGCGACTCTGCTCGCCCGATCTTTAAAACCAATAGCGGACGGATGGTGTATGGGGGAGGCGGTATCACGCCTGATTACATCGTGAAATGGCATGAGCTGACCCCGCTCACACAAAATATTTGGCGCAGAGATTTGTTCTTTCAATTTATTAAGGACTATCTCGATTCTCAAGGACAACGCGTACGCTCCGCGCATCAAGACCTTTCCGCGTTCAAAAAGTCGTTCATCACAACAGATGAGATGATGACGAATTTTAAAGCGTTTGTGACCAAGAGAGAGATAAAAGTTGACGAAAAAGAATTCAAGCAGGACACAGGTTTCCTGAAGACACGCCTGAAAGCAGAAATCGCCCGCAGGATTTGGAATTATGACGGGTATTCTGCCATCATGTTAGACACCGACCCGCAATTCGTGAAAGCTGTTTCCGTGTTCCCGGAAGCAGAAAAGTTTGCGAGGCTCTATTAGTACCGTACCAGCATTGCACCACATATCAAGATTTATTGGTATAGGGATTCTTGCGCTTACCGCAGAATGCTTTTTCTCTGTTCTTGCAGCTGAACCGCTAACAGACGCGCAACCGTCCGATTCGCTCTTTCGAGTTGGCGAGGAGCTTGAGTACCGGGTCAGTTATTCGTTTTTTACGCTCGGCTCGATTCGCATCAGAATTGTTGACGCCTCGGAACGGAATGGAAGGGTGGTGTACCGCGCTCAAGCCTTTATTGACTCGGCGCCGGGCTTGCCGTTTGTCGATCTCCACGTGTTGTTTGAAAGCGAATTCGACGAAGAGGTATATTCGTACACCTGGGTCAGCGCAGACAGCACCAAGCAACAACTGTCTTTTCTTTCGTATACGTTCAATTACGACTCAAATTGGGTTGTCGTCGAAAAAAGCAAACAGAAATTCGGCGGTTCGCGTGAAGTGGAAGAAATCGATACTGTCAAAGTGCCCGGCAAGGCACAAGATGGCTTATCTTTGTTCTTTTACGCTCGCAAGAACCTTTTCCGGCAGGGGCAGGTGAACGTTCCCACGGTGATCGGGAATGAAGCCGTAACGACGACCATCGCTTTTCTGAACAAGCGGGAGTCGGTCGAGATCGATGCGCGTGAAGACAAACCCATCGACGTGCTGGAGATTCAAGGCAAGGCGAATTATTCCGGTGTGTTTGGCATGACAGGGGCGTTTTCCGGCTGGTTCAGCAATGATTCTGCCCGTGTGCCCATCGTGGCGCGTATGAGAGTGCTCATCGGAAGTATTTATATCGAGTTGGTGAAGTGGAATCGTCCGGGTTGGGAGCCCCCACTTGCACAGGAGTAAGAGAACGATTGGTTCATCCCTTTAAAGGCATTGTTCCGAAGATTCATGAATCGGTGTACGTGCGCGAAGGCGCGCAGATTATCGGCGATGTCGAGATAGGCGCTCACAGCAGTGTATGGTTTAACGCCGTTATTCGGGGTGACGTCAATTACATTCGTATCGGCGAGAGGACAAATATACAGGATAATTGCACGCTTCATGTGACTCACCAGAAGTATCCTCTGGTCGTCGGCTCGAACGTCACCGTTGGGCACGGGGCAATTCTCCATGGGGCTACCATCGGAGATTATTGTTTGATTGGGATGGGAGCCATCGTACTGGATGATTCGAAAATCGGTCCGTATGCTTTTGTCGCTGCCGGTTCTCTTGTGTTAGAACATTTTGTTGTACCCGAGGGCACACTTGTTGCAGGCGTACCGGCAAAAGTCAGGAGAGAATTAACAGCGGAGGAGAGGAAGGGCTTAGAGCAATCAGCGCAGAATTACGTCAATTACGTGCGCATGTATCGAGAACATCAATAACAGCACCGTAGGATGAAACTTAAATTTTGGGGCGTTCGCGGTTCCATCCCGACGCCCGGAAAACATACAGTCCGGTACGGCGGTAATACTCCCTGCGTTGAACTGCGTCTAGATAACGAGGAGCTGATTATCCTCGATGCAGGGACGGGCATTCGAAGCTTCGGGGATTATATTATCTCCACGGGCGAATCCATACAAGCGCATTTGTTTATCACCCACCCGCACTGGGATCATATACAAGGCTTTCCGTTTTTCAAGCCGGCGTTTATTCCGGGGAACGAGCTGACAATTTTTGGGACTGAGCGGCACGACAAGAAATTGCACGAAATTATCGCCGAACAGATGAACAGAATCTATTTTCCTGTTCAGCTGCATGAGTTGAATGCGAAAATACATTTCCGGCCGGTCGGTGAAGGCGACCGTATCAATGTTTTTGATGCCGTAGTCACAAGCTCTTATGTCAATCATCCCGGTTTTACGGTAGGCTATCGAATAGAATATAAAGGCAAGACAATCGTCTATATTAGTGACAATGAGCCCTACGACCGCAAGGCGGCGAAACGATTGACAAACTTCGAGCAGACAGTGAACGACAAATTCGAAGTGCAAGCGGGCGATCCCAACCAACGCGTATTCGATTTCTGCAAAGGCGCGGATGTGCTGATTCATGATGCGACCTACACGCCGGAAGAATACATCGACCGCGTCGGCTGGGGCCACTCGCATTACCTGTATACACTGCGCGTGGCAACCGAAGCGAACGTAAAGAAGCTGTATTTGTTCCATCACGACCAGAACCACAGCGACGATAAAGTGGACGAAATCCTCAAAAAGTGCAAAAAGGAAATCAAGAGCAGGGGATACAAGTTCGAGTGTGAAGCGGCTATCGAAAACGCCGAATTGGTCATCTAAACTTGACAATCGTCTTTTGCCGTAGTATATTATGGTAGTTCAGAGAAGGAAAAAGCGTCGCTGGCGGGCTGCGCTTCGAGTAAGAGACGGAGTTGAGTCGATACTAACAATCTCCACGACAGCAGTACGATCATATATTTTGTACAATCGGAGGAATTCCAGGGCCATCGATTGCTACACGACATATCAAGCGATCATTTCTCTTAGTGATCCCCGATTGCTCGGAAGCGCGTTAGTCTCTTCCAGGCAAGTCGGGGTTTTCGTTTCTATTCCCGGAACGAACGGAAAGCGCAAGGTCTGCGTATGACTTTTCATTTCAAGACGGTCGACATACAAAAGATTTCCCAGGTCCTACAGGTGCCAGCCAAGCACATGGGAAATAACTACCGCTTTGAACTTGAGACCAAGGAAAGCGGAAGAAAACTCGCCCTCGAAATTTATCCCGATATCAAGATCGGACATAGAACGGGTAATCTCGTTTCCGTCTATACTCCGACTGCCCATCTGCAGCTCCATTTTTGCACGGGCTACGTGATCAGTGAAATGCTGGGGGAAGTGACTTTTGTCGGGGAAGAACACGGCAAGCTTTCCGGGTTGATTATCGAGCGAGAAGGAGGGTGCTCGTTGTATTCGAACGTTGACCGTACGATTCTCTCCGGGGATTTTACAACGCTGGGTCCCGAGGTGATGCTTTCCGGCATCGCACTTTCTCTCACGGAGACCATGCTGCCCTTACCCGGAAGAGCGAAGGAAGAGCAGGATCTGCCGGCTTCTAAAGGCCTGAAAAAGTCTTCCGCTGAAAAACGGCAGACGGCTCGCGCAACATCCAAAGCAAGAGGAAGCACGAAGCGAAAGAGAAAGTGATAGCAGAGCGTAGTGAGAACAGCCAATGATTTTAGTCGTTAATCAACACTCAGGGCTTCGATTTTCGCGAGCGGAAACTCAACGGGCTGTTCAAAGTGTTCTACAGCAGGAGAGAAAAAAGATAACATCGGTATCCGTGATTTTCGTGGGAAGCAGGTTCATCAGAAGGATGAACAGGGATTTTTTGGGGCATGATTATATTACCGACGTGATCAGCTTTCCGCTGCAAGACGGCATAGGTATTGATGCCGAAGTGTATGTGAATTTAGACCGGGCGAAAAGCCAGGCAAAAGAATACGGAGTGCTTTTTCGTAACGAGGTACTGAGACTGGTGATTCATGGGACGCTTCACCTGCTCGGCTACGACGATAAAAAAGTAACTCACAAGGAGCGGATGCGAAGACGAGAAGATTACTATCTTACACGTCTAACATATGGGGAACCTCTACATGCATGAACGAATCGTTGAAATTTTGATGTTCCTTGTCAGTGAGCTGAAATCCAACAAGCAGTTGAACGACATCGATGTGTCGTTCCTTACGAAGAACGGTTACACGCAGAGCGAGATCTCAACGGCATTTTCGTGGTTGTTTGAGCGCATGTCCGTTGGGCAACAAATGGTTGCGCAAAGCGGGCAGTCGGAGAAGTCAACTCGCTTTCTCAACGAAGCGGAGCGGATGATTGTAACTCCCCCGGCGTACGGTTACCTGATTCAATGCCGTGAGATGGGGCTTGTGAAAAATAGCGATATCGAAATTATTTTAGACCGGATTATGGCGGCCGGTTTTTCAAGTATCGGGATACCGGAAATGAAGTCGTTTGTTGCGGGCATTCTGTTCGATAGCGGAAGCAACTCATCGCTCGGCGGTCAGATTTCGCTTGAAACCGACGATACAATTCACTAGGAAAGGGCGTTAAGGCGTTAATGGAAAAGTCGTTTATTATAGTAGAGTCACCATCCAAAGCAAAGACGATTAATAAATATCTCGGCAAAGAGTATGTTGTTGAGGCGTCGGTGGGGCATATCAAAAACCTCCCGAAGAGCAAACTAGGCGTCGATGTTGATGATTCGTTTGCGGTTGTCTACGAGACAATCGACGGCAAGGGCGATGTCATTGAGAAGCTACGGACACAGGCAAAAAAAGCGAAAGCCGTCTTCATCGCGACCGACCCTGACCGTGAGGGCGAAGCGATTGCCGCTCACATTGCGGATGAGATCAAAGACGTCAATAAGAATATCAAGCGGGTGTTGTTCCATGAGATTACCGAGTCGGGGATTAAAGAAGCCATGGCGCACCCTCGGAGCATTGATAAGCACCTTGTGAAGTCCCAGCAGGCTCGACGTGCGATGGACCGTATCGTGGGCTATAAAATCAGCCCGTGGGTATGGAAGACGATGTACTATGGATTGTCGGCTGGACGTGTGCAGTCGGTTGCGTTGCGGCTGATATGCGAGCGCGAGGAAGCGATTCGGGCTTTTGTACCAGTGGAATACTGGTCGGTTACTGGCGAGTTTCGTGCCGGAGCAAGTGACCCGTTCCTGGCTAAACTTGTGAAAGTTGCCGGAGATGATCCCAAGATACCGGATGAGACATCGATGCGCGGGTATCTGGAGGATATCCGCAAGCAGCAGTTCGAGATTTCGAACGTCGAGCGCAAGCCGGTTAAGCGGAATGCCCCGGCTCCGTTTATTACCAGCACTTTACAACAGGAAGCTGCGCGTCGACTGCGACTTTCTGCCAAACGCACGATGATGCTGGCGCAGAAATTGTACGAAGGCGTGGAGATTGGTGAAGAGGGCCGTACCGGCTTAATTACCTATATGCGTACCGACTCGACGCGTCTGAGCGAAGAAGCGGTGAAGCACGTGCGAGAGTATATCTTCGAGAATTACGGCAAGGAATATCTGCCGAAAGAACCTCGCCTGTTTAAGAAGGGTAAAGCCTCACAGGATGCGCACGAGGCAATTCGCCCGACATCGATTAAATACACGCCGAAATTCCTTAAGAAGTTTCTCGATAAGGATATGCTTGCGCTCTACGAGTTGATCTGGAATCGCTTCGTCGCGTGCCAGATGTCGCCTGCGCAGTTTGAGCAGTATACTGTCGAAGTTAAGGGCGGCGATTACTTATTCCGCGCAACGGACCAAGTATCGGTGTTCCGAGGATTCTTGCAGGTGTTCGACGACATGGAGGAGGAGAACGGAGCGGAGAAGGAAGACGCCGACCCGACGTCGAAGCTCCCTCAACAGTTGACAGTTGGGCAATCCGCGCAGTTGAGCGATTTGATCCCGCGACAGCATTTTACAAAACCACCTCCGCGGTATACCGAAGCGACGCTCGTCAAAGAATTGGAGTCGTTGGGTATTGGGCGACCCAGCACCTACGCCCTTATTGTCAGCACAGTTATTGGCAGAACATATGTTGAACAGAAGGACCGGAAGCTTTATGCGACCGACCTTGGGTTGCAGGTCAACAAACTGCTGGTGCAGTATTTTCCCGAGATTTTCAACGTATCCTTCACGGCAAAGATGGAAGCGGAACTTGATACGATTGCATCTGGAAAAGAAGAGTACATTGATGTGATGAAGGATTTCTATATTCCATTCCACAGTGCGCTAGAAAAAGTTGATAAGAAAGCCTCGAGTATAAAGAAATCGTTGCAAGAGGATGCAAAAGAGCTGTGCGACGTATGTGGCAAGCCAATGATTATCAAGTGGGGACGGAACGGCAGATTTATGGCGTGTACGGGCTACCCATCATGCAAGAACACCAAGCCTCTTGCAGAAGACCAAGAGAAGCATCAGCACATGGCTGGCATGAAGTGCGAGCTGTGCGGCGGCGATATGGTCGTGAAGGCGGGAAAGTTTGGAACATTTTTGGGCTGCTCGAATTACCCAACGTGCAAGAACACAAAACCGATTACGACGGGTATAAAATGTCCGAAGTGCAAGACTGGTGATTTGATCGAGCGGAAAACGAAAAAAGGAAAACGAACGTTTTACGGCTGCTCGCGTTATCCGGAATGCGATTTTGCGTCGTGGGATAGGCTGGTCAACGAGGTGTGCACGAGTTGCGGTAACCCATATTTACTTGCGAAATATACTCAAGCCAAGGGCGAATTCTTAAAATGCCCGGAGTGTAAAGAAGAATTTGTCCGCGAAGAAGTCGCCGCAAGCGCTTGATCACTGTTTCATCCACAACACAACCTCTGTTTTGTAGAGGGAATGACCGTGACGAACCAACTCCGTTCTTTTCTTGAATATCTTGAGCTTGAACGAGGGTATTCCAGTCATACGGTTGAATCGTACCGGAACGACCTCGCACAATTCTTGCAGTTCCTTTCCAAGCGCAACGTATCTGCTCTCCCGGAGGTAACGCGGCATACGCTGAGAGATTTCCTGGCTGAGTCGATCGATGTGGGGTTAACGAGAAAAAGTGTTGCCCGCCGTACTGCAAGCTTACGCTCGTTTTTCAAATTCCTGTATCGTAGCAAAGTTATTGAAACAAATCCGACGCTATCGCTTGTTTCACCGAAGGTAGAACGTCGTTTGCCGGTGTTTCTAGACGAAAAGGCTATTGGGCAAGCGGTGAGAATATCAAAAAACCCCGGCTCAGAAGAACTTCGCGACACGGCAATCTTGGAGGTTTTTTACAGTACCGGTATTCGGTTAAGCGAGCTTGTCGGGATGAATGTGGGCGACATTGATTTCCAACGCAAGACTGTGAAGGTACGCGGGAAGGGGAATAAACAGAGAATTATCCCGATTGGCAATAAAGCGCTTGAAGCTTTGCAACGGTATTATGTATCTTTAGAAGAATCCGTGCCGAAGCAGGATATCAAGCGACGCAGCGCACCGGTCTTCCGTACAGCAAAAGGACATCGCATCTATCCGATGGCAGTGGGTAGAATAGTGCGGAAGTATTTGGATCGTGTTTCGGAAGCCGAGAAAAAAAGCCCGCACGTCATTCGGCATTCTTTTGCGACCCATCTGTTAAACAGGGGAGCCGACCTTGCAGCAGTTAAAGAGTTGCTTGGGCATGAAAGTCTTTCCACCACGCAGATCTATACTCATGTTTCAACGGAACGAATGAAAAAGGTTTATCGTCAGGCACACCCGAAGGCGTGATGATGAAGGAAAGGATGGTCAACCATGCAGACGACAGTCACTTCGCGGCATTTCAAAGCTCACCAAACATTGTTGGACTATGCGGAACGAGAGGCTGAGAAGCTTCAACGGTATTATGACGGCATTGTCAAGTGTAACATAATTTTAAAGTATGAGAAGACTCGCAACAGCGATAAAATAGCCGAGATCATCGTCTCCGTGTACAACGCACGGCTTGCAGGAGTAGCGCATAGCACGGATTTCTTTGGCTCGGTGGATGCGGCTGTCAAGAAAGTTACTGCTCAGCTAAAAAAATACAAAGCAAAATTGCGCGAGAAAGATAAAAAGACGGTGCGCAGTGTACGGGCGAAAGCAGTATAACCACTTGGACTCCCTATGGCATTAGGAAAACTCAAAGAAACCCAACGCCGCAGTATCACGGTCGGCTTTTTATTCGAAAAAAATAAAGAGCGCCTGAAGCTAAAGCCGCTGAACGGCGAATCGGGGTTCGAAAAAGAAGTACGGGACAAAAATATCCACAGGCCCGGATTAGCGCTTGCGGGTTATGTGGAATTGTTTACGTACGACCGCGTGCAGGTTTTCGGCAACACGGAAATACGCTATCTCAAACATCTTTCGTTGAAAGAACGGCTCAAGGCGTTTGAAAATATTTTACAATTTGCCATGCCCTGCATGATCGTCACTAATGAGAACGAGTTGGATGCGGAAATGGTTGAGATGGCGAGGAAGAAGGATATTTCGATTTTCCAGTCGCCCCTTGAAACAACGAAGGTAGTCTATTTTCTCAGCGATTTTTTAGACGACCAGTTTGCTCCGCAGACAGTCATCCACGGCTCGTTTATCGATGTGTACGGCGTCGGCGTACTGCTAGTAGGCAGGTCGGGAATTGGCAAGAGCGAGATCGCACTTGATCTTGTTGAGCGCGGGCACCGGCTCGTTTCGGACGATGTGGTGATGGTGACGCGGAAAGGCGAAGGGATACTTATCGGCGCGGGCACAGATGTGGTGAAACATTTCATGGAAATTCGCGGCCTCGGACTGATTGACGTCCGCTCGATTTTTGGAATCAGGGCGATCCGCTTTCAGAAAAGGGTGGAGATTCTTATCGAGCTTGAAGAGTGGAAGCAGGATGCTGAATATACCCGCACAGGCCTAGACCACGAGTCAATTAAAATTATGGGTGTTGATATTCCTCACGTCCGCCTGCCGATTTTCCCCGGCAAAAATGTTACCGTCATCACAGAGGTGATCGCCCTCGATTATCTGCTAAAACATTATGGATATGACGCTGCGAAAGAGTTTTCGAAGCGTTTAGACGCCGCAATCACTGAAAAAACGAAGGGAAAACGAGCCATCGATTATTTTGAGCATGATTTTGAGTAGCTGGTAATGAAAGGAAATTCTTGACAAAGCTTTAAATATTTCCTATTTTCGTTTGCGTTTTATCGGTTTCCCCGGAGCTCGAGGCGGAACATCCGGGGAGGTTTTACGTCTTTTAGCAATAAACACACGCACCAATTCCAAAGGGTTTAGTCCGAGCGCTAATGGGGAAACTAAAACTGTATTATTTTTCGGCGGAGCGACTCAGCTTCGTTGAAGCGAAGACTGCGAAGCTTAAGACTTCGGCTATTGCCGTACTGTTAACGGTGATTATTGCCGTCAGCCTGTTCTGGTTCAACGAAGAGTTCGATGATGCGCTGGGGCTAGGTGTGATGAGAATGAGTGCGCTCTCGCGCGAGAATACGTTGTTGAAAAAACAACTCGGCACGGTGACGACAACTCTTGAGCGGTTGCACAATCAATTGGCGGAGTTGAACGATCGCAACAATGAGCTTCGGTTGCTCGTCGATTTGCCGGGCGTCGACGAAGAGACACGGCGCGCGGGTATCGGCGGTACGGAAGAACGTGTTTACTTTGGCGGCGCGGCAGATGTCGATGAACAGTTGCAAAATATTGCTACGTTGCTTTCGAGTGCTGAGAGGGAACTTCAGCTTCAGCATAGCAGTTATACACAAGTGACGGACAAGTACGAGTCAAACCAAACTCGCTTTGCACATCTGCCGGCGATTAAGCCGATGCAGGGATTTATTTCGAGTAAGTTCGGGATGAGGTTACATCCTATTTTACGGTTTAACCGTCCGCACGAGGGCACGGACATTGTTAATGTGTCTGGCTCGCCAATTTATGCAGCAGGAGATGGCGTTGTTAAGTCTGTGGGACGCAGTGAAGGCGGCTACGGAATTATGGTTATTATCGACCATGGATACGGCTATACGACGCTCTACGGTCATATGAGCAAGTCGCATGTTCACTCTGGGCAGCGTGTGAAACGCGGCGACCTGATTGGCGCTTGCGGCAAAACGGGACTAGCGACAAACTCGCACTTACATTATGAAGTGCGCTTAAACGGTGTACAACAAAACCCAATCGATTATTTCTTTGACGATTTTAACTATGTCGAAGCCATGACAAGCGAGGTTGAAGGCAGTCGACAATAACACTCTGACACAAACGAGTATTCCATGCGAGGTGAAGAGGGATGTTTGTCGGAGGTGCGTAACATGATTTGGACTCTCGAACTAGCATCTTACTTGGACGATGCGCCATGGCCTGCAACGAAGGAGGAGTTAATAGATTATGCGATGAGGACTGGGGCTCCCATGCAGGTTATTCACAACCTTGAGGAGCTTGAGGAGAGCGAAGAACTCTTTGAAAGTTTAGAAGAAATTTGGCCTGACCATCCGTCGGACGACGACTTCTTTTTCGAAGACGAAAAAGAATACTGATGATTCGTTGTCCTGCGAGGGATTTGTTATGAGATATGTTCTGTATCCCGCCCAAAGGCGGGATTTTTGTTATTCTTCCCCATGAAGCGGATTACGTTTTTTTTCCTTTCTGTATGCTGCTGGACCGCTCATACATGTTTTGCGCAAGATTCCGCGCACAGGTATGAAATCGAACAAATCCTGTTAGTCGGTAACAACACGTTCGACGACTCCGAGTTAAAAAACCTCATGCAGTCCCGCGAAACGCCCGGTTGGGTTTGGCAAACGTTGTACTCGATTAGCGAAACCCTGGGTGAGAAGGCTGAATACTTTGACCCCATTGCCTTCGAAACTGATCTTGCAATGCTCAAGAGTTATTATGAAGACCAAGGGTTTTTCCACACGACGATTGACACGACGATCCGCTTTGATGATGACAAACGGCTTGTCACCTTGACATTAACGATTCAAGAGGGCGCCCGCTCACTAATAGATACGCTTCGCTACGAAGGTTTAACAAGACTTCCTAGTGAGCTGTTGGAGGAGATACAAACCAAACGGCTGCTGAATGTGGGCGACCCGTTCGTTAAACAACGCATCTCGGATGAAGTTCGCCGCACACTAAGTGCTTTTCTCAATTTCGGGTACGTCAACGTCCAAGTAGATAGGCCGCAGGCGAGTAGGTACACTTCAAGCAATAACATAACCGTTGTGTTTTCGTTCACGCCGGGGAACAGGTATCATTTCGGGCGAATTGATATTCAACAAGACTCAACGATCACGGAACGCGTCGAAACCGAAGTGATCTTGCGTCATTTGGATTTTACTCAGGGTGATTTCTACAGCGAGGAAAAAAAAGTTGATAGCGAGCGCAACCTTAATCGACTCGGGGTATTTGAGCGAGTTCAGATTGAGCATTTGCTCAGCGAATTGCCTGACACCACAACCGATTTGCCGGTGCGCGTATCAGTAAGGGCACGGTCTTTTCATGAGCTTTCCCCAGAGTTGGGTATCAACGACGAAAAGAACGCCTTTAACATCCAATTCGGAATCGGCTATAACAATCGGAATTTCTTCGGCGGTGCCAGAAATCTCTCCACCCGGCTAAGGGTTAGCCTACAATCGATTCAGGACGTTGATTTCAGCCGGGTCTTCGGCAGTACCGGACTCAAAGATACATCGCTCATTTCGACTGCCGAGCTTTCAACACAAATGGTGCAGCCGTATTTTATTACCAATAAAGTGAGTCTTATTTGGACAGTTTCGGCTACGATCGAGAAGGAGAAGGTCTATTTTGTACCTATTTTGCGAAACCGTATCGGTTTCAACTGGCAGCAGGCGACCTATACACGTGTGTTCATAGATTGGAACCTTGACCGTATTAGCTTTTCGCCACTTGTTACCGGCGTTACATTCGACACTTCGCGTTTCACACTTGATCGCAGGCCCCAGTTCAACTCCGTGCTGACGCTAACTATGCAGCGCGATAAGCGAAACGATCTATTTTCACCCTCTGACGGATTCTTCCATTCGGGCTCTATTGAAGAATCAGGTTTTCTTCCGGCCATTACAGGCGGTTTGTTTGGTACCGACTTGCCGTATTCTCAGTATGTAAAATTTTCTGCAGTTGGGCAGTGGTATTGGGATCCCGGAGGCAGCCGCAGTTTGATCTGGGCGTTCCGGGCGCGGGGAGGTTTTGCAGAACTGTACGGAAATTCTCCTGCACCGGTGCCGATTCACCGTCGCTTCTTCGCAGGCGGCAGCAGCAGTGTTCGCGGCTGGAAAGCGCGGGCGCTGGGCGCAGAATCTGTTAAGGAGCCAAGCGAAGGTGGAACTGCTTTATTTGAGGCGAGCCTGGAGGCGCGTTGGCATCTCTTCAAGAATTTTGGAAGATTGTGGTTCCTGGAGCTCCCTAAGCTGTCGCTTGTATTTTTCTACGATGCAGGCAATGTTTGGTCGGATGTCGGTAAAACGAGTGTCAGGGAAGTTGCCATGGCGGCGGGATTTGGAATACGGTTCGATACTATAGCAGGGCCTCTGCGAATTGATTACGGCTTCCGCACGTATGACCCAGGGGCCGCTGTCGGACAACGCTGGATAGTGGATAAACGATTTTTCCCTGAAACATTTTCGGGCGGAGTCTTTCACTTTGGCGTAGGGCATTCATTCTAAGATTATGAGCTGGAAAAGAATCATAGGTCAGGAACGTGTAAAGGAGCTGCTCCGTAGGGCTCTCAAGAGCAGACAAGTCGCTCACGCTTATCTGTTCTACGGAAGCGCGGGTATCGGTAAAGATGCAGCGGCTATCGAGTTCGCGCGCGCACTGAATTGCGAAAAGGGATTAGACGATGCCTGCGGCGAGTGTCCGAGTTGCAAGAAGGTAGATTCGCTGCATCACCCAAACATACAATTTATCTGTGCACTGCTGGTCGGTAAGGGTGAAGAGAAAGGAGACGACCCGCTCGGCAAGCTGACCGACGAACAGATAGAATCTTTTCACGAACAACTCCGGCAGAAGGCGGAAAACCCTTATCACAGGATCTCGATACCGAAGGCGACCTTCATTAAAATAAACAGTATTCGGGAGATCAAGCGCCAGTCGTCGCTTTCGATGTTTGAAGGCGGAAAGAAAGTCTTTATCATTTCCAATGCCGAGGATATGAACGCAGAGGCGAGCAACTCGCTCCTGAAAACATTGGAGGAGCCGGCATCGAATACGGTATTGATTTTAACTACGTCCCAGCGCGATAAATTGCTCCCTACGATTCTCTCACGCTGCCAGCTTGTTCAATTTGACCCGATTGATGAGGCAGACTTGAGCGAGCATCTTATTGCACGAGAGGGGATTGAGCCAGAACAAGCCGCACTCGTTGCAAAGCTTGCCGAGGGCAGTTACGACCGAGCGATGGATTTACTTTCCGTCGAAATCAAAGCCGAACGCGAATCGGTAGTCCAATTCATGCGCGCCGCGTTAAGCTCTAAGCCCTCGCTGATTTTTACAGAAATAGAAAAGCTCGGAGCTGGAACCGACCGCACCGCACTAGAACGCGCGTTACGCATGCTACAGCTCTGGCTTCGCGAAGCATTAGTGCTACGCGAACGCGGGCAATCCGGTAACGGACATGAGTACGAAGACGCTCGCAGGTTTATTGACCGTTTCCCGAACGCAAATCTTCCCTCTGCGCTCGAGAGCGTGGAAACGAGCATTGCTCTTCTGAACAAAAACGTTTACATTCCTCTTATCTTAACCAATCTCGCATACGAGTTAAAGAAGTCCAGCGTGTCTGAACAGCTCGCCTAATTCAATGTTCAAGCGTATCCTTGTTACTGCCGCCCTCCCGTATGCCAACGGGCTACTTCATTTAGGGCACTGTGCCGGGGCATATTTGCCTTCGGATATCTATGTCCGCTACCAACGCTTGAAAAAGCGTGCCGTGCTCTTTATCTGCGGTTCGGACGAGCACGGTGTTGCCATCACTGTCACGGCAGAAAAAGAAAAAATCACCCCGCAAGCAGTCGTCGACCGCTATCACCCACAGAACAAATCCGCATTTGAGAAGTTTGGGATGAGCTTCGATAATTATTCTCGCACGACATTGCCGATCCATCACAAAACCGCACAGGATTTTTTTGCCGAGTTTCATCAGCGCGGAATACTCAAAGAAAAAGAAGAGCAACAGTTGTACTGTGAGACGGATAAGATGTTTCTTGCCGACCGCTACGTGGAAGGCACATGCCCGAACTGTAAATATACGCAAGCTCGCGGCGACCAATGTGAAAATTGCGGAACGTGGCTGAACCAAACTGAGCTCATCGACCCTAACTGTAAAATTTGCGGGAACACGCCAGTTGTCAAGAGCACGAAGCATTGGTATTTTCCGCTGGGCGATTTCCAGAAACGGCTAGAGGCGTATATCGCTGAGCGATCAAAGCGCGATGGTTGGAAGGAGAATGTTCTCCGATATTGCCAAAGCTGGTTCAAGGAAGGCTTACAGGATCGTGCAGTTACACGAGATTTAAGCTGGGGCGTTAAACTCCCCATCAAAGGCTATGATAGTAAGGTTATGTACGTCTGGTTCGATGCCGTGCTCGGTTATATTTCATCGACCAAAGAATGGGCAGAGCGTTCAGGCTCACCTGATAAATGGAAGGAATACTGGCAGAGTCCTGAGACAAAGTATGTTGCCTTCATCGGCAAAGATAATGTCGTATTTCACTGCATAGTTTTTCCTGCAATGTTGATGGGATGGAATGATGGCGGCAAGAGCCAGTATGTGCTTCCGGAAAACGTACCGGCAAACGAATTTTTGAATTTTGAAGGGCAAAAATTCTCTAAGAGCAGGGGATGGGGAATCGACCTTCAGGACTTCCTCAAATTTTTTCCCGCCGACATGCTACGCTATGCGCTTGCGATTAATTTGCCTGAGTCGCGCGATTCAGATTTTTATCTTAAAGATTTTCAAGCACGGGTGAATAATGAGCTTGCCGATATCCTTGGCAACTTTGTAAACCGCACGTTGGCGTTCACAGAAAAGAATTTTGCTGGCAAGGTGCCTGAGCAGGGTGAGCTTGGCAAGCTCGATAAAGAAATGCTCGCCGCATTGAAGCAGACCCCAGCTGCCGTGGGAAAGCTTTACGAGCACTATCGCTTCCGTGATGGGGTCATTGAAGCCATGAACCTGGCCCGCGCCGCGAATAAATATTTCAACGACAGTGAGCCCTGGAAATCCATAAAATCCAACCCGGAGCAATGCGCAACCACGCTGAATGTCTGCCTGCAAACATGCCGTGCTCTGGCTATTTTACTGGAGCCGGTCGTGCCGACTATTGCCGGGAACATTTGGAAGATTCTCAATATCGCACCGCATTTGCGGGATGCCGAGTGGGAATCCGCAGGTGAGCCTATGCTCAAGGCAGGACACGCACTTGGGAAACCGGAAATTCTTGTCGCAAAAATCGAAGATAAACAAATAGATGACATGGTTCGCTTCCTCGAGGGCGGTGGGCAACCGAAAGGAAATTCAAAGCCGATGATTACTATTGATGATTTTAAAAAACTCGACCTGCGCGTTGGGCGCGTTGTCCAAGCTGAGCGTGTACCCAAATCAGAAAAACTATTAAAGATCCAAGTTGACCTCGGTACGGAAACACGCCAGGTTGTAGCCGGTATTGCCAAGCATTATGAGCCAGAAAAGCTCATCGGTCGCTCGATAGTGGTTGTAGCGAATCTCCAACCCGCGAAGCTTATGGGGCAAGAGTCGCACGGGATGTTGCTAGCTGCGAACGGCGACCAGGGCGAGCTTTCCGTGGTAACGCTTCTGGAAGATGTTCCGCTTGGTTCTGTTGTGCGGTAATCTTCACAATTTGCTTCTTGATTCGATACGGTGTTCCTCAGCTACGCCCGATTGAAAAATCGGGCGTTTCGTTTATCTTGCACTACGTGGAAATTTCTGCTATATTTAGTATAGCAGAGCCGTTTTTCTCATCATATCACCGGGACACGTAGTTGAGTCAGGTTAAGAGTTTCCTCAATTTTGTCAAGATCGAGCACACCTTGTTTTCGCTCCCACTGATTTATAGCGGAGCGTTCCTCGCGGCGAAAGAATTTCCCTCGTTATGGCTTTTGGGATTGATCCTAGCTGGCGCAACCGGAGCGCGGACAGCAGCGTTGGCGCTCAACCGAATTATTGACCGCGAAATCGATAAGCGTAACCCTCGCACCGCAGTACGCGAACTTCCCAGCGGCAAACTAACTCTTGCACAGGCAAGGGGTATACTAGGACTTAGCCTACTGCTCTATTTTGTTTCCGCAGCGCTGATTGGACCGTTCTGTCTATATCTTTCTCCGCTGCCTTTGTTTATTTTCACTGTGTACCCGTACATGAAGCGCTTCACGCCGCTGGCGCACTTCGGAGTTGGGCTGGGGCTTGCAATGGCGCCGCTCGGTGGCTGGTTTGCCGTGCAGCAGTCGTTCGATAATATCTTGCCCGGCGTGCTGCTTTCGCTCTTCACATTATTCTGGGTCTCTGGATTCGACATTATTTATTCGACGTTGGATGAGTTGTTCGATCGACAAGAAAATCTTCATTCGTTCAGCTCGAAATTTGGGAAAGCGCGGGCGCTAAAAATTTCCGCCTTGCTGCATATCATTGCCTTCGGCATTTTGGCGGCACTGTTTATCATCTATATCAAAGCTATTGCTGCCTTGCCTTTTCTCTTTGCATCTGGCTTTCTGCTATATCTTGAGCAAAAGAAGGCGGACGATGTTGAGCTGGCATTTTTTAGAATCAACGCCGTGCTCGGCTTTGTCGTTCTTGCCATGGTTATGGCTGGAGTTTATTTCGAATGAGGATTGTCCTTGGCATTACGGGCTCATCGGGCGCTGTGTATGCGGCGGAATTCCTCAAACAGTGTGATGCAGATAAATATCTTGTTGTCAGTAAGTGGGGGAAAGTTCTCCTGAAAGAAGAGCTGGGGATTAGCGAAAAGGATTTACTTCCGTCTGTAAAGCGGCAATTTTCGGACGAAGACCTGACTGCTCCGCTCGCATCAGGCTCGAATCATTTTGATGCATGCGTCATTTTGCCGTGCTCAACCTCGACGCTGGGTAAAATCGCATCCGGTATCGGGGACACGCTTATCACGCGGACGGCTCAGGTCGCTCTCAAAGAGCGATATAAGCTGATTTTGTGCATTCGTGAGACGCCGCTTTCGACAATTACTGTCGAGCAATGTGCGGCGCTTTCGAGGGCTGGGGCGATCATAATGCCTATTTCACCGCCATTGTATTTTGTTCCCAAAACTGTCGATGAGTACATCAATGCGTTTGTGGATAAACTGCTCGGGATCATCGGTTTGCGCTCATCGAAAGGTTGGCGCTCGGAGGAACTCGAATAACTGATGAGCTTCCTCGCGCTAGGCGAATTCGTTCGCTACCTCGAATCCATCGGCGAGCTGCACCGCGTGAAAGTCGAAGTTGACCCCCGGCTCGAATTGACGGAAATTGCGACGCGGGCGTTGAAAGAACAGAAGCCCGCACTGCTCTTTGAAAATGTGAGAGGCTCACGCTACCCCGTGGCCATGAACGTGTACGCCAGCGAGCGGCGCATTGAGCACGCTCTCGGAAAGCACCCGCAGCAATTCGGAGAGGAATTGATTTCCTTCTTCGATCGAATTACGCCGCCGAAGCCGGGGATGTTGTGGAAAGAGCGACGATTTGTAAGCCGGTTATTTGGTGCGCGTGCGCGCAGGGCTTCCTCCGGAGTCGCACAACAGGTGGTGCAAGCGCCGAATCTTGACGAGCTGCCGATTCAGGTCTGCTGGCCCAAGGACGGCGGTCGCTTTGTCACAATGGGGCAAGTATTCACGTATGACCCGCGTGACATAAAGAGGAACGTTGGCATGTACCGTCTGCACGTATATGACAAGCAGACGACCGGGATGCACATTCAGATTGAGCGCGGAGGGGGAGTGCATTATCACCATGCGGAGCAACAAGCCAAAGAATTGGAAGCCGGCGTTGTGTTGGGGACCGACCCTGCGTTGCTTATCGCCACAATTTCCGCGTTGCCGGAAGGAATTGACGAAGTGATGTTTGCGTCGTTTCTCAGAGGGCAGGCTATTCCGCTGACCAGAGGAAAGCGGATTTCGATTGACGTACCGGCGAATGCAGAGTTTATACTCGAGGGACATATTCCACCCAAAGAGAGGAGGATGGAGGGGCCGTTCGGCGACCATCTTGGGCATTATTCCAAAGCGGCACCTTTTCCGGTGTTTCATGTGCGCACTGTAACGCAGAGGAATAACCCAGTGTATCCCGCAACAGTTGTCGGCGTGCCGCCGATGGAGGACAAGTATCTCGGCGACACGACGCAGCAAATTTTGGGACCGCTCGCACGGCTGATTCACAAAGAAGTGAAGAGCCTTTGGGCGTACTACGAGGCAGGCTTTCATAACCTACTCGTCGTATCTGTTGAGGAACGCTATCGGAAAGAAGCAATGAAAACCGCGCTCGGATTGCTGGGCACGGGACAGCTTTCGCTCACGAAATGCTTGGTGCTGGTTTCAGCAGACGTGAATCCGCACGACTGGAAAGCCGTCCTGCGGGAGATTCGGAAGAATTTCGTCCCGCATTTTGATTTTGTGCTATTACCGAAAGTGCCTCTCGATACACTCGATTTCACGAGCTACAAGATGGAACTTGGCAGCAAAATGATTCTGGATGCGACGCGGAAAAAAAGCCGCGACGGAGATGTGAGTTCGGTTAGAATGAGCTCAGTGCAGCTAAAACAGCAGATCGAGCGATTGAAGTCGTTTGACAAGAGAATTAGTGATCTGCATTTTGTCGAAAATACACTGCTTATTGTGAAAGTAAAAAGCGGAGGGCGACAGGTTATACAAAAGCTCGTGAGGAAAAAGGAGCTTGAAGGTATAAAACTGATTGCCGCCGTAAGCGAGGACGTCGATATCTGGGATGAAGAAAATTATATTTGGGGTATCTTCTGCCGCTTTGATTGTGAGCGTGATGTTATCTTCTCGGAGCAAAAGCTGATTGGAATCTCCCCAATTTACAAAGGAATTTTAGGCATCGACGCTACATGGAAAAAAGGTTACCCCGACCCGTTGGTTATGGACGAAAAGATTGTGAAATTAGTGGATAATCGTTGGGATGAATACTGGCAGTCATAACGAGAATTGAGCATGTCTGATAGCATACATTTTCGTGATAAGGCATTAATTCCCATTTGGGAAAAAGTTCAGTCGGGAGAACGACTCACGCTGGAAGACGGCGTTACGTTGTTTGGCTCGCAGGATATTCTTTCGATCGGAAAAATGGCCCACACGGTGCAGAAAGCACGTAGCGGTGACGCCGTGTATTACGTGTTGAATCAAAAGATTGAGCCGACGAACATCTGCGTTCTCGCGTGCAAGTTCTGCGATTTTGCGACGAAAGCCGGCAGGCCTGACGCGTACGAGATGACAATCCACGAAATTCTGCACAAACTGACGCCGGACATCCACGAAGTGCACATCACCGGCGGCTTGCATCCGGATTGGGAGTGGGAATATTATCTCGAGATGCTGCGGCAGATTAAGAAGAATTTCCCGAACATCGATATTAAAGCGTTTACCGCTGTCGAAGTAGACTTCTTCGCGAAGAAATTTAAATTCTCGATTGAAGATGTTCTTATTCAATTGAAAGAAGCAGGCTTGCGGACGATGCCCGGCGGAGGAGCGGAGGTGTTTTCCGAACGCGTGCGGCGCTTGCTCTTCAATAATAAAATCGGGGCGAAGACGTGGTTTGATGTCCATAAAGCAGCACACAAACTGGGTATCCCGACAAACAGCACAATCCTGTACGGTCATGTCGAAACGATTGAAGAGCGTGTCACGCACATGCTCAAACTACGCGAGGCGCAGGATGAGACCGGCGGTTTCCTGACATTCATTCCGTTAGCCTTTCAGCCTGGGGATACAGGCATTAAGCCTCCGGGACAGTACACATCGGCGATTGAAGATCTCAAGATGATATCGGTGTCGCGACTCATGTTGGACAATTTTCCACACATTAAAGCATACTGGGTCATGCTGACAGAAGAAGTTGCCTCTATTGCACTGAATTTTGGCGCCGATGACATGGATGGCACAGTCGGTGGTGAGAAAATCGCACACGATGCCGGAGCCATTAGCCCGATGACGCTCGCCAAAGACCAGATCATAAGAATTATTAAAGACGCCGGAAAAATTCCTGTTGAGCGCGATGTGTATTACAATCCGCTTAGTCTCCAGAGCGACAAGGTGATTGGCAAGATACCGTATTTGAATTCTGTACCGTTTTACCATCACTTTGAGAAACGTCAGTTTAAGATTATGCCCATTACGCCGCGCCGGATGGGTGTGCTTGCAGAGCAGGGGCAAATCGACGTCGGGTTATTTTCGCTCGCAGATTATTTGAAGCAACGTGACCGGCTCGAGATGCTCCCAATGTGCATTGCCACTCGTGATCAGGTCAAGAGTGTGATGCTTTTCTCGAACCAAGGCTGGAAAGACCTCGACGGCAAGACCATAGGCATTTCAGACGAAACGGCGACCTCGGTGCAGTTGCTTCGAGTACTACTGGAGAAAAAATACGGAGTGAAAGCGAGTCTTAAACGGATGCACTCCGGCGTGAATAATTTTTCTGAGTTTGACGCAGTGCTGCTCATTGGTGACGAGGCGCTGCGCTATAACACTGTCGGGCTTCACGGTTTTGAATTGACGTACGACCTCGCATCAGAATGGTACGCATGGCAGCAATTACCGTTTGTGTTTGCCGTCTGGGCAGTCAAGCAGTCGATGCCCGATCAGCAGAAGGCCGAGCTGAAATCAATCATCACGACCTCGCTTGAAAAAGGCGAGAATAACTTTGCAAGTATTTCGAGTCTCCCGGCGAAACGGCTCGGATTGAAGTTGGGAGAAGCTGTCGAGTATCTTGAAGGTTTTAACTACCGGTTGGGCGAGCGCGAGAAGCAGGCAATCGAGGTATTTGAAAAGCTGTTAAGTTCACTGGAAGTTGTAAAAGCGTAAACGACATGGCTGAAGGTATCATCACAAAATTAGAAGAACTCCTTACACAGGGGCAGCAGTTAGCGCCCTTGGGTGGGTTTGAGTTTTCAGGCTACAATGCGCGGCTCCAGAATAAATACCTGGAGTGGCGGAAAGCTTGCCTGGAGGCTTTGGAGCAGGTAGGCCCAATTGGATTTCCGTATAAAACGAAAATACTAGGCGATGCGAACGGTGGATATTTTTTTCAAGCTTCGGCACAGTTGATTGTTAATCAAGTTAAAGAGCTGTACGAGAAAGTAAAAGCGTCACCCGACCTTGCAGCACAGGCTCCCACGGCTGCAGCTCAGGCAGCCGCCCCCGCGCAAGCGACTTCAACTCCTTCAACAGCAGGTAGAATCATCAAGCCGCCCCCGAAGAAACCGGCGGCTGAAACAGCAACCGCAGCCCCACCCGCCGCAGTGCCGGCAGCAGAGTCTAACGTTGTCTATGTTATCGGCGAGGAAACCGACCCGTTGCGGCAACAGCTAGCAATGTTTTTAGACGATGTGGGTCTGAAGGAAATCCCAGTGAACCGTGTGCACGGAAAAATGATCGCACTGGATGATTTGGCAGACCACAAAGAAGCCAAATATGCGTTTTTCATCTGCAACACAGACGATATTTCGTACGCGATGTTTGAGCTTGGGCATTTTGTCGGCAAGTTGGGGAAGGGGCGCGTGTGTGTGCTGCACATGTCGGATGTTGAATTCCCGAAAACAATTCCGGGTGTTACGATCAAGCCTATTGTCGTGAAGTTGGAAGAAGCAAGCTTGAGTATTATGAAAGAACTGAAAGCGCAAGGCATCAAAATAAGCATATAGCATTACCATGACGTTAGAACAACTGTATAAAAAAATCCGAGCCGGAGACAGGCTTACTCAAGCCGAAGGGTTATTCGTGCTGCAAAACGGCGAGTTGCTGGATTTGGGCGACCTTGCGAACGAGATTCGCTTTAAAAAGAACCCGAAGCCGCAGGTGACGTACGTGGTTGACACCAACCCGAACTATACCAACATCTGCAATATCGATTGTATCTTTTGTGCGTTCTACCGCCATCCGGGCGAAGAAGGCGAGTACACCTATACGGTAGACCACATGCTGCAGAAGTTTCGCGAGTCCGCGACGAAGGGAGTAACTACCGTGTTGTTGCAAGGCGGCGTGAATCCCGCGTTGTCGTTTGAGTACTACGAAGAGATGGTGCGACGTACCGTGAAGGAAGTCCCTGAAATCTATCCTCACTTTTTCTCCACGTCCGAAATCATCGGCATGGCACAGGTGTCAGGCCTTTCCCTGAAAGATGTTCTCCAGCGTTTGTGGAACGCGGGCTTAAGGTCAATCCCCGGCGGCGGGGCAGAAATCCTGTCAGACCGCGTGAAGAAAAAAATTAGCAGCAAAAAGGGGACTTCCAAAGACTGGCTCAACGTAATGCGCGAGGCTCACCGCATCGGTTACCGCTCAACTGCCACTATGATGTACGGGCATCTAGAGAACGACGAGGACATTGTCACGCATTTGGAGTATGTCAGGAAGTTGCAAGATGAAACAGGCGGGTTTACTGCGTTTGTTCCTTGGTCGTTCAAACCGGGCAATACTCCGCTTGAGAAAATTATTCCACATTACGCTACGTCGACGCGCTACCAGCAGCTTATTGCCTTCTCGCGCATTTATTTGGATAACTTCCAGCATATTCAGGCATCGTGGTTTTCTGAAGGCAAGAAAGCCGGGCAAATCGCCCTGCACTTCGGCGCAGATGATTTCGGGGGGACGCTATTGGAAGAGAACGTCCATGCCGCAGCAAATTTTGTAAACAAGACCAATACAGAGGAATGTGTGCAACTCGTTCATGAGTCCGGATTTGATGCGGCGCAGCGTACAACATTGTATGAGATTCTTAACGTGCGAGAGCGCGTTTCTACTGCCGCTTAAAAATGCAAAAGCCCGCTTACGGCGGGCTTTTTGGTTGATAGCTTAGGATTCTGTTTTATACTGCTCCATCAATCAGTCCTGCCATGTTTTCATAGAAAATCTTTTTGATATCCGGCGTGGGGATGCGCATCTCCTGCGAAAGCTTCAACTGGTTGTCAACGATGTCGTAGCGATACCCGCGCGGGAACATCCCCGAATCCGACCCGAACAACATCCTGCCTGCTCCGTACACATCAAGCGCTTTCTTGAATACCGTCTTTAAATCGGGCTTCGACGGATGGTCAGCCATCCACGAATTAGAGCCGGCTGTATCCACATAGACGTTGGGACATTCTTTACCGACCTGTAGCACTTCATCGAATTTTCCTGCGCCGAAGTTCGGAATGATGAATTTGACCTTCCCGTATTTTTTCGCTACCGGGATTAAATCGGCTGGATTTGCGAACGCCTCGTTGACTGCCGTGGGAATACCCGCATAATCGCGGGGGCGGATGACGAGCTTGCCGAACTGTACGAACACAATGGAACTACATTCTTGTGCTAGTGTAAAGAGCGGGTCAAGCCACTCATCCTGCACGCTGATATGGAAGAGGGAGGGGTAAAGAAAAAAACCCCGTAGTTTATCCTCCTTGAGTCGCTTGGAGGCATTATCCATCAGTACGTTTGAGTTCGGGTCAACGGTAAAAAATCCGGTAAAGCGCGTTGGAAATGCCTGTACTGCTTTTATAACGGAGTCTTCGTCGCCCGGCATGCTGCCGATGAGTGTGAGGCGCTCAATTTTCCACTTGTCAATGATCTCAATCCAGCGCTTTGCAAGTTGTACGGGGTCGTCGCCGGGAATCTCGATATGCCCTTTTGCGGCAATGTTCTTCAGCTCAGTGCTAATATCCGCGCGGTTCGGTTTCTGCTTCACGAGGAATCGGAAGAAGGAGTTCGAGTAGAAGTGAACGTGGCTATCGAATATTTTGAAAATGCCGATCATTTTTTTAGAGCAGCCGCAATTCTGGCACGGACGGCACCAGGTTACGTTCCGACCCTAGCTTGTAGAGCAATTCGAGCGCTTGCTTACCACGCTCGCCCATGTCCACAGTTAATTCACTTACATACATCTTGACAAACTTGCTCCCGAGGTCTTCGTTGATCCCTCTGCCGTAACCAAGAGCGTAAGGAATCGACTCACTCTGATGTGTGTAGCCGTAATGTATGCTTTGCCGAAGCCCCTCCGAAAGCGATGTCGCAGTCTCCTCACCCAAATCTTTGCGCACGACATCCAAGCCGAGCGGAAGGGGGAGTTTATCGTATAACCGCGCCCAAAGCTCGCCGAAATCTAATATCTTGTTAAATCCCTGTTCCTGATACGTTATTTGTCCTTCATGTATGAGCAAACCGGCATCGAATTCGCCCTTCTCCACGCGGTCCATGATCTGGTCGAATGGGATATCGAGGTTCATCATGCCCTCAGTAAAAATCTTGAACAGCAAAGTGGCAGTCGTCAATTTGCCGGGAGTGGCAACGACTTTGCCTTTCAGTTGTTCCAGTGACGAATAGCGCTTAGAAACTAATACAGGACCATACCCTTCACCCATGCTAGCCCCGGTTTTCATGAGCCAGTAGTGTTGGGAGACATAGGGAAAGGCATGTGCGGAAATTGCGGTGACTTCGAGTTCAGCCGTCATCGCGCGTTGGTTCAGCGTTTGGATGTCCTGCAAGACGTGTTCGATAGTAATGCCTTCTAACTTAACTTTTCCGCTTGAAAGCCCGTAAAACATAAATGCATCGTCGGGGTCTGGGCTATGCCCGACGCGTATAATTCGGTCTGTCATTTAATCTAATAGTCCCCTGATGCGATTACCCTATTTTTGTGCGATGTAAACGGTTGCTATTCCGAACGTCATGCGGTGCTGTGTTACAGAGGTAAATCCGGATTCCCGAAGCACCTCGATCATTGCTCCGCCGTCCGGAAATTCGTTGATTGTTTTCGGCAGATACTCATACGCCTCACGTTGTTTTGAGACAAAGCCGCCTATCGCCGGAAGAGCGCGCTTCAAAAAAAACGCGTGAAGTTGTTTGACGGGGAAGACCGTCGGTTGTGAAAATTCAAGAATGACAGCGACACCGTGGGGGCGAAGGACACGGTGCATTTCGCGAAGACCCTGGGTGAGGTCGGAGAAATTCCTTACTCCGAATGCAACCGTAACGGCATCGAACTCGCCCTCGGCAAATGGAAGACGCTCCGCGTCGCCCGTTTGGAGCGAGATAATGTGCCCCATGCGACGCTTGGCGATTTTCTCTCTGCCGAGTTTCAACATTTCTTCGGAGATATCGATGCCGACGATTCGTTTCGGCTGCAATCGCACTGAACGGATTGAAAGGTCGGCTGTCCCGGTTGCTACATCGAGAATTTCCTTGGGCTGATATTGTCCCAGCAGGCGTACGGCTTTCGCACGCCAGTAGACATCAATACCCGAGCTGAGGAGGTGATTGAGCAAGTCGTACCTGTGCGCAACGCGGTCGAATAGCGAGCGGACATACGCTTTTTCGTACGTTGTTCTGTGTGGAGCATCTGGCATCATTGCCTCATCAAGGCTCAATTCTGCGGTCTGATTGGACATTACGAAGCAATATACATAAGAGTGCCTATATTTCCAACGGGAAAAATCATCCAAAGATATTTTCCCGCGCCGCAAAGTGGTAAGATGTTTCAGTCCGGACAATGTTCGTTGTTGTATTTCTGTCCTCTTCTCATTACTTTTGCGCAGCATGCGTATTGCTGGATTCATACTTTTTACAATAGCGCTCGTCTCATGTGATGGCGGACTAGCACCTATCGATATCGAACCGGGCTTCGGCGGCACGATTACGTTTGAAGGCGCGTGGCCCCCGCAGGATAGTTTGGTGAGCCTCTGGCTTGTTGCATCACAAGATTACCCACTGGATTCGTTGACAGTGATCTCTGGTATTATTTCCAACCCGCCTCGCATCTATGTATATCCTTCGCTAACGGAAAATCTTACTCAAGACTCGGTCGCCTCTGTTCAGTATTCGTTTTTCCTTCCCCCAGCCGAGTATAAATATATTGCAGTCGTTCAGAGAATTAATCAGGAGTACGCCGCAAGCTCCTTACGCATTATAGGTTTATATGGAATGCCGACAAATCCTTCCGAGCCGCGCTCTGTTACTGTTACGGCATCCGAATTTTTCGGGAATATAGACATTACAGCTAATTTCTATCAACTGCCCCCACAGCCATTTTGATTTCGGACAATGAAGAGACTCAATTTATATATTATCTTACTGCTCATGAGTGCTGTTTGTGCGACACGAGCGTCGGCACAGGTTCCTACCGGTTCGCTGTCCGGCAAAGTCATGGATGCTGAAAACGGTGAGCCTCTTGTTGGCGCAAACGTCGTCTTGCGCGGTACCGTGTTAGGACGCGTTACAAACGCTGATGGAACGTTTAACTTTGTCAATCTTCCAGCCGGGCGATACACGATTGCCATTTCGATGGTTGGTTACGAGACTGCTGTGCTGACGGATATCCCTATAATAGGAGGGAGTACCGAGCATGCGGATGTACGCCTGAAGTCCATCGTTATTCAAACTGATCCGGTTGTCGTGACGGCGAGTAGGCGGGAGCAAAGCTTACAGGAAGTTCCGGTAAGTGTTGCAACCGTTACTGCTCAAGCTATTGCCGAACGAAATAATGTCACGCTTGATGAAGCGCTCCGTTATGTTCCGGGCGTAAATGTCCTACAAGATCAGATCAATATTAGAGGCTCAAGCGGTTACAGCAGGAGTGTTGGGAGTCGAGTGCTGATTTTGTTCGACGGACTACCGTACCTCACGGGCGATACCGGTGAAATAAGCTGGGAGACAATTCCGATCCATCACATCCAGCGTGTTGAGATTGTTAAAGGAGCCGGATCTGCCTTGTATGGTTCGAGTGCCTTGGGCGGTGTGATCAATATTATTACGAAGGACATTAGCGACCAGCCGCAGTTACGCGTGAGGTTGTTTTCCAGTGTGTACGACCAACCGCGCCACGAGGAATGGCGCTGGTATAGTGGGATGCGGTTTAACAGCGGCGCTCTGGTTGATTATTCAGGAAGGTACGAAGAGTTGCAGTACCAACTCAGCCTCAACCGCTCGATGGACGAAAGCTACCGAGTCAACGATACGTACCATCGTTGGTCGTTTTTCACGAAGTTAAAATACGACCTCAGCCCATACCAAAACGTGACTGTTCTCGGGAATTTTCTTACTCGCAAGCACGATAATTTTATCTGGTGGAAGAGCCTCGATGAAGCCACGCGCCCTGCTGACAGTCAGCTCAATACGAGCGTGCCCACGCAGCGGGGTAATATCAATCTGGCATACAAAGAATTCGCTTCCGACAAATTCTTCTACACCATTAAAGGGATGTACTTTGGGAATTATTGGGAACAAGATAGTTTGAATGTAACAAACCTCCACGCCCGGTCGGATTTGTTCCAGGCGGAATTTCAGGGCAACTACGAGGCCTCGAGCGAGCACATCCTCACATTCGGCATGATGGGCAGCTACACACAGGTTGTCTCCGATATTTTCAGCAGTCCGCTTGGTGCCGGCGCTGCAATCTATGTGCAGGACGAGTACGCTCCCGCAGAACGATGGAATGTAACAGCCGGTGTGCGTTTCGACTATCAACGAGTTTCTGAACGGGGGTCAAAGGGATTGCTCAATCCTAAACTCGGCGTGGTGTATAATCCGGACGCAGAAACGAAGCTGCGAGCCGCGTATGGCTCGGGTTTCCGTTTTCCTTCGATCGGTGAGTGGTACACGCAATACGGAGGTGGCGGGTCAATTCCGCTGAGGGTTGAAGTGAATACGAATTTACAGGTCGAGCGCAGTAACACGTACGAGGTCGGTGCATCGAAAGTGTGGGATGATTTCGCCTCAGTCGAACTCTCCTTATTCAGGAACGATTTTGATAATCTGATTGAAGCCGGTGTTGTTGTTGAGAACGGCGAGCCATACGCACAATTTGAAAACGTAACGAAGGCTCGCATCCAGGGTGGCGAGCTTGGTGCGAATATCCAGTTGGTTAAAAAAGTATTATCGACGGATATTGGTTATACGTACACCTATCCCGAAGACGTATCAACCGGCGCCATCCTCAAGTTTCGGCCGCGACACTTGTTCTTTGGTGGCGCAAGTTTCACGCAAGACGATTTTCGTGCATCAGCCGACTACCGATATATGAGCCGTATCGAACGCATCGACGATAATCTTGTGCAACTGGCGCCTATTATCCATGGCGACCAGCGGACGGAAATCCACATCGTGGATCTTCGCGCATCGTACGATTTACTAAGCTCCGGATTGCCCGTGCGCGTTGGCTTCAACATCAATAACGTGCTCAACTATCACTATGTTGAGCTGATTGGCAATCTTGCCCCAGTCCGTAGCTTCGCATTGATCCTTGAAGGGGTTTTTTAAAAAGGTTCGATCCCACCCCAAGTGCACATGTTTAGTGAATCATCGCCTCGCTGTTTCGCATTCCTTGCAAACGAGTAAAGATAAGCGTATTTTGGATTATTCATTGATAATTCATGTACATCGACTCGCACGCGCATTTGTTTTATGAGGACTTCCGGAACGACCTTCCCGACGTGATTCGCCGCGCGCAGGATGCCGGCGTCGAAACGATCGTGGTGCCGGGAACAACGCGAGAAACAAGCCGTGACGCGGTCGAGCTTTCAGAGAAGTATCCGTTTATCTACGCCTGCGTAGGATTTCATCCGCACGACGCTTCGAAAGCAGATGCTGAAGGCTTAAAAGAAATCGAAGAATTGAGCAGACACCCAAAGGTCGTGGCCATTGGTGAGATCGGGTTGGATTTTCATTACGATTTCAGTCCCAGAAACAAACAAGAATCCGTATTTCAAGCTCAGATAGAAATTGCAGTACGTAGAAACCTTCCCATCGTGGTGCACACGCGGGAATCTATGTCTCAGGCAATCGAGACAGTACAGTCGGCTGCCCGGAAATATCCGGACTGGAAAATGAATGACAATGCTGGCCGGGGAGTGTTTCATTGCTTCACAGGGAATACGGACGAAGCGAGAGAGTTATTCCAAATCGGATTTTATGTTTCTTATCCCGGTATTGTGACGTTTAAGAATTCGCCTGTTGTAGATACCCTTAAAGCGATTGGATTAAAGAACGTGTTGCTTGAGACGGATTCTCCATACCTTGCGCCAGTTCCGTTGCGAGGCAAAAGGAACGAGCCGGGAAACGTTAGCCATATTGCTAATAAAGTTGCAGAAATCTGTTCTCTTCAACCCTCTGAAGTCGGCAAGATAACATCAGAGAATACGAGGAGACTTTTCGGAATCGACAGAAATTAATATGTCCCAACAACCCAGCATTTTTGATATCCTCGGTCCGATCATGATCGGGCCTTCCAGCTCACACACAGCAGGCGCGAGCCGCATCGGTTATATCGCGCGCCAGCTATTGCATGATGAACCAAAAAAGGCGGTCATCACGCTGTATAATTCATTCGCAAAGACGCACAAGGGGCATGGCACGGATAAGGCAATCATAGGAGGGATTTTGGGGTTTGGCCCTGATGACGAACGCATCCGTGAATCGCATGAGCTTGCAAAAAAGCAAGGATTGGAATGGGAATTCCAATTTCGCGGCGACGCAACAAAATTCCACTCAAACACTGCTCGTGTAAAACTGTTCGGTAAGAAAGGAGGAGCGGTTGAGGTGGTGGGCGCGTCGCTCGGCGGCGGAAGAATACGGATTCAGGAAATCGAAGGATTCCCAGTTGACTTTACCGCGCAAGCCCACACGCTGGTGATTATTGCTGACGATATTCCCGGTAGTATCAAAAACATTTCCGGTGCAATAGCCGAGCATGGCGTCAACATCGCCAATATGTTCGTCTCGCGCAATGAAACGAAAGCAAATATGGTTATCGAGCTTGATCAGGCTGTCAATGCAGAAACACTGCAAAAAATAGAATCGCTCTCCTGGGTGCGCTTTGTGCGGCACGTGGAGCCGATGACGGAGCACAGTTCACGGTATGAAAAATAAGGTGACGTATGGAATTTAACCTATTAGCTGACATTGCAGAGTATTGTGCGCGAGAGAAAAAAGACATGGCGCAGGCAATGCTCGATTATGAGATGAAGAACAAACATCTTTCGCGCGAGGATGTATACAGCGGACTAAAGCGCGTGCTGCTGACGATGGAAGACTCGGTCGAGCAGGGCTTAACACAAATGGTGATAAGCCCGAGCGGGATGCTCAACAACTGGGCAAAAACAGTGTACAATTCGAAGACTGAAACACTCGGCCCACGTCTCAAAAAAGCTATCGCGCGAGCAATTGCCGTTGGAGAAGTGAACGCGTGTATGGGGAAAATCGCAGCAGCGCCTACTGCGGGTTCGGCGGGCATTATGCCAGCTGTGTTGGTCACCATGATTGAAGAACATAATATCCCCAGAGAAAAATTGTTGGATGGGCTGTTGGTCAGTTCAGCCGTAGGATTGATTTTTGCGAAAAATTCATCCTTTGCAGGTTCAGAAGCGGGTTGTATGGGCGAGACTGGCAGTGCTGCGGCGATGGCTGCCGCGACAATCGTGTACTTGCTCGGTGGAACGAATGACCAAATTCTTGAAGCGGTCGGCTTCGCATTAAAAGCTTCAATGGGGCTTGTTTGTGACCCCGTTGGCGGGCTTGTCGAGGAACCGTGCACGACGCGCAATGCCGTCGGCGTTGCTAATGCCTTTGTCTCCGCTCAAATGGCGCTTGCAGGGATTAAAAGCCTCATTCCAGTAGACGAGGTTATTTTCGCAACGAAGGAAGTTGGCGATCTCATGTCCCCGCGCCTCAAGGAATCGGGACAGGGAGGGCTTGCCAATACGAAGACGGGAAGGGATATCCAGAAACGCGTGTTTAGAACAGCGGAGTAATCAATAACAAAAACATTGCAATGAAAACTGTGATCCCTCAATTTCTCTCCAGCCAATTATGAAAAAACTCTTCCTCGTTGTATTGGTAATCTTTGCTCATAATGCATTTGCACAGAAACTCTCCGAGAGCGAGAAGGAAATCCTCATGCTGCAAGACCAACGCTCGTTGGGAGATGGAAGGCTCATTGCGTATTTGTCTAATACAGATGAACTGCTGCGCTACCGCGCAGCCATAGCGCTGGCGAACATTCAGGATACAGCAACAGTGGGAATGTTGCTGCCAAGCCTTCGTGATGTATCTCCAATGGTACGCTCTGCCGCTGCGTTTGCGCTGGGGCAGATCGGCTCGGCAAAGGCTGAAGATTCTCTCCTCTCATCGTTAAAACGAGAAACGAATCCTGAGACATTCGGTAGAATAGCTGAAGCCTTGGGAAAGTGCGGAACCGAGGATGCGCTCGTTACGCTTGCCGGACTTCAGCTCAGCCGAGCGGTTGAATCCGAACGTAATAAACTCGTGCTCGCAGTCTCTCGTTTCGCATTACGGCAAATAAAGACGGAACGAGCTATCTGGTTTTGTTTTGACCAACTGTCAAGTCCGGAAGCCTCCGTGCGTTGGTCCGCGTTGGTTGGATTATGGCGTGCCGCGCCTCTTAGGGTTATCGACATTGAGATTGCCAAGCGAGCAGCGGAGCTGCAGAAACTTGTGAACGACTCAAGCCCCGATGTGCGAATGCACTTTGCTACGCTCTTGGGAAAAGCAAAAGTCGATGAAGCAACCGATTTACTCCAGCAGCTCTCGACTGCAGAATGGAAGCGCAGCGAGTGGCGCGTGCAAGTGAATACTGTCCGCGCTCTTGGTGCGCTTGTTCCGACTGAGCCGGATCACTTACCCGATTTCCTCGCGTATCTCGCATCGAAGAATGACCACGTTGTCGTTGCAACGCTTCAAATCACTGCAACGCTATCACCTGCACTAATTTTCGGATATGCCGAAAAGAGTAAGCTCGAAGCCGATCTTGTTGCGCTCACAAATGCGGTAAACAGAGCTGATATGGTGCGCGGAGAGGCATTGGTTGTCTTAGGACGCCAGTTTCCTACGAAAGTGAATGCAAACCTGCTTAGAGACGCCGGCGTATCTTCACGTCTTAAATCGAAAGTCATTGAGGCGCTGAGTTATACGCCGTCAGTGGAAAATTTTAAGTTGCTCGCGCACTACCTTGAACACGATTCTGTACGTGTCTCGATGGCTGCATGGGATTTCTTTCGACGCGTTGCCAATCCGTCTGCAATTAGTGAATACATGAAGCAAGACACGACACTGAAGAACGTCCGCGAGCAATTGCATCGCAAAATCCAATCGGCATTGAATCGCCGTGATATGGCGATCACAACTTTGGTTGCCAACACTGCCGGCGACACGGCATTCTTTGCGTTGTTCAAGGATACAGAGTTTGCAGATAAAGTGCTGGGGGAGCTGACTGCTTCATACAGACGGCTCTCATCGCCGGATGATACTGAGGCAATGCAAGCTGTACTCGATGCACTTGGAAGGATTGGCAGCCAAGCCCAGGTACCGTTGCTGGAAAAAGCCCTACAGGACCCCGACCGAACGGTCGCGCTCTATGCCGCGGCTGCACTGCAGCGAATCACCGGTAAGGATTATTCAAAGAGCGTTCCGCAGTCGTCAAAGCCTCTGTATACCGACTATGATTGGAAAACACTCGATGAGTTATCCTTGAGCAGCAGACTGGTCATTACAACGTCCAAAGGAACTGTGACTTTACAGCTGTTAAAGGATCATGCTCCGTTCACGGTACTGAATATCGTCAAGCTTGCGCGCAAAGGATTTTATAACGGATTGAATTTCCATCGCGTGGTACCTAATTTTGTGATACAAGGCGGAGACCCGCGTGGCGATGGATGGGGAGGTCCGGGCTACGCAATTCGCTCTGAATTTTCCCTAATCAATTATGAGCGCGGAATGGCTGGTATTGCCAGCGCTGGCAAAGATACAGAAGGTTGCCAGTTTTTTGTTGTGCATTCACCGCAACCACATCTCGACGGGCGTTATACAATTTTCGCGAAGGTTCTGGAAGGAATGGACGTTGTCGATGAGACGCAGGTCGGTGATACCATTTTGAAGGTGGAAGTTAAAAACTAAGTACTTACGGCCGGGCACTGTATTCTTGATATGTACTTTGATGACTTGGGTCGGCTGTGGCAAGGCGTTGATAGACCGACCGGTCGGGGTAAGGCAGAAACGCCTCGGCGATTTCCTGATACTTCGCGTCGAAGAACGCCTTGACAAGATTGCTCCGCGGGTCTTGTCGTTTTCGAAGTTCCCCAATCGCCTCGATTTCGCGAAGCATCGTATTCAACCCGTCAATTCTCTCGGTGAACACCAGATCGATGCCGTTGAAATGATACGAATGGAATGAATACCGGAACGGTTGGTATCGGGCGTTCATAATCTCATCGATGATGTTGAAGCGCGAGTATGACCCGGAGACCTGTATCCAGCCCGCAGCAAAGGACGAAGCCCCGCCCTGAGAGCAAATGTTCAATGCCTTCTGAAAATAGTTTGTACCCGAAAGCTCGGTGTATGTTTCCATATCAAGTCCGATGATAAGGTACGCGTAGAAATCGAGAAAATCGGTCAGGGGGTCGAACTGGAAATCGTCTTGGAACATTCGCTGGTTTGGGAGATACGTAAACTGCCAGTTATCATCGATAATGCGAACGATCGGGCTGAGCTTATCCGTCGGGTCGTTTTCAATATAATACGGTCGCTGGCTGCCTACAAAGACTTGTGCAGTGTACCTGCCTTCTTCGGTTCCTGTTTGAAAAACAATGCTAATAGCGCAGCGGATTTTTTCGTCGCCGAAGTCTTCAGTCGTCCATTTGTTGCCGTTAATGTAGCGCTCCACGTCGGATTTAAAATCCGTTAGGTTCACCTGGAGGGCGGAAGAAAGACGGTCGAAGTTTACCGTTACCTCGCAGAGCAGCTCTTGCCCCATTGAAAACGGGACAATGATAAGTGAAAGAATTGCTATAAGAAGTATCGAAAACATGTATCTCAAGTTGCCATCCCTTTCGTTCTCTTTTGACAAGGTAAAGAAAATCAAGCTGTCGTTCAAGCTGATATGGATATTGTCCCTGTGATTTGATACATTAGTGGTGAGTACGAGGGATTCCCATGCGGTGTAAACACTACCCAAAGATTTTACTAAGTGTTACGGCAATGCTTGCCGGCATATTGGGGTGTGAACGCCCCGTCGAGTTTTACGACGAAGACGCTCAAGTGGATGTATTACTTGCCGATTTCTTGTATGCGCCACATCTTATACGTCCTAAGAACGGCGGCACTGTACGACTAGGGACGACATCACAGGGGATTGTGACGCTCCGCTGGTCTTGGATACCGTCCGCAACAAGCTATACCGCTCAGGTCTCGAGTGATACGTCGTTCGTTAATCCTGTGTTCAGCGTCGAGAGCGATACGACGTTTGTTCGGACAACGCCCCTTGGGATTGGAACGTATTATTGGCGAGCGCGTTCCCAAAAAGGCCCGCAAGTAAGTGAGTGGGTGGGACCCAATCGCTTTGATCTCGTTTATATTGAATAGACCGAACCGAATCGTCCTCTTCTCTCAGTGCTAAAAATGCCCTCGAAAACCCTTCGCACCGACACTGAAACAACACCCCTCGCAAACGGTAGCCTTGGCGATATGTCTCCTAGTGAATTTCGCAAACACGCTGCTGAGTTTACCGAATGGATTATTCGCTATTTGGAACATCCGGAGCGCTACAAGGTGCTCGCAGATGTTGCCCCCGGCGATATCAAAGCAAAACTTCCGGGATCAGCTCCAGAACAACCGGAGTCGATGGAATCGATTTTCAGCGACCTCGATTCTATCATCGCGCCGGCGCTCACGCATTGGAACCATCCTGGCTTCATGGCGTATTTTAGCAACACGGCTAGCAAACCGGGAATACTGGGAGAGTTTGTCAGCGCGGCAATCAACCCCAACGCGATGCTTTGGAGAACTGGTCCGGCTGTCGTAGAATTAGAAGAAGTCGTTCTCGATTGGCTCAGGCAACTTCTTGGGCTTTCGGCTGATTTTTATGGGCTTATTCATGAGGGTGCTTCTCTTGCAAGTCTTGTTGCTCTTGCCGCTGCGAGAGAGTCGCTAAACTTGCGCATTCGCGAAGAGGGGATGATCGGGAGAACCGACTTGCCGAAACTCCGCGTGTATGCGTCAGAGCATTCGCATTCTTCAATCGATAAAGCGGCGATCATTCTTGGCGTTGGTCAGTCCGGCATTACGAAAATTGAAAGCGACGCTGAATTCCGAATGATACCCGACGCACTAGAGCGAAAGATAGAGATAGACCTCAAACAGGGTGTGAAGCCGATGGCTGTCGTGGCTACCGTCGGCACGACTTCTTCGACTGCGGTTGACCCGGTGAAGGAGATCGCGGCAATTTGCCGACGCTATAATATCTGGCTCCACATCGACGCAGCCTATGCTGGCAGCGCGGCTGTGTTGTCGGAGAAACGCTGGATTTTTGAAGGCAGTGAAACGGCCGATAGTATCGTCGTTAATCCCCACAAATGGTTATTCGTTCCGGTCGATTGCAGCGTTTTGTATTGCCGCAAACCTGACATCTTGCGACGGGCGTTTAGTTTGATCCCCGAATATCTCAAGACCAATGAGGAAGTACGAAATCCGATGGATTACGGGGTGACACTTGGACGACGATTTCGAGCCTTGAAACTTTGGTTTGTCATCCGAACGTTCGGCGCAGAAGGCATTAGGGAACGACTCCGGTATCATATTCAGATTGCACAGGATTTTAAGTCATGGATCGAAGAGAGCCCCGACTTTGAGCTTATCGCGCCAGCGCCTTTTAGCGTCGTTTGTTTTCGCTACAACCCGTCTGGTAAGAAATTACATCCTGCCGAGATTGATAAGTTGAACGAAACATTAATGGAGCGTGTAAATTCGACCGGCGAAGTGTTTCTTTCTCACACAAAGCTGAGAAATTGCTTTGTCCTACGTATTGCCATCGGTAACCTAGGCACTACTGAGCGGCACGTCAAGAGAGCGTGGGAATTGCTGCAAGAGCATTCTGGTACGCCGAGGAGTGCTTAAGTTCTGATTTAAGTTTTGACTCTGTTCTTCAGACTTCGTAAGTTGCTGGGCAAGAAAAATATTCAGGAGATCTCCCATGAAAAAATCTATCGTTGTCCTGCTCTGTTCATTTCTTAGTCTTGCCTTTGCGCAAGAGCGATATAAAAATCCGCCGAAGGAGATAGTTGATATTCTCGACGCTCCACCGACTCCCATAGTGAATGTTAATCCGACACGCGACGCGATTATGCTGGTTGAATATAAGGCACACCCTTCGATTGCGTTCCTCGCCCAGCCGTATTATCGTATTGGCGGGTTACGGATCAATCCCATGTTGAATGCGAGACAGCGCATCACGCAATTCACCGGAGTTGCCATAAAATGGATTTCTGATGACAAGGAAGTTCGGATTAATATTCCTGCAGGGGCAATCATTAGCGTCCCTTCGTGGTCAAACGACGGGAAGAAAATTGCCTTCACCCGGGACCTCGAAGATGGTGTGGAATTATGGGTCGCGGACGCGACAACGGGAGAGGCGAAATCCATTGGTACTCTTCGCGTAAACGATGTCCTTGGCTCGCCGATTCAATGGATGAATGATAACATACATCTGTTGGTTAAGGCGGTTCCCGAAGGGAGAGGAAAAGCGCCTGAAGCTCCAAAAGCTCCCTCCGGACCCGTTATCGAAGAAACTTCAGGCAAACAGGCGGGTGTATACACGTACCAAGACTTACTTAAAAACCCCCACGACGAAGACCTGTTTGAGTATTTTGCAACAAATCAGCTTACTCTTGTTAATTCAAACACAGGAGTTGTCAGTGAGTTTGGCAGTCCCGGCATGTTTTCGTCGGTTGACGTTTCTCCGGACGGCGAGTTCATTCTTGCGATCAAGCTTAAACGGCCTTTTTCTTATCGTGTGCCGTACTTCTACTTTGCGCGCTCAATTGACGTAATGGACATGAAAGGTGGTGTAGTAAAGACTGTTGCGGAGTTTAGCGTTTCAGATGCTATCCCCACTCAAGGCGTCGTCACCGGGCCGCGTAACGTCAATTGGCAGCCGCTTCATGATGCAACGTTGGTGTGGGTAGAGGCGCTCGACGGCGGCGACCCGAAGGCGAAGGTCTCGCATCGCGACCAATTGATGACGCTCTCCGCGCCCTTTAATGGTAGCGTTCGCGCAATCACAAAACTCGAGCACAGGTATGCCGGGTTTGAGTGGATGTCGGAAAAAGACGTCGCATTATTGACGGAATACAACCGTGACCGCCGCTGGCGTACTACGCACCTCATTAATCTCTCCAAGCCGGAAAAATCAAAAAGAACTATTTTTGACCTAAGTGTGCAGGATTCATATAAGGATCCGGGCAATCCGGTGTACTCGATAACAAAGGATGGAGAATGGGTTCTTGCGCAAGACGGCGATTGGATTTATTTCACGGGACGAGGGGCGACTGAGCAGGGCGATAGACCGTTCCTCGATAAACTCAACATCAATACTCTCGCAAAAGAACGATTGTTCCATTGCGATGAGACAAGCCTGGAATCGTTCGTCGCGTTTGTGGGGAATTCACGGACATCAATAGTTACGCGATACGAGACGAAAACTGTCCCGCCGAATTGGTATCGACGAGCAATAGGGTCGGACAAACGTGAAGCCCTAACGGATTTCAAAGACCCAGCGCCGCAGTTAACAGGAATGCACAAAGAGCTGGTCAAGTATTCCCGTATGGATGGGGTGCCGCTTTCCGGAACGCTCTATTTGCCTCCTGGTTATAAGAAGGGGGAACGGTTGCCATTGTTGGTCTGGGCGTATCCTTTGGAATACACGGACGCAAGCACCGCGGGACAAGTGCGCGGCTCGCCGAACTCGTTTACATTTTTGCGGGGGACATCACCATTGTTTTTTGTAACTCAGGGTTATGCAGTTCTGATGGATGCAACAATGCCGGTCGTTGGTGATCCTGAGACGATGAACAACACATACGTAGAACAAATTGTTTCCGCCGCGAAAGCCGCAATCGACAAAATGGACGAAATGGGGATTGCCGATAAAAGCCGCGTGCTTGTTTCAGGACACAGTTATGGCGCGTTCATGACCGCGAACTTACTCGCTCATTCAGATTTGTTTGCTACAGGCATTGCCCGCAGCGGGGCATACAACCGTACGCTGACGCCTTTTGGATTCCAGAGTGAACGTCGTTCATTCTGGGAGGCAACTGATACGTATATGAAAGTCTCGCCTTTCACCTACGCGCATAAGGTTAACGAGCCGATCTTGCTCATTCACGGCGAGGCGGATAATAACTCTGGCACATACCCAATCCAATCCGAGCGTATGTACCAAGCCATTAAAGGTAATGGCGGCACAGCAAGGCTCGTGATGTTGCCTTATGAAAGCCACGGTTATGCCGCTCGCGAATCCGTATTACATGTTCTTGCAGAGATGCTCGAGTGGGCAGATAAATACGCCAAAAACCGAAAGATGCAGGCGGGCATGAAATAATATATTCGGAAACTTTTTATTCGTTTGAGCGTTGTTATCATATATCATAAATAGCCTTTAAAAGCATTACTATCTCTCATCATTAATTCAGGAGGCATGCGATGAAAAGGATTCTTTCACTCGTGCTGTTGGCACTCTTCGTGTCAGGGCTGGCATTTGCAAATGACCCGAAGAAGTTTGAGAACTTTACACTAGACGACTATAACGGCACCAAGCATTCGTTAGCTGATTTCAAAGACTCCAAGGCAATTGTGGTGATGTTTATCGCTACACAGTGCCCAATCTCCAACGCATACAATGAGCGTATGGCGGAGCTGTACAAAGACTACAAAGGCAAGGATGTAGCTTTTGTCGGAATCAATTCCAACAAACAGGAGAGCGTTGAAGAGATTAAAGGACACGCTAAAGACAACAAGCTGGAGTTCACCATTTTGAAGGATTGGAATAACGTCATCGCCGACAAGTTCCAAGCCTCCTTCACGCCTGAGATTTATGTGTTGAACTCGGACTTTGAACTTTTGTATCATGGTCGCATCGATAATTCCCGTCGTCTTGAGGAAGTGAAAGAAAAAGACCTCCGCCGCACGCTGGATGAAATCCTTGCCGGTAAGCCGGTGAGCATTGCTGAGACGAAAGCGTTTGGATGTACGATTAAACGCGTGAGTGTGAGCCAGTGAGTCTGTTTCGAGTATTTCTCGTAGGCACAGTGCTTGGCTTATTGCTTGGTTGCGACGCGAAAGAGCAATCGGGAGATTCGGCGAAAGTGGCATTAAGCTCGGCAGCGGGACTCCAAACACAAACCGTTGAAGTCATAGATGCACAAAGCGTCAAACAGCTAGTCAACGAGCGGAATGGCAAGGTGCTTTTCCTTAACCTTTGGGCAACATGGTGCGCTCCATGCGTTGAGGAGTTCCCGGATATCGTTCGACTAGCAGACGAGATGCCAGGCGAGGTCGAGTTTGTGGCAATTAGTTTCGACTATCCGGACGAAGTGGATTCGAAAATCCTGCCATTTCTCCAGGAACACAAGGTAGCTTTTCGTGTCCTCGTTGCGGAAAATGACCCGGACGCTTTGATCAATGCCATCGACCCGAAGTGGAGCGGTGCGCTACCAACCACCCTCATTTTTGATGCTTCGGGAAAACGCCGGTCGTTCCTTGTTGGTCAGCGAAGCTACGAGCAATTCAAGAAGGAATTGGAAAAAGCGCAGTCGGCAAGTTAAACAGGCCTCAGTAGTGCTGTTAAATAGAAAAGGCGGCAGATATGTCGCCTTTTCTGTTTTGCGAATCAAGGGAATTTTTCGTATTTTTACATTTACCAATGCAGAACAACAAGAACCATACAGTTGTCGTTGCTATGAGCGGGGGAGTCGATTCGTCCGTCGCAGCGGCATTGCTTCTCGAGCAAGGCTACAAGGTTATCGGCGTGACGATGAAGACGTACGAGTTCGATGATGTCGGCGGCAACGTGGCGAACGAAACGAGTTGCTGCGGCCTCGGTGCGATGAATGACGCGCGCATGGTGGCAAGCCAGCTTGGCATTCCGCATTACGTCGTCGATTTCCGCAAAGCTTTCGGCAAGGAAGTCATCGACAATTTCGTTGCCGAGTATCTCCGCGGCCGAACGCCCAATCCCTGTATCATCTGCAATCGTGAGATCAAGTGGGGAGAGCTTCTGCGGAAAGCCGATGCGCTCGGCGCCGACTTTATCGCCACAGGCCATTACGCGCAGGTGCGTTTCAATTCGGAGCGCAAGCGGTATGTCGTTTCTCAGTCCCTTGACCTTCGCAAGGACCAATCGTATGCGTTGTGGGCTCTTTCGCAACAAGCGCTCAGCAGAACGATGTTCCCATTGGGAGCCCAGTTGAAAAAAGAAACTCGTCGTCTTGCGGAACAATTCGGCCTCCGGACTGCGTCTAAGCGGGAAAGCTACGAGATTTGCTTTGTTCCCGATAACAAGTATGAGCGCTTCTTGAAAGAACGCGTTCCGCAACTAGAGACTGAGGTTGTCAATGGCGATATCGTCTGGGAAGGTAAGGTTGTCGGCAGGCACCGTGGTTATCCGTTTTACACAGTCGGTCAGCGCAAAGGCATTGGAGCGTACGGCGAGCCGGTTTATGTGACGCAGATTGAAAGTGAAACCAATACGGTTCATATCGGAAGAGAAGAAGATCTCTTGCAGCGCGAGCTTGTAGCAGAGAACGTAAATTTTATCGGCATTGAACGCCTCGAAAACCCCCTGCGTGTCGATGCCGCTGTACGGTACAAGGATGTCCATTCTCCCGCCACGTTATACCCGCTTCATGGGGGTGCGGTTCGGGTCGTTTTCGATGAGCCTAAAAAGGCTATTACACCGGGACAGTCGGTTGTTTTTTATGAAGGAAGCGATGTTCTCGGAGGCGGCGTTATCGACCGCATAGCGAAAACGAATTCCCCGTAAAACTCTACGATACCTCGACCCGTGCTGTTTAGGGGTAGTTGCATCGCCGAGTCCCGGAATTCCGGGAGGAAACTTTTCACTCACAATCCCGTCTAACTCTTGCGACTGTGAATCAGGCTCACGATGACCTGCAGCTCGTTCGCTCGTTTCAAGCGGGCGATGAGAAAGCGTTTGAGACATTAGTCCGTCGCTATCAACGTCAGGTCGCGAACATCATCTATTTGACGATGGGCGACCGGGCGGACATCGAAGACTTGGCGCAGGAAGCATTCCTCCGGGTGTATAAGTCGCTCGGAAGATTTGAATTCGATTCGTCATTCTATTCGTGGCTCTACCGGATTGTCGTCAATTTGTGTATAGACGAAATCCGGCGCCGAAAAATACGACGGGCGCTCTCGCTCGATTTTTTTACTGAAGACCGGCTTGAAAAAGAAACCAAGTCGATTGAACCGAAAACGGGGCTCGAGGATGTTCTCGGCAAAGAGAAAAAAGATACGGTGTTGATGGCGTTAGAGAAGCTTTCGCAGGAACACAAAACCGTGCTAGTCTTGCGCGAGTACAATGACATGTCATACGATGAGATCGCGAAAGTCTTGGGCATCACGCCTCAGGCGGTGAAGTCGAGAATTTTTCGGGCGCGGACTGAGTTGCGCGAATTCCTCAAGGAGTATTTCCATGAGCGGTTATGAACCATACGTTACTACAAGAAAAACTTTCGGCGTTTGTTGACGGTGAGCTCAACAAACTCGATGAGGCGGAAATAAAAAGCCATATCTCGAACTGTCCGGAATGTCGCAGGGCTGCTGAGGAATACCGGCTGCTCCGCGCTAGTATCCGTGCTGCGGCAGCGCAAAACCTGGCAGCGAGCTTCGCATCTGATGTAACGCGGGCTGCCCGACTACTTGTCGACCCTCAGGTTATGTGGGGTGGCGTGGAAATTTTTGCACGCAGGTTGGTTATTGCACTTATGCTTGTCGTGTTTCTTGTTGTGAGTGTCGACAGCCTGAACAGTTCCGAACAACAAATGACAATTGAGCCCGGATTTTCCGGGGTCTCAGTCGATTCAACGGTTCAGCAAACCTTATTGCGGGGAGAAGTGTCTAAAGAAGACATGATCCTTGCGATGATGGAGCGCTAAAGAAGACTACTAAAAAGGAAGACCGAATGAGCGCAAGGACTAAAACGTTTTTGTTTATTATTGTAGCGTTTCTCCTGGGCGGTGTTGGAGGCGGGTTTGTGGGAAAGGATTATTTCAATAGGGGACGGTCGCACAAAAAGCCGGAGCGATCTGAAATACGTAAGCATTTTGCTGAGAAGCTCCAGCTCGACCAGAGGCAGCAGGCAACTGTCGATTCAATCGTCGAAGTGCACCGCTCGAAAATCGACACGATTTCGCAGCAGTATTCACAAAGGTTCAAATTGCAGCGAGATACACTCCGGCAAGAAATCAGAAAACTGCTGACGCCCGAGCAAAACACGCGCTACGATGAGTTCATCAAAGAAATTGATGAGCGTGACCAAAAGAAACGGCAGAACCCGATGTAGTTTGTTTCGGTAATCCAGATTTATTTATGCACGTGATACTTTAAGGAGAAAAGTTGTTATGAAGCGCATTAGAAAATTCCTGTACGCCGGCATTGTGGTTGTGGTCGTCTTTGGCGTCGGGTATTATTTCCTGGGAAATGGCACCACGGAAGCCGTGGAAACTGTCAGCGGCCAAGTGCAGCGAGTGGTGGATGTGACTCGCGGCGACTTGAACCTCGTCGTGTCGGCAAACGGCGTCGTTCAGCCGATCAACAAAGTCGATATTCGTTCGAAGGCGAGCGGACAGATCCTGGAGCTTCGCTTTGAAGAAGGCCAGTCCGCGAAGAGGGGAGACCTCCTCATCGCTCTCGACCAGACAACGACCAAGAACGACTACGAGCAGGCGAAAGCCGATTTGGCGCTCGCCGAAGCGGCGTTTCAGCAATCCAGCAACAATCATACCCGCTACAAGGAGTTGTTTGAAAAGAATCTTGTTTCCCAACAGGAATTAGACCAAACGCAGACGGATTATGTTCGCACGCAATCACAGCTTGTGAAAGCGAAGGCGGCTCTCTCGTCAGCGGGTGAGCGGCTTCGTGACACGCGCATCCTTGCTCCTATCGATGGCGTTATCCTGTCGAAAGCGGTTGATGTGGGGCAAATAATCGCATCCGCCGTTTCGAATGTAGGGGGCGGAACACTCTTGGCAACGATTGCAGATATGGAACAAGTTTACGTCGAAACGAACGTTGATGAAGTGGACATCGGTAAAGTACGAGTGGGACAATCTGCAAAGGTCGTTGCGGATGCGTTTCCAGACGAGAGTTTCACGGGCGAAGTGGTGCGCATCGCCCCGCTCGGAACAACGCAGCAAAACGTAACGACGTTTAAAGTCGTAGTGCTTGTACGAAACATCGGTTTGCGTTTGAAAGCAGGAATGAGCACGTCGGTCGATATCGAAATTTTCAACAGACGAAACGTTCTGTTGGTGCCCACGGAAGCCGTGAAAGACCCGCAGAGTGAGCAAGGACGCGTGATGCTTGCATCCTTGAAAGTGCCGGATACGGCACATACCGAAGTTGAAGCGGATACTGCCAAGAAATCTGGTGGTGGAGCGCTAGAAGAATTTCAGGCGATGCTTGAGCATATCAGGAAGTTGCCTCAAGAGGAGAGAAGGAATGAGTTTCCAAAGCTGCGCGGACTGCTCGAGAACATGTCTCCGGAAGAGCGAGAGAAGGCACGCGCACAGATGGGAGCACAGCGAGGCGGTCAAGGCGGAGGCAATAATCGAATTCAGAGCGGTGGTGGCGGTGGTAATTTCGGCGGAGGTGGCGGAATGTTTTTCTTCGGCGAGCCGGGCTCGGGTCCGCGCCAGCGCAAACAGTCTCAGGTAGGAAACACTGATGAGGTCAAAGAAAAGGTCGTGATGGTGAAGAATGGTGAGGAATTCGTTCCCAGGATGATCAAGGTGGGTGCAAGCAATTTTGACTATGCCGAAGTTGTCAGCGGACTGCAAGAGGGCGATTCGATTCAAATCACCTCCATTTCCCGCGCGAAGCTCGCCAGCCAGCAATTCACAGACCGCATCCGTGCCAACAGCAATCCGCTCGGCGGCGGGAGAAGGTAAGAATGAATTTCCGCGAAAGTATCCTCACCGCCCTTATGGCGTTGCTTTCCAACAAGCTTCGCGCCTTGCTCACCATGCTGGGCATTATCATCGGTGTGGCGGCAGTGATTACAATGATCGCTATTGGCGAGGGCGCTCAAAAAGCGGTTGTAGACCGTATACAATCGCTTGGCTCGAATTTACTATTCATTAACCCCGGTGCACAGCGTGGCGGGGGAGTGGTGGTAATTCAGTTTGGCAGCAGCATGCGTCTGCAGAACAAAGACGCCGACGCTGTCTCGAGTCGCTCGACAGCCATCGAGGCTGTTGTGCCTGAGTTTTCACGGAACGCTCAGGTTAAGTTTGAAAATAGAAACTGGAACTCCCGCATTGTCGGCACAATGCCTGAATACGAATGGGTAAGGAATTTTCGCGCTGTCGAGGGCAGGTATTTTACCAATTCAGAAGAAAAGGCCGCCGCCAAAGTTTGTGTGATCGGGCAAGTTGTGGTCGATAATTTGTTCCCAAATATGGAGCCCATCGGGCAGACCATCCGTATTGCAGGACAGTCGTTCAACGTTATTGGTGTGCTGGAGTCGAAGGGCCAGAGCGGTTGGCAAAACCCCGACGACCAGATTATCGTTCCGCTCTCCACAGCCCAACGGCGAATTTTCGGCGTGGATTATCTCAGCCAAATCACAGTCAAAGTCCTCAACGAGCTGAAAATGGACGAGGCATTTTTGGACATCGAGCGCATCCTACGCCGCGAACACAGATTGCGCGAAGACCAGGACAACGATTTTCGCATCCAAAACCAGGCGGATATCATCACGACATTTCAGGAGACACAGCAAACATTTACATTCCTGCTTGCAGGAATTGCCGCGGTGTCGCTTGTCGTCGGTGGGATTGGGATAATGAATATCATGATCGTCTCAGTCACGGAGCGGACTAAAGAAATCGGCATACGTAAAGCCATCGGCGCTCGCAAACGGGATATCATGTGGCAATTTCTCATTGAATCCGTTACCATGAGCATTACCGGAGGAGGTTTGGGTATCGGCCTGGGCATTTTGGCGTCCTATATCATTACAACCTACGGGAACTTAACGCCGCTGATTTCTATTTCATCTATTGTTGTCAGTTTTAGTTTTGCTTCGATTGTAGGAATCGTGTTCGGCTTGTACCCGGCTTGGAAGGCGGCTATCGCCGACGTGATCGAAGCGTTACGGTACGAATAATCTCTCATACAGGACTACGACCTACCATTATGGCTCTTTCTCGCAAACGAATTTTCTTAGGGCTGGCTATTGTAGTTGTGCTTTTGATTGCGGCATTTCCAAAGCTCAAACCCGCTTTCGAGAGCGCTGATTCAACCGGCTCTTCGGGCGGCGTTTCTCGGACTCCTGTGACAGTGCACATTGTGAAACCTGAGACACTCGACGACAAAATACTTACGACAGGAACCCTGGTCGCCAATGAAGAGATCGAGCTCCGCAGCGAATTGTCCGGCAAAATTGTGAAAATACATTTTGCTGAAGGCGGCAGAGTGCAAAAGGGCGACCTGCTGGTAAAAATCAACGACGCGGAGATGCAGGCGCAGTTGCAGCGTGAGATTTCACGCAAGGACCTTGCCGTGAAAGCGGAAGAGCGGCAGCGTCAGTTGATTGAGCGTAGCCTCATCAGCCAGGAGGCATACGATGCTGCAAAGAACGAGCTTAACAGCGTCAACGCCAGCATTCAATTGATCGGGGCGCAAATCGCAAAAACGGAAATCTATGCCCCGTTTGATGGCACAATCGGACTTAAATATGTGAGTGAAGGGAGCTATATAGCTCCAACGACGCGTATTGCGACTCTGCAGGATACTTCCCCAATGAAAATCGATTTTTCAATACCCGAAAAGTACAGCACACAGTTGAAGAAAAACATGCCCATTACCTTCCGCGTGCAGGGACTGAGTCAAACTTTTAACGGTACGGTGTATGCCATCGAACCCAAAATCGACCAGGCTACCAGAACTATCCTGCTGCGCGCGATGAGCCCTAATCCTGACGGGTCACTCTTTCCGGGCGCGTTCGCAGAAGTGGAGCTAATCATTCAACGTATTGAGGAAGCCATCACGATTCCGAGTGAAGCTCTGATTCCTGATATCTCAGGACAGAGGGTATTTCTCTTCAAAAATGGTCAGGCCGAATCTCAACAAGTGGAGACCGGCATTCGTACTTCAACGACTGTTCAGGTCACGAAAGGGATTACCCCCGGCGATACAGTCATCACGACGGGCATTCTGCAAGTACGCTCCGGGTCACCGGTGCAAATCTCTGTAATTCAATAGTACTCGTTAAGCGATTTTAAGGAACAAAACGTATGAGCCTTTCCGCGACAAGCATCCGGCGTCCTGTCCTTACGATTGTCATGTCGGTGGGGATCGTCTTATTCGGATTGATCGCCTTTACGTTTTTGGGCGTGCGCGAATATCCCGCTATCGACCCGCCGATTATTACCGTATCGACGAGATACGTTGGAGCAAACGCGGAAGTCATTGAATCGCAAATCACGGAGCCGCTTGAGGAATCGCTCAACGGCGTCGCCGGCATTCGTACGCTGACTTCGTCGAGCAGCGAAGGCAGCAGTAATATCCGCGCTGAATTTCAACTTGGTGTTGACCTCGAAGCGGCAGCCAACGACGTGCGCGACCGTGTTTCGCGTGCCATGCGAAACCTTCCTCCGGATGCTGAACCGCCCATTGTATCGAAATCCGATGCCGACGCAAGCCCCATCGTCAGCGTTGCGGTGTGGAGCGATAAAAGAGACCAACTTGAGCTGAGCGGCATCGCCAACGATATGATCAAAGAGCGGATGCAGACGATTCCGGGCGTGAGTGAGGTGCGTATCTGGGGCGAAAAACGATACTCCATGCGGCTGTGGATTTCTCCTTCGAAGCTTGCCGCGTATGCGCTAACTCCTCGCGATGTGCTCACAGCGCTTTCTTCTGAAAACGTCGAGTTGCCGACCGGCAGAGTGGAGGGACTCAACACCGAGCTTACGGTCCGCACGATGGGCAGGTTGACGAGCCCGGACGAATTCGGCAATCTGATTGTAAAGGAAACTGGAGGAAATGTTGTTCGTTTCCGGGATGTCGGCTCTGTTGAGTTGGGGGCTGAAAACCAACGTACGATTTTTCGCCGGGATGGAATTCCCATGGTCGCTGTGGCAGTTTCCCCCCAGCCGGGCGCTAATCACGTCGCAATTGCAGATGAATTTTATAAGCGAGTAGACCAAATACAGAAGGACCTGCCACCTGATATACAACTGGCGATAGGGTTCGACGTTACGAAATATATTCGGAGGTCAATCTCAGAGGTAGAGGAAACGTTGCTGATTGCGTTTCTGCTCGTCATATTAGTGATTTTCCTTTTCCTGCGCGATTGGCGCACGACGCTCATTCCCGTAGTGGCGATTCCGATTTCGATTATCGGCGCGTTCTTTGTCATGTACGCCGCTAACTTCTCAATTAATGTCCTCACGCTCCTGGGATTAGTGTTGGCAATTGGGATTGTCGTAGATGATGCAATCGTAGTGCTGGAGAATATCTATTCAAAGCTTGAACGCGGTATGAGCGCCTCGGAAGCCGCCTTCAAAGGCTCTTCTGAAATCTATCTCGCCATTATCTCCACAACAGTTGCGCTTGTCATTATCTTTTTCCCGATTGTCTTCCTCGGCGGATTAACTGGAAGCCTGTTCCGAGAGTTTGGCATTGTCATTGCTGGTTCTGTCATCATCTCCGCGTTCGTATCGCTCTCATTGACTCCAATGATGAGCTCGCGCGTGTTGGCAAGCAAAAAAGGCCACAGCCGGTTTTATCACCTTACGGAACCATTTTTCCTCCGCTTTAACGACTGGTACCAGAGAAGCCTTGCGCAATTTTTAGGTAAGCGATGGGTAGCTGTTGCGATTATGGCTGTGGCTATCGTGATGATCGTCGTGTTTGGAACGCTGATCCCGGCAGAATTGGCTCCCCTCGAAGACCGTTCCACAGTACGCGTGCGGGCAACGGCTCCAGAGGGAGTGACGTTCGAGTATATGGATAACTATATGGTGCAGGTGGCAAATGATTTAATGGAAAAGGTACCAGAACGCGAGACGATGTACGCCATGACCTCGCCGGGTTTCGGAACCGGTTCAGTGAACACCGGCTTTGTGAATCTCGCGTTGAAATCGAAAGACCAACGTGAGCGCACACAGCAAGAGATTGCAGACGAACTCGCGCGCGAGGTTCGGACATACACCGGAGCGCGGGCATTTGTTTCCCAGGATCAGACGATTTCAGTCGGCGGAATGCGGGGAGGCTTGCCAGTGCAGTATGTGCTACAAACGACAAGTCTGGAGAAACTCAAAGAGGCGCTCCCGAAATTTTTAGATGAAGCCAACAGCCACCCAGCCTTTACAGTTGTGGATTTCAATTTGAAATTTAACAAACCGGAACTTCGCGTCAGCATCAACCGTGAAAAGGCTCGTACGCTCGGCGTATCGGTGATGGATATCGCGCAGACAATCCAGCTCGCGCTCAGCGGACAACGGTTCGGGTATTTTGTGATGAATGGAAAACAATATCAGGTTATCGGCCAATTGACCCGTGAGGATAGGAACGAGCCTCTGCATCTCCGCTCCCTGTTTGTCCGTAATCGGGAAGGAAAGCTCATCCAGCTCGATAATCTCGTGACCCTGTCCGAAGACAGTAGGCCTCCGCAACTGTACAGATTTAACCGGTATTCCTCTGCAACGGTTTCAGCAGGACTCGCCCCGGGTTACACGTTGGGCGATGGGATTAAAGCGATGGACGAGATTTCCAAAAAAGTCTTGGATGAGACGTTTACCACCGCTCTCGACGGCGCCTCCCGTGACCTTGTGGAAAGTTCATCGAGTATGGTGTTTGCTTTTGTTCTGGCGTTAGTGCTGATTTATTTAGTCCTCTCGGCTCAGTTCGAGAGTTTTATTGACCCATTTGTTATTCTCCTGACAGTCCCGTTAGCGCTGGCGGGAGCATTGTTCTCGCTATGGTATTTCGACCAATCGCTGAATATCTTTAGCCAAATCGGCATCATCATGCTGATAGGCCTTGTGACCAAGAATGGTATTCTCATTGTAGAATTTGCCAACCAGCGAAAAGAGGCTGGCTTATCCATCCTTGAAGCTGTGCAGGGTGCGGCGGTAGCACGCCTACGACCGATTGTGATGACGAGCCTTTCTACGGTATGCGGGTTCCTTCCGGTTGCACTTGCATTGGGTGCAGGAGCCGAAAGCCGTGTCTCGATGGGTTTAGCTGTCATCGGCGGTCTTGTTTTTTCGGGTGGACTGACGCTCTTTGTCATTCCCGCAATGTATTCGTTCTTCTCGAAGCAACATGTTTCGACTGAATCTGCCCTCGCGCCGGAAGAGGTTCGCGAAGAGTTCAAGCCGGAGGTGGCTCTTGCCTATGGTGGAAACGGTGGCAACGGCGGCGAGCGGGCGATCACCGCACGAATTCGAAAGCGCAGTAAAGTCAAACGCGCATAGTGCGATGAGAAACTATAAAGCCGCAGTGAGCATTTAAACTCACTGCGGCTTTTTTATTCATGGTTGCTTTCTCCCACCGGCTTTCCTATATTGACGCTATTCCTGCCTTTATGAACACATCAACCTAACGCATACACCTATGGAACGTGACAATATAAAAAAGCTTAATGAGTTGCGCGACAAAGCTCTGCTCGGTGGCGGTGAAAAACGCATTGAAGACCAGCATAAAAAGGGTAAGCTTACCGCTCGCGAACGACTCGACCTATTGCTCGACCCCGGCAGCTTTGAGGAAATCGGTATGTTCGTCCAGCACCGCAGCTCAGATTTTGGGCTCGATAAGCAAAAGTACCTTGGCGACGGAGTCGTGACTGGTCTTGGGCGTATCAATGGCAGACCGGTGGTAGTGTTCAGTCAGGATTTTACCGTGTTTGGAGGCTCGCTTTCAGAAGCGCACGCCGAAAAAATCTGTAGGATTATGGATACGGCACTCAAACTGGGTATCCCGGTCGTCGGTTTGAACGATTCCGGCGGCGCGCGCATCCAAGAAGGCGTAGTGAGCCTCGGTGGTTATGCAGATATTTTCTTGCGTAATGTCCTCGCTTCAGGAGTCGTTCCACAAATCTCAGCAGTGATGGGGCCGTGTGCCGGAGGAGCTGTTTACTCGCCCGCTATGACCGATTTTGTCTTCATGGTGAAGAGCACAAGCTACATGTTTGTGACTGGCCCCAACGTAGTGAAGACCGTAACTCATGAAGATGTGAGTTTTGAAGACCTTGGCGGAGCCACTACCCATGCAACGAAAAGCGGCGTAGCGCAATTTGCAGCCGAAAACGAAGTCCAGTGTATTGAGTCGATAAAAAAGTTGCTGTCGTATTTGCCTTCAAATAATGTAGATGATGCCCCTGTTTTTGAATCCGGCGATGACCCGAACAGAATGGACGAGACGCTTAATACTGTTGTACCGGAAAATCCCAACAAGCCTTACGATATGCACGATGTGCTGAAAAAAGTTATTGATAATGCTGAATTTATGGAAGTTCACGAGCAGTACGCGCAGAACATCATTGTCGGTTTTGCCCGATTAGGGGGGAGGTCCATCGGTATCGTTGCAAACCAGCCCGCAGTCCTTGCTGGTGTGTTGGATATCGACTCCTCGCTCAAGGCGGCTCGCTTTGTGCGCTTCTGCGACGCGTTCAATATCCCGCTCGTTGTGTTTGAAGATGTGCCTGGCTTCTTGCCGGGCACAGAGCAGGAGTGGCGGGGGATTATCAAACACGGAGCCAAGCTCCTCTATGCGTTCTGTGAGGCGACCGTTCCGCGCATAACCGTCATCACCAGAAAAGCGTACGGCGGAGCGTATGATGTGATGAACTCCAAGCACATACGCGGGGATATGAACTTTGCCTGGCCGACGGCGGAGATAGCTGTGATGGGACCGAAAGGCGCCGTGGAAATTATCTTCAAGAAAGACATCGAGCACGCCGCAGATAAAGAGAAGGCGCTCGAGCAAAAAATTCAAGAGTATCGCGAGAAATTTGCCAATCCGTACATTGCTGCGGAGCGGGGGTACATCGACGAGGTGATCATGCCGAGCGAGACAAGGCCCAGGCTCATCAAGGCGCTCTACTTTCTGGAAAACAAAGTCGACGCGAACCCCAAAAAGAAGCACGGGAACATTCCGCTGTAGAGCTACTGTAGGGCTTAGCCGACACCGCGCGCTGGGTGATGCACATCATCCTTGTCGGTCGTTGCCTATAACAAGATTCAAATTCGCTTGCGTTTTTTTGTTGGATGCCGTATCTTATACCAGCAAAAAATTTCATGTCGCAACCATATAGGCACTGATGAATCGATTATCGCTCCTCCTTATCGGAAGCTTGTTACTCAGTTGTTCAACTCAAGATGCGATTCGCTCTGACGCTTCAACGGCTTCCGAGGTCGATTCATCGGAGAAGAATGATTCCGCTTCGGCAGTAACATCCTCTAGCACGAGAGATTCTGCTTCTCAACTTTCTGAACTTACTCACGCACAATTACGCGGTGACACGCTTATAGTGAAGAGCGATTCGCTCGACGCGGAAAGCGATTCCACTGCCGACCAAGAGATTTATATCTCCGAGAAGCTCGAAGATGCCCGTCAATTTTATCTTGCCGCACTCACGGCGCAGGAAGTTGGCGATTCTACGCTCTGTGCCCAGGAATTTGAAAATGCCATTCAAGCCCTCAACGAGCTGAGCTATCTCCCCGGAATCGAAGCAAACACGGAATTTACCGACCTCAGCCAGAATGTTATCGACGATTACGAAAAATACATCGCAACCATCGATGACCTTAGCCCCGAAGCCTCAGTCTTTGCCTTGCGGGAACAGCTTAATCAGATTATTGAAAAAGTCGATATCAGCGATGCCGTCGCTATTCCGGAGGAAGTTATTACGGAAACCGCAGTGGCGTTGCCGGTCAACGATTATGTAGAGCGGAATATCGCCTTCTTTATGGGTGAGCGCGGCAGGCAACACTTTACAAAATGGATACAGCTATCGGGTAAATATTTCCCAATGATGAAACGCATCTTTAGGGAAGAGAATGTCCCAGAAGAGCTTATTTATTTGTCGATGATCGAAAGCGGCTTGCGCCCTGACGCGCGCTCGTGGGCGAAAGCCGTTGGGCTTTGGCAGTTTATGGTTGGCACAGGCAGGCTCTATGGTTTGCGAGGCAATTGGTGGTTTGATGAGCGGCGCGATTTTGAGAAGGCCACTCGGGCTGCCGCGCGACACATGAAAGATTTACACTCCGAGTTCGGCGACTGGCACGTGGTGCTCGCAGCGTATAATTCAGGCGCCGGCAATGTGTATAAAGCCATTCGGCGCAGCGGCTCAACGGATTATTGGACGATGCGGCCTTTCCTTCCCCGTCAAACACGTAACTACGTGCCTGAATACATTGCGGTCGTTCGCATGTTTCGCAATCCTGAGAAATACGGTTTCGTCGGCATCGAACCCTTAGATTCTTTGGCCTACGATGTTGTAACGATAGATGATTGCGTCGATTTAAGTGTGCTGGCGAAGTGTGCTCAAACTGATGTCAAGACGCTCAAGGAGCTTAACCCGGAGCTGTTGCAATGGTGCACACCTCCCGGTGTCACCGGCTATCCCTTCCGAATTCCGCAAGGTACATCTGAGCTGTTCGCCGAGAATTATGCAAAAGTTCCGGAAGACGAGAAACGCGATTGGTCTTTTCATCAAGTCAAAAAGGGCGAGACGCTTTCCACAATCGCTCGACGCTATGGGCTGACTGCTTCGTTATTGCAGGACGCTAATAACATCAAGAATAGTAGAAAGCTAGCGATAGGAACGCGGCTGGCGATCCCGTTGCCAAAGGGTATTATGCCGAACGGAACAAAGGTACCCTTCGGAGAAGGAGGGAAGGTGACGGGAATGAATTTCGACGCGATGAAGGCATACGTTGCGAAGCGAGAAACATCGCGTAAAACGCGCACGACGAAAAAAGCACCGCCGCCTGCTGGCAAGGAGCAGCTTGTGTACCGCGTCAAACGTGGCGACACAATCGGTCATATTGCTGAATGGTATAATGTCCGCGCGAGCGACATCCGCAACTGGAACGGCATTGCCTACGGCAGCGTCCTGAGCATCAATCGTGAACTCGTCATCTGGGTGGATAAATCGAAGGCCGAAGCGTTCAGGAAGGTCAACCAAATGTCGTTTGACGAAAAACAGACGTTCAGCATGGAAAAACCGGTTCAAGCGAGCATCTTCGGCGGCATTACAGGTTCGAACGGTACGGATTCGAATGCCGAGTGGACCCGGTACAAAGTCCGTAGCGGAGATACGTTGGAAAAAATCGCGGAACAACATGGCGTGAGTATCTCTGAGCTTCGGAGGTGGAACTCCCTGCGTTCCTCGCGCATCTATGCGGGGCAGGAGCTTGCGATTTATAGTGTGCCGGACGAGCGGGTCAAGCTCATTGAAACCCCCGGCACGAATGGTTCTATCGCAAGCACTTCCGAGCCACTAACACCTGCTGCAGCCAACGAAGTGTTTTATCATCAGGTGAAGAGGGGGGATACGCTGTGGGAGATTGCAAAAAAGTACGGCGTTACAGTGCAGGACCTGAAGGAACTTAACGACATCGCCGATGGCTTGAAAGCCGGCGACCGCATCGCCATCCCAAAGAAATAACCCCTCCACTAACCTTACACCACAAATTTCTGTTGAGCGGAGCTGAGGAACTTCTGCAGTCGCAATGCCAGTGGAAGTTTCAAGGAAACCGTACGTAATATTTTTTCATCGCGATAAATCATGCTCGGAGCGGCATCTGAACTTAATTTACCATGATGAAAAACAAGGACCCGCGTAGCAAGCGGTAGAAAGACATCCAAGTCGTGCGAGACGATGAGCACTAGTTTGTTCTCGCGAATTTGCTGCAATCCCTCAATAAGTATTCTCCGCTCAGGAATAGAAAGCCCGGCACTAGGTTCATCGAACGCTAGAATCGACGCGCCCGAAGCCGCGGCACTCGCAGCCGTCAGTAGTTTTTGCCGCGAGAGCGGGAGGTCGTACGGGTGTCGCGTTCCTTCTTGCGCAAACCCGAATAGCCTCAAAGCTTCCTTGACCAACTCGCTTGTGTTCGGTCGATCGAGAATGCGAGGCCCAAATTCGACCTCATTGTTAATGGTCGACGCAAAAATTTGGTCTCGCGGATTTTGGAACGTCACCGCAACATCCTTCGCAAGAATTGCCGTGGAAACTGTTTTGGTGTCTTTGCCCTCCACGAGCACCCTCCCATTTGTCGGCGTCAAAATGCCGTTCAGCAGTTTTAGCAGTGTGCTTTTCCCGGCGCCGTTATGCCCAAGAATAAGCAGAACCTCACCCTGCGAACCTTCTAGCGAGACATTTCGAAGCACAGGCTCGCCGCCTGGATACGCGTATGTCACGTCCTCAAGTGTTAGCATTGCTCAGTCCAAATATTTTTCGAATCCGTGAAATTTTTGAGGTTCCGGCCTGAGTGTTAGCAAGAAGGGGAAGTGAGCGTGTCCATGAATCGGATAACAGTATGGACGAAAACTTCTCAAAATTTTCAAGAAATCCCTGTTTGTCTCCATGATACGTGCAGATGCCTTTATCGAACACAACAACATAATCTGCTGCCGCCATCGCGAGATCGATATCGTAATCAGTAAACAAAACTGTTGTTGTCCCTCGTAGAGCTCTTAACAAGCGAGCGAGCATATCTTGCCCCGCGCTATCGAGCGAGTTTCTCGGCTCGTCGAGTAACAACACACTTGGCTTGGCGACAAGAATACTTGCCAGTGCCACTCGTTGCAGCTCTCCTCCTGAAAGCCGCAGCGGATGTCTTCTTGCGAACTCTTCAAGGTGGAGCATCGAAAGCGTTTCTCGCACCCGGCTCCGTATTTCAGCTTGCGGAATTCCTAAGTTTTGGAGCGTGAACGCAATCTCTTCTTCAACCGTCTCGTGTATTCCTGAAATCATAACGTACGGATCTTGGAGTACCATTCCTACCGCTGGAAAAAGCATTTCGCGCGGGATGGTCGTTTGCTCGCGGTCTTTGAATGACAAAGCCCCGCGAGCTTCGGCAGCGGGATGGTGCTTTCCAAGCAAGCCTGAAAGCGTTTGGAGTAAGGTTGTTTTACCCGAGGACGTCGGGCCCAAAATGGCACAGCAGGCGCCAGACGGAATGGAGAGCGTTAAACCGGCTAACGCCCAGTCTGCCGACGGCGAATACCTCAAAGAAAAACCCTGAAGAGAAATTTCTGGGTTCATGGCAAAAGGGAATATGCCAGCAAAGAGAGCGTTGCAAGAAAAACAGCCGTGGCTATGACTTTCGAAACGAGAGGGAATGGTGTTGTAGACACAGCGGTGAGTTCGCCTCGGAACCCTCTTGCCTCCAATGCAGCACCCCGCTCGAGGGTCTCGGAGATTGATGACAACAGGAGCGGAAACAAAATAGCAAGGAACGCCTTTAATCGAGCTATTGCATGCCCTCGCACTGGTGCGCCGCGAGCCTCCTGCGCAGTGTATATTTGGCTGATGCGCGCAGGGACCTGCCCGATGAAATGCAGCGCAAGAAACAAAATCACGGTGAGCTGGCCTGGCAATCCTGCTTGCTGAAAAAATTGAATGAGCCTGCGTAGTGGAGTCGTGACAAAGAATAAAAACAGCGAAACGGAGATAACGGCAAGCCTCGCGCCCGTCGTTATGCCGAACTGAAGCCCTGCGTCATAGAACGTAATACCCAGAACCTCGGCGGCAACGTCGCCGTCGCGCAAAAAAAAGCCATTCAGGACAGTAATAAGCGCCGAGGCGGCGATGGCGTAAAGCAGGAAACGGCTGTAAGCCCGTCTGATTGAAATAAATTCCGTTTGAAGGAAAATCTGAAGTGCGCCAAGCAGGCTGAAACCGGCAAAGAGAAGGAGGTTGGTCTGCCAGTCGGCCAGAAAGGACAGCACAATGAAGAAGAAGACGAGCGACGTTTTGGTGAGCGTCTCAAGGCGCATTGGAATTGAGACCGCGATCCGATTGCTTCGGTTTGATGTTTAATACGCCCGGGAAACGATTGAGTAACCGCTCCGGTAAATTTCTGAGCAGAATGAATACTATCAAATACGTTACGACCTTATCGAACGGGTCCATGATGAAGGCTTGTATAAGCGTGCTTTGGTGAAGCGAAAATCCTTGTGAACGGAAAAACAGCACGATAAAATCCGCTGCGCCCATCGTGACCCCGCCAAACACGTAAGCGGAGATAACCGAAGAAAGCCCAGCTGTGGGTATTCCCAGTAATATACCCCCCAAGACGACCAAATACCAGCGGCGAAACCAGCCGAATCTCGCAAACATGCCGGTGACGCCCCCAATAACGATAACGACGGGAATAAAAAACATCATCGGCGGATTGCCCATTGCTGAAGCAAGAAGATTGGCAAAACTCCCGGCTACAATCGCGGAAACTGGGCCGGCGAGCACCGCAAGCAACACAGTGCCGAGCGAATCGAGATAGAGAGGGAGCTTTAGTGCTGCCGCGACTTGCCCCACCGTTAGGTTTAGCGCCACACACAGCGCGATGAAGGGAAGCATCGGCCCCGAGAATTCTTCTGAAATACGCTTACTCATGAGTCGTATCTCGTAAATTGGATAAAAAAGAACCCGACCTCGGGTCGGGTTCAAGAGGTAGAGATTTCACACAAATGGCAGTTACAGCGTCAGCGCAGCCGGGCTTTCCATGAATTTCTTCAGATCTTGCAGGAACCTCGCGGCGACCGCACCATCGATAATCCGATGGTCGGCGGAAATCGTCACCTTCATAGTGTGCCCGATGACAATCGCGCCGTCCTTCACTACCGGCGTTTCAACAATCGAACCTACCGCAAGGATGGCGCCCTCCGGCGGATTGATAATGGCAACAAAATCCTCAACGCCGAACATCCCTAAATTGCTGATTGTGAATGTCGCTCCTGTATACTCGTCCGGCTTCAGCTTTCTGTTGCGCGCCCGTTCGACGAGATCACGTAATTCATGGTTGATTTGGTCAATGCGCTTCTGTTCGCAGTTTCGCACCACCGGAGTTACCAATCCCTCTTCAAGTGCCACAGCCACCCCTATGTGCACATAGTGATACTGCCGAGCTTTATCTCCCAAGTAAGTTGCATTGACCATCGGATGTTTCATCAATGCTGCGGCGGACGCCTTGATGATAATATCTGTGAAGCTCAGCTTCACATCCGTCGCATTGTTGATTTGCTCGCGGAACGCCATCGCCGGCTCCATGTCGATTTCTACCGTGACATAGAAATGCGGCGCGGTATTTTTACTTTCCGTCATCCGTTTGGCGATAGTCTTGCGGATGGGGGAAAGTGGTACTTCCTGCGCTGTACCCGGGACAATCGTTGCGGCGGCGCGGGAGACAGGCATCTTGCCCGAGAGCGCGCTCTCAATGTCACGCTTGACAACGCGGCCCTGTGGTCCAGTACCCGGAATGGAACCGAGACTCAAGCTGTGCTCTTTAGCTAGCCGCTTCGCAAGCGGAGAGGCTTTCACCTTGCCATCTCCCGGTTGAGCATGTTGAGGAGCGGTGGACATCGGCGCTGCGGATTGTGACGGAATAGGGACCGTCGTTTCCTTTTTCTCTTCCTTTTTCGCCGGTTGCGGCGAGGGCGCATCTGCCAGTAATGCAGCGATGTCTTCGTTTGCTTCTCCGATAACGGCAATCAAAGCACCGATGGGCGCTTTCCCGCCTTCGGGAATCAAAATCTTCCGCAGAACACCCGAGTCATATGCCTCGAGCTCCATATCCGCTTTATCCGACTCAATCTCCACGATAGTCTCACCTTGCTTCACTTTTTCGCCTTCCTTCCGCACCCACTTCAGAATCGTCCCTTCCTCCATCGTGTCGCTAAGTTTCGGCATTAAGACTTTAGTTGCCATCGGGTTCCTTAGGTAACAATCAATCCATGTACATGACTTTTCGCACCGCCCGCACAATTTTTTCGACGTTGGGCAGTGAGGCTTTTTCAAGCTTCGAGTTGTAGGGGAGGGGCACATCTTCCTGCGTAACCCTCTCAACAGGTGCGTCGAGGTAATCGAACGCCCGGCGCGAAATTTCGTGTGAAATCTGCGCGCCAACGCCCGCAAACGGGTAGCTCTCTTCCACGACAACGAGCCGGTTGGTCTTCTTGACGGAATCGACAATCAGGTCGTAATCCATTGGCTTTATGGTGCGCGGATCCACGATCTCCGCATTGATGCCCAATCTCTCCAATTCCGGAACGGATTTCATCACAAAGTGTTGAAGCGCTTTCGACCAAGAGACAATCGTTACGTCGGTGCCTTCTTTCTTTACCTCGCCGACTCCGATGGGTATCGTGTATTCGCCCTCAGGGATCTCGCCTTTCTCGCCGTACATTACTTCACTCTCGATGAAGATCACGGGGTTTTCATCACGAATCGCAGATTTTAGCAGCCCTTTCGCGTCCTTCTGAGTTGAAGGCGCGATAACCTTCAAGCCCGCAATGTGCGCGTAGATGGATTCAAGCGCTTGCGAGTGCGTTGCTGCAAGGTTGTGCGCAGCGCCGCCCGGTCCGCGGAAAACAATGGGAACATGGAAATGCCCGCCCGACATCGAGTACATCTTCGCAGCGTTGTTCACGAGCTGGTCGTACGCAACGAGAGAAAAATTCCACGTCATGAATTCCACGATGGGACGCAATCCCACCATCGCCGCACCGATACCCACTCCCGCAAATCCAGCCTCGGCAATCGGCGTATCGAGTATGCGTTTGGCGCCGTATTTTTGCAGCAACCCTTGGCTGACTTTATATGCGCCGTTATACTGGGCGACTTCCTCGCCCATCAAGAAGACGCGCTCATCACGCGCCATCTCTTCATCCATCGCCTGGTTGAGTGCTTCACGTAAACTGACTATTGCCATTCAGTGCTCCACATAAACGTTATTCGTAGTACACATCTGTCCACAGATCGTCAGGAGGCGGTTCAGGACTGGTTTCCGCGAACTCGACACACTCGGTTACGATCTCCTTAATCTTCTTCTCAACCTTTTCCAGATAGGTGTCGTCGATGATGCCTTCAGTTTTTAAGATGGCTGCGAAGAGGTCGATCGGGTCGTGACTCTTGTAAGCTTCGACTTCTTCTTTCGTGCGGTAGTGGCCGTGAGTGGGATCGGACATCGAGTGCCCGCGGTACCGAAATGTCCGGATATCCAAGAGCGTCGGCTCATAGGTTTGACGAGCGTGTTCGACTGCGGCTTTTACAGCTTTGTATACTTCCAGCACATCACTGCCGTTCACGACGCCGCGGCGCATGTCGTAAGCGAGCGCCTTCTTAGAAAGATCATCGACGGCAGATGAGCGTTCTACCGACGTTCCCATGCTGTATTGGTTGTTTTCGATGATATAAATAACCGGCAGCTTCCACAGCGCGGCTAAGTTCAATCCCTCATGGAACGCACCGATGTTCGTCGCTCCGTCGCCCATGTAACAGAGACAGACTCGTTTCTCGCCGCGATACTTGCTGGCGAACGCCGCGCCTGTCGCGAGCGGTATGTGCGATCCGACAATGGCGTGCCCGCCCAGGAAATTTTTCTCGCGGTCGAAGATGTGCATCGAGCCGCCTTTACCCTTGGTTGTACCGGTAACTTTGCCGAGCAACTCCGCCATGATCGCTTTCGGTTCCACGCCTTTGGAAATCGCAAGTCCGTGGTCGCGGTAAGCTGTAATTACGTAATCATCTGGCGTGAGTGCTCCAACCGAACCGGTTGAGACTGCCTCTTGTCCGTTGTATAAATGGCAAAAACCGCCAATCTTACCGTTTCGATAAAGTTCAGCGGCTTTTTCTTCAAAGCGCCGCATCAAGAGCATTTCCTCGTACCACTTTAGCAAAGTCTCACGGGAAAGCCCCATCAAACGGGAGCTTTGTTTCTTGGGTGCTACTACGGTCGCGCTATCTGTCATTGTTGTTCTTCGTTTTCGTCTGGATTTCGTTGTAGTCTTTCTCAAATCGTGTCAAATATAAGAAGAACTTGCTAAAAATCAAAAGGGTTTAGACGCCAGGTTTGCGCTTTGACTAGATAACACACCCCTGTCGTCCCCTCTGTAGCGTACGCTGGTGGGAAAGAGAGAGGGGATTTAGGGGTGTGTGCTTCCATCCCCAATAAATAAATATGTAAATTTGTCCACTTCTTCTCCCGAGGACTAACCCGGAATACCTATGGTCCCGTGTGCCGAAAAGGTCTAAAAATAACTTGACAAAATACTCAATTTATTTGCTATATTAGTCAAGTTCACAAACCCACCACGCTGTAGTGTAGAGCGTTTTTACTCTATGAACGTCAATACGACAGTTCACGCAACTAGGTTCCCCGTTACACATCAATACTCACCAGCATCATTTTTTAACTTACAGTATGGGAGGATGTCTATGCAATTAACCAGATCGCTGTTTGCTCTGAGGTTGACCAGCGTTATCGGCGCGATTGTCTTCGCTCTGATACTTGGCAGCGAGGCTCAGGCGCAGGGAGTGACGACGGCCAGCCTGACCGGCATGGTGCGATCCGATAATGGCGAAGCGCTTGTTGGCGCCAACGTCATTGCAACGCACGAGCCGAGCGGCACGAGGTACGGCGCCTCGACCAGAGTGACCGGCCAATATAATATCCCCAACATGAGAATCGGCGGGCCGTATACCATCACGATCTCCTATGTGGGCTACAAGACTCAGAGCCAGAGTGATATTTATCTCAGCCTGGGCCAGGAAGCCTCAATCAATTTTGACCTTGTGGAGGAGACGATTACCGGCAAAGAGGTTGTCGTCACTGCCGAACGCGATGAAGTTCTCAACAGTGGCAGAACCGGAGCGGAAACCTACGTGGGCCGCGACCAAGTTACTAGCCTGCCTTCTATTAAGCGCAGCACGCGCGACTTGACACGCCTCGACCCGCGCAGCGACGGAAACTTCAGCTTCGGAGGAAGAAACTGGCTCTACAACAACATCTCGCTGGATGGCTCGTACTTCAACAATCCGTATGGGCTGGACGACCCAGCGCCGGGCGGTCAAGCCAACGCAGAGCCTGTTCCGTTCGACGCAGTCGACCAGGTACAGATTTCCGTCGCGCCGTTCGATGTGCGACAGGGAGGTTTCAGTGGAGCGGGCATCAACACCGTTACCAAGAGCGGAACAAACCAGTACCGCGCGTCGCTCTATAGCTTTATCCGTAGCGAGGATTTTGTCGGCAACACGGTCGCCGGCAAAGATGTTATCGCCAACCCGAGCCTCTCGTTCAACCAGTCCGGATTTACCGTGAGCGGGCCAATTATGGAGAACAAGCTCTTCCTCTTCATCAACGGCGAGCTTGAACGCAGAGATGACCCGGGGACGAATTTCGTCGCGAGCCGCAATGGCAGTTCGGGATTCGGCATTTCCCGCGTCGATGCTGCAACGATGGATGCCATCCGGCAGCGTATGATTCAAGAGTATCAATATGACCCGGGCACGTATGAGGGATACGTTCACGAGACCAACAACGAAAAACTTCTCGCCAAACTGGATTGGAACATCGACGATAATCACAATTTAACGTTCCGCTATAATTTGCTTGATGCACGGCGAGAACTCCCACCGCATCCATTCGTGCTCAGCTTCGGTGGCACAGGCAGAGGACCGAACGAGAACAGTCTGCCATTCTACAAGGCAGGCTATCGTATCAATAACCAGTTAAGTTCGTATGCGCTCGAAGTTAACAGCAGGTTCGAAGGTTTTGCCAACAGGTTCTTCGCCAGTTACAACCGGTTCCGCGATTTCCGTGAACCTTTCAGCGAAGACTTCCCGACTATCGAAATAGGAGAGGGCGGCGTTACCTACACGACAATTGGGCATGAGCCGTTTTCAATCCATAACGTTCTCGACCAGGATGTGTGGCAGTTTACCAATAACCTGAGCTATTTCTCAGGCAGCCACGTCATTACCGTAGGCGTGAACTACGAGCAGTTCCACTTCTTCAACTCGTTTAACATTTTCCGACACGGCTTGTTTGGTCTGCCGTTTGCTGCAACGACGTTTGCGTCAATAGCTGACTTCATGGCAGCAACTGACCCCCTCAACCCAAGCCAGATCGATTTCCGCGGAATGATCGGAACCGGTCCCTTCAAGGGCGAGGACCTCGATGTCGGCCAGCTTGGCATCTACGCGCAAGATGAATATCTCATCTCGCCGACGTTTAACGTAACACTCGGCTTGCGCGTCGATTTCCCGATTTATATTACCGAACCGGTTGATAATCCGTTTTCAAAAGGGCTGAACGCATTGGATGAAAACGGGCAAACCGAAGTCGTTGACCAGAGCAAGTTCCCCGATGCCACGCCGCTCTTTTCACCGCGCGTGGGATTTAACTGGAACGTCACAGGTGACCGCTCAACGCAAGTTCGCGGCGGCACGGGGCTCTTCACAGGACGCTTGCCGTTCGTCTGGCTGGGTAATCAGATTTCCAATCCGGGACAAAATCCGAATTTGCCGGCGCACCTTCGTTCATTCGACGTAAATTCGACGGTGAAGGATTTCAAATGGCCGCAAGTTTGGACGACCAATGCCGCAATCGACCACAAATTGCCATGGGATGTGCTCGGCACTCTTGAGGTTCTCTATAGCAAGGACGTCAACGCCGTGTACGTCCGAAACGCAGACCTCGTCGCGCCTGTTCGCACGTTACCCGACGGCAGGCCGTACTATGGTGGAGCGGGGGCGAGCGAGCTCAATCCCGATTTCGGTGCAGGTATCTATATTCTTGACAACACCGACGAGGGTTACAACTACACCATCACCGCTCAATTGCGAAAACAATTCGACTTCGGCTTGAATGCCTCAGTCGCATACACAAATCTCGAGGCGAAGAACCAACTGAAGTCCACTGAGATCGCCAGCGTGCTCTGGGCTGAGAACCCCGTGCAAGGAAACCCAAACCAACCCGGCTTAAACTTCTCGGAGTTCGGCAACAGGCACCGCATCACTGGCGTGTTCACATACCGCCACACGTGGTCGGATGCGCTTGCGACAAATTTCGGCGTTTTCTTTGAGGTGGCGGAAGGCAACAGGTTTGCTGGAGCAGGAGGGAACCGCTACTCCTATGTGTACTCGGGAGACGTGAACGGCGATGGCATGGCGGGGAACGACCTGATCTACATCCCGCGCGATGCGAATGATATCATTCTCATGAGTGCTGCGACTGGCGGCACTGAGTTACCCAAGTCAGATCCGGCTTACGCTCAGTTGTTCGCCTTTATCAATCAGGACGAATACTTGAGTGAACACAAGGGCGAGATCGCCGAGCGCTTTGGTGCAGTGAATGCATGGTTCAGCAATATCGACCTGAAAATCCTGCAAGATATTTCATTCGAGGCGTTTGGCAGCAAGCAGACAGTCCAGTTAAACCTGGATATCCTGAATGTTGCCAATTTGATCAATTCGGATTGGGGTGTGCGGCAGGTGGCGACGACTTCGGCTCTTGCTCCGTTACGGCTGAACGACTTTGGCGGACCCGGTCAGGCGCCGCGGTTCTACTTTACCGGAGTAAGCCAGACGTTCATCAATGATCCGGGCTTGTTCTCACGGTGGCAGGCGCAATTCGGTATCCGCTACATCTTCAATTAGGCTCTCACAGCGTGGTTTGAGTAGGTCAGACATTCTTGTCTGACCTTTTCGGGGGACAGGCAGGAATGCCTGTCCTACCCGAAAGAAGACTGAATGACATTCTAATAACTTGCCTAAAACGACAGAAGCCTCCGTATTCGCGGAGGCTTCTGTTTTTCCAGTATGTCATTCCCGAATGCTTTTGTCGGGAATCCAGTAGGTGGATGCATGCTAAAAGCCTGCAGGCATGCAGAATTATTTCAGCATCTAAACTTTAAACTCGAAACTTTAGACTTGAAACTTAAGAGAGCGGGGCCGACGGGACTCGAACCCGCGACCTCCTGCGTGACAGGCAGGCGTTCTAACCAAGCTGAACTACGACCCCAAACCAAATTCGGAATGTAGAATGCGGATTTCTGAATGGCATTCGACAACCGGACTAACAATATAGCCAAAAAATGACCGTTTTGCAACAAGGAAAAATGCACAGGGGTAGGACAGGCATTTCTTCCTGTCCATTGTAAATGTCAGACAAGTCCCGAAGGGATGCCTTTGGCAAATGTCTGACATACTCCAAAAATTAGTGAAGGCGGCGTGACGCCACGTCGCCTGCGTGTGGTGGTGCTTACCTCAGCACATGCCTCAAACTATCCGGGTGCCCGTCGTTTGGGGCGGGCTTCAAACCCAACAGGCTGCACATCAACTCGTACACGTGAATATTCTGAAACGTCGGAATCCGCTCGCCCTGCTTAAACGCCGGGCCGTAAGCGAGAAAGAGCGCCTGCATTTCCTTTGAACGATTATCATACCCGTGCGTCCCGCCGCCTACGCCGCGTTCGTCGAACATTTTTTTCGTCGTAATCGCATACCCCACATCGGCAACCATCATGATGTCCGGCACGCGGTCGTTGTTCTTCACGTGGTAGATTTCCGGTATCTCTTCTTTTTTATAGACCGTGTAATGCGACTCAGATTTCTTGAGCGCGTTATACACGGCGTCGAGCTTTCCTTCTTTGGCATACATCATCGCAACGGGATTCCAATCCACCATCCGTACATCGTCCATGTCGATGATCGAATCCAGTAAAATCACGCGCTCGTTGGAAAGCTGCGCCATCCCGTGGTCTGATGTAACAAGAATGTTAATGTTGCCAAGCCATCCAACGCGCTCCAGCTCGCTCAGCAAATACCCAATCATCGAATCCACAAGCCCAACAGCCACAGCCATCGAATCCTTGTTCTCAGGTCCATACCTGTGACCGTAATCGTCAACCCCACTGAAATACAGCGTAAGAAAGTCAGGGCGCGTGGTGTCTTGAACTGAAAGCCATGCGATGACGGAATCTACCCGCGCACTATACGGTAAATTGCCGTCATACGGCATCCATCGAGTTGCGTACACGGCTTTGATAGGCGCTTCCGAGCCGGGCCAAAACATTGTCGCCGCTTTCACGCCTTGCTTCTCCGCCGTCACCCAGATCGGCTCGCCGCCGTACCAGTTAGCGTTCATTACGGCCTCGCGATTGCCCAGCGAGAACCACTCCTTGCTTTTCGGATCGTACATATTGTTGGCAATGACTCCCGTGTTTTCCGTGTACAGTCCGGTTACCAACGAGTAGTGATTTGGAAATGTCTTACTTGGAAACACCGGAGTCATCCCTTCCGCCAGCACGCCATCCTGCATCAGCCGGTGTAAGTTCGGAGTGGGATGTTGTTCCAAATACTCCGGCTTAAACCCGTCGATCGAGATAAGAAGTAGGGGAGTGCGCTCACCCCGCGGCGCACAGCTGGTGAGGGAAAATATAAACAAAAGTACAAACAAAATGCTTGTTTCAAAATGTTTGTGCTTAGCGGCAAAAAAAAGGCTCCTGTCATTCCCGAATGCTTTAGTCGGGAATCCATTCTGTGGATGCCCGCTTAAAATCCGCGGGCATGACATGTATTTATCATTGAGTAACCGTAAGTTCTGTATCATTGCATTTTCCTTTGTGTCCCTGCCTGCCGGCAGGCAGGTTAGTGTCTTAGTGGCAAAGTTTTTTATTACAAAATTGGTACAATCTTTTTACCAAAATTGTACAAACAAATTACAAATCTTGTATTGACAAGCGACTGGGTCGTTGTGTATATTGCGTTATGTTGTTTGTAGGGTCGTTCTTTCGTAGAAATGCCTACCGGAAACTGAACGCCCTCAACATATTCTAAATTTCGAGTAACGATTTTCTAAAATTCGAGTTGACAAGTCTAATTCGCTACTGTATATTGGCAAAAGAAATTATAAAAAATAAGCCCAAAAACTATAAAACATAAGTTGACAAATTTTATTTTCCTAAGTATCTTCGGTAGCATTAATTTCATTAAATTATTTATTGTGTATATTATTATATACACGATATCGAGTTTTAGGCATCATTCAGAATTTCCGAATCCACGTTTTTTGTTGAGCGTTTTATGCGAAATCCCGCTGTCTTGTAGCGGGATGTCCCGCCGTTTTTCGGCGGGGCGTGCTCATCCGCGTGAATCCGTGAAATCCGCATTATTCCTAAGCTGTAGAAGGCGTGTGACCTTTTGGCAGTAGCCAACCAGCACCGGGCGATAGTCTTGTGCTGGGACGACACCCCGGGCAACCGGGGCAAATCCGCGGAAAGCGCACCGCGTCGAATGTCCTCAAGGTGACAGCCGAGCACCAAAGCTGTTCAAGAAGCCAAAACGAAAACACCCGCTCGGCCTCTTGCCTGTCGTGCGACGATTCAACGTCATGGATCGTCCATCCTTCACCGGACCCTAACAGCCGTCCGTTCCGCAAAAGCCCTCCGGTTTTTAGAAGGGCGAACGGCGGATTCTCTCTTGCAGAGAGTGAAGCAAGGCAGGCAAGCCCCATCTGGCGGATGGGGACGCCTTCTCTCCTTAGGTTTTATACAAGGAAATCTTACACTACAATAAGTTGACCGCACGATACTGAAAAATCGCCCGCCGAAGCGACACTCAAAAAATTGATACTAGCCGCAGGGGAGTGGTACATCTAAATTGATTCAAAAGAAGAACAAACCACAAAGGCACAAAGGGCACGAAGAAATGGGTTAATTCATCCCTTTTGTTCTACTTAGTGTTCTTTGTGTCTTCGTGGCTTTCTTTAAACAAGCCCCAACAAAAAAGCCGCCCCCTTGTAACTTCAAATAGGAGGCGGCTTGTGTAAACCGATAAAGCTATTAAAGAATTAGAAGCCCAAATTGACATTTACCCTAAAGCTGCGCAGATAACCCGGTTGGACTCCAAAGTTATCAATGTCAGCCAAATACTTCTTGTCGAACAAATTAAGAACTTGGGCAGAGACTGCTGCCTTGATACCAAACGGAGTTTCAAACCTGTAACCCGCTTGGGCGTCGAAGATTGTTCTGTCCGGGAGCTTTTGGTCGTACACGTAGGTAAATGTTGTCTTGGTAGCATCCCATTCTCCGTCGACACGGCTATAAGTGTCGCCATCGAGGCCGTAATGATCAGCATAGTAATTCATGTCGATACCGGCAAAGAAACCTTCCCATTGATAGACAAGGCCAAGAGAAGCCATCGTTTGCGGGGAACCGCCTACCCGTGTGCCGGCAAGCTCGTCCATAAATACGGTGTCGATTGCACCAGCTGCATTGCGTCCGCTTGCGTTAAAGACTTGGCGGGCACCATTTGACGGATCGGTCTTTACGGATTCAAGTACTTCTTCCCATTTGTTTTGGGAGACGGTTAGCGAGCCGCGAAGCCCAAAGCCGTTCAGCATCGATGTGAGTGCCGCGAGCCGTGTTGTGAACTCGAACTCCAATCCTCGGTTTGACGATGCGCCGACCAAAATTGAACGGAAGCCGTTTCGGTCATATCCTGGCAGTCCGGCTTTGCTGACATCCTGGATGCGAGCCGACTTGTTATCCCAGGTCATCGTGTAACCATTCAATTTTGCATTGATATCTCGTGATGTCCAGCCAATTCCTGCTTCGAACTGATTGGATTTTTCATCCTCAGCCGCAGGGTTAACACGGCCGGAGTTATAATAGATGCTCAGGTCAACAAACCGCTCGACGTGAGCAAAGTTACCGAAGACGTTGATATTCTCAGTTGCGTTGTAGTTAAACCCAAACTTCGGTTGTACGAAGCCCCGGCTCCTGGTTGCGTTTACAAGATCAAACTCATACCAGTTAAGAATGGTGTTAGTTGCGCCGACATACTCCGCCATATAGAATTTACCATTGCCGGCGGGACCTTCTTTGTTGGCATCCTGGGCAAGGCCGCGGCTCGCTTTTTCTGCAAACGTCAGGCGGCGCCCAATCGCATTCTCGCTTGGCATGTTCTCGGTAAGCTTGTACTGATACCATTGATATTGCAATGTCGCAGTAATGTTCAACGCAGGAATCACTTCCCAGATGGCGTTCGCAAAGAGCGTGAACTGCGGCGTTTCACCGCGATAGTTCCTGTATTGTGTGCGGTACGTCGGGTCATCTGTCGCCAGTTCCCACCCGAATATATCGGTGTCGCTTTCCTGAGCTAAATCGCCTTGATACACTCGGCGCCTAAACGTGCCTGTCGGTGTTCCAGTTGAATCTTGAACACCATACTGTTGTGCGCTTGTACTAATCCATGGCTTTCCGTAGAGGTTGACATAGTGCCCAGGGTGGTCAGCTGTCCAGGAGCGGAACTCGCCTCCAGCAGTGATTTTGAGCGCATCATTCAACCGAGTTTCATAGTTGGCAAGTATTCCACCCTGTTGGTGCAATGAATAACTGTCCCGCTGATACGCGTTGGCAAGATAAGTTGTTGCGCTTGCAAGGTCAGCAATCTCGCCGTTCGGTCCGCGGGCAGAGTTGGGAATAAATCCGCCGCTGTTCAGGCTCGATCCGCCGCCGCGTCCGCGTGAGTAAAATGCGGTGGCACGGAGTGAGGAAACTGCATCAATGTCGTAGCTGTAATGCAACTCGAGCTGCGGTTTGTGGAAGTGGTTATGCGCAAGGGCAACGAGGTCGGAGGTGACCAATTCCCTACGACCATCCGTCAGGCCATAATTCGCTTTACCGTCATTTGCGTTTGCTGGCAGCTGGTCGACAACACTTCGCGGCAGCCACGGAGCAGAGTTAGCTTTGTAATCGAAATACTTGAAGTAGCTGATATCGTTTGAAAATGAATAGCCGTGCTTCTGCGGCGCGCCATGAAGGATAAGCTTCAACGATTGCTGTTGGTCCATATACCAAGAGCCAGAGAAGTAGTAGTTAAACCCCTCGTAACGTGAGCCGCGTCGATTGCCCTCGGCAATTTTACGGTCGAGTCGAACAGATACAGCAAACGCATCGTTGATTAAACCGGTGTTTAAATCGACACCATACATGGTGTTCGTCGGGTCGCCGAGCGAAAGGTTAACACCATACAAGCTTCGGGGCCTTGCATTGCCCGTGACAATGTTGAATGCGCCCCCGAACGCGCCTGCACCATACAATGACGAACCAGCACCGCGCTGTAACTGAATGGAGGCAGCTGCTGAAGAAACAGAACCCCAGTTTGACCAATAGACGGAGTTAGACTCCGGGTCGTTTGTTGGGATGCCGTTGATCATCACCTGCACATAGTTTTGATTGAACCCGCGGACAAAGAGTCTGGCTTCGCCATTCCCGGTACCATCACTTGAGAACGAATAAAGACCCGGTGCACCCTTTAACAACAAGGGAGCATCTTGGCCATGCATCCGCTGCTCGATTTCTTCTTTATCTGCTGTCGTAAAGGCAACTGGCGTTTCGCGCTCACGTGCTCTGT
>JAKEEG010000094.1 GCA_022616555.1 Ignavibacteriota bacterium | reverse complement strand
CGCCTCGCTTTGCAGCAGGCGGGTTTCAATCAATTGCTCTTCAGTGATGTCGCGGCAGATGCAATACACTTCGACGATGATGCCGCTCTCGTCTGGTATGACGTTCCCTGCGATGTCAAGCACGCGGGTTTCTTTATTGGGGCGGACGATGCGGGCGAGCTGGCGGAACGACTGCTCCTTGCGAAGAGCGCGTCGGAGCGTGTCCAATAACTCATCGCGATCTTCCGGATGGAAAAAGCCAAGAAAGCGCTCCATCGTCCCATCGAACTGCGCAGTGGTGCGCGAGAGCATGCGGTACAGCTCGGCGGAGAGCGCCAGCCTGCCAACTGTCGGCTTCCACCGGAAACTGCCGACACGGGCTACTTCCTCGATGCGGGAAAGGATGTTCGCGTTGTACACTTCCTGCATCGCGCGTTCGGCTGGTGTAAGGCTCTGCGCAGACGAGCGGGATCCCGCTTCGCGTATGGGAGGTTTTGTCGAAGCCATTGTACCGGGTGATTCTTTAAAAAAGGTTGCTAAGTTACAGCAGCGTGGTGAAAAGCGCTGAAATCAAAGTAGGGAAGTCTGATTTTAAAGTCAAGTGAATCAGCAATCGTCCGTGCATCTGCCGAACTGTTTTCGTATGTTTGTTACTACCGTTACCGCTAACTAACACAAAGCCGCCTTATGAAAACGTTTTCTATAACTGTGTGTATGATTCCATTTTTCATTATGATGCTGCGGGGACAAACTCCCCGACAGCTTGCCGATGAAGTCAATCCCTTTATCGGCACCGGGGGACACGGGCATGTGTATCCCGGCGTTTCGCTGCCCTTCGGGATGGTGCAATTAAGTCCCGACACACGCGTAGAAGGATGGGATGCTTGTGCAGGCTACCACTATACCGATAGCGTGATGTTGGGATTTAGTCACACACACCTTTCCGGTACTGGGATTGGCGATTATGGCGACATACTGCTCATGCCAACGGTCGGTGAGCTTCGCACCGAACGCGGTGATACTTTAACTCACGGCTATCGCTCAAAGTTCAGTCACGCGAGGGAGCGCGCGTCCGCTGGGTCGTACTCCGTGACGCTGGATGACTACAAGATCAGTGTTGAGTTGACGGCGACCAAACGCGTCGGTTTGCACCGCTATACCTTCCCCAAAGCCGAGCAAGCGAATGTCATTCTCGACCTCGTCCACGGAATCGGTCCCGATAGAGTGCTCGACGCGATGGTGAAGTTCACTTCCGACCGCGAGATAGTCGGCTACCGCCGCTCCAAGGGTTGGGCGCCCGACCAACTTGTGTACTTTGTGATTCAAAGCTCGAAGCCGTTCGCGAAACGTGGTACCGTGTTGGGTGGCGACCGGCGCGACAGCATGGAGGCAAGAGGAACATCCGTCAAAGCATTTGTGACGTTCTCGACCGATGAACACGAACAAGTCCTTCTCGCCGTTGCGTTGTCTTCGGTTGATATCGAAGGCGCCCGGAAGAACTTACAAGCCGAACTTCCGCAATGGGACTTCGACGAAGTCCGCACAGACGCGCGCGAAGAATGGAACCGCGCTCTAGGTAAAATCGAGATCACCGGCGGAACCGAATCCCAGCGCAAGGTATTCTATACTGTGCTCTATCGCACGATGCTTGCACCGAATTTGTTTTCAGACGTCGATGGGAGATATCGCGGCATTGATAAACAGACTCACAATGCAAAGGGATACGACCATTATACTGTCTTTTCGTTGTGGGATACATTCCGTGCCGCACATCCGCTTTATACTATCATTGAGCAAAAACGCACCGTTGATTTTCTCAACACGTTCCTTTCACAGTACGAGCAGGGCGGTCTGCTCCCTGTGTGGGAGCTTGCCGCGAACGAAACATGGACCATGATCGGGTACCATTCAGTTCCTGTGATTGCCGACGCGTATATGAAGGGCATTCGCGGGTTTGACGCGGAGAAGGCGCTCGAAGCGATGAAGAAAAGCGCGAACCAGGACCACTTCGGGCTTGGCGCGTACAGACGAGACGGCTACATCTCCGGTGATAAAGAGCCGGAGGGAGTTTCAAAGACGCTTGAGTACGCGTACGACGACTGGACAATTGCAGAAATGGCTCGCGCTCTTAGGAAGAAGGATGATGCGGAGTTCTTTAGTTACCGAGCGCAGCGTTGGCGGAATATGTACGACCCCGCGAGCGGATTTTTCCGCGGCAGGCGAAACGGCGGCTGGTTGGAGCCGTTCGACCCCTACGCTGTTACGCTGGATTACACAGAAGCCAACGCGTGGCAGTACAGTATGTTCGTTCCACACGACGTGAACGGGTTAATAGAAATGATGGGCGGGCGCGAGAAATTCATCGCGCGGCTGGATACGTTGTTTACAACAAACACCTCGCTCACCGGCAGGAATCAGGCGGATATCAGCGGGCTCATCGGGCAGTACGCGCACGGCAACGAGCCGAGCCACCACATGGCGTATCTCTATACGTATGCGGGAGCACCGTGGAAAACGCAGGTGCTTGTCCGCAGAATCATGCGCGAGCAGTACACCGACCAACCCGACGGCTTGAGCGGCAACGAAGATTGCGGTCAGATGTCCGCGTGGTACGTGCTGAGCGCGATGGGGTTCTATCAAGTGAATCCCGGACAACCGATGTATTGCCTCGGCAGTCCACTCTTTAACCGTGTCACCATCAACCTGGAAAACGGAAAAAAGTTTGCCATCGTCGCACTCAACAATCCGGCTGAGAACAGCTACGTCCGTTCGGCGGCGCTCAACGGAAGGCCGCTCGATAAATCGTACATCACGCACGAGGATATTATGAACGGCGGCGACTTGGTTTTCACCATGAGCCCGCAGCCGAATACCGCGTGGGCGTCTGCGCCGGAAGATTCGCCGCGCTCTCCGGCAGCGTTGCCGTACGTGCCCGTGCCGGTGATTTCAGCTCAAGCGTTTTCGTTTTCCGATTCTGCAATGGTCACAATCGAACCCATGAGCAACGATGCGCATATACTTTATGCTACTGATGGCGGGCACACGTGGCGGCCATATTCGGGACCGTTTATGATTTACGATAATACAATTGTAAAAGCAATGGCGAGGAATGCGAGAGACGCGAGCATGACGGCGGAAGCGGAGTTCAAAAAATTTCGACGCATTGGGACGATTAACCTTCTGACGAGCTACAGTCCGCAATACACAGCAGGCGGCGATGACGCACTGATCGACGGACTGCGGGGATTATCGAATTTCCGCGTCGGCTTTTGGCAGGGATACTGGGGAAATGATCTGGAGGCGGTAATCGACTTAGGAGCGGTGAAACCCATCAAAGAAATCTCAGCGACATTTCTGCAGGAGAATTACTCATGGATATTCTTCCCGCAGGATGTCCGGTACGAGATCTCGCAGGATGGGAAGAACTACCGACAGGTTTTTCAGGGTGCAACCGGCGTTTCGCCGGAAGCGGATGGCGGAATTATTAAGACTGTCTCAGCCTCCGTGCAGGTGGAAGCGCGCTACGTAAAAGTCACAGCTAAAAATCTCGGCACCTGCCCTCCGTGGCACTCCGCCGCCGGCAGTAAGGCATGGCTGTTTGTGGATGAGATTGAAGTGAGATAAAGAAGTCTCAAGCTCAAAGTTTCAAGTCTAAAGTTTAAACGCGGGTAGATATAACTTGTTTATACGCTTCATGTGTTAACACTTATTTTATCTGCTTCTATCCGCTTTCATCCGCTTCTTCCGCGTCCTATTCTTTATCTTCACCCGCCCGACATCGTCGTGTAGTTCATAATCAACCCAACCCGAAACGCGGTAGTAATCCGGTCGAAGCGCACGTTGCAATCATCTTGTCTATAATATTATGATGTGAAGGTGGATGGCAGGATAAGATATGGAGTTCGACAGCCACCTCACCAAACATCAAAAGGCAAAGCCGAATTTGAGTAGCTCCATGTCAATCAGGACCTTTTGGTCGTCGAATAAGACGTCATGGTAACCTTTCCAATCGCCGAAATATCTTCCATAGATGACGCTTATTCCCCAGTAAAAGCCTGATTCCGAAAAGTAGCGGTACCCCGCGCCAAAATATGCGCCAAACCGGTGCATGGAAGATTCAACTTCGCTGCCTGATGAGAAAAAGAAGAAGTCGGTTCCTTCCACTCCTTTGATGTAAGTGTATCGCACGCCTGTCGAAAAGTAAAATCCGTCTTGATACTTTCCCAGAAAGTGCCGGTATGTAGCATCGAAGTTTACAAGGGTGAGGGGGAACTTATATTCCGTGTTGTCAAATCCATTCTGCACCGTGCTGGTGCTCTTCTGATAAAAAAATGGAAATGCGATTTCCCCTCTTCGGGTAACGGCGAACAGCGAGAATGTGCCGGCCAATGTGAAATCATTATCTGCACTACTGGCAAGCAAGCGTGCAAGGTTGAGCTCAATGCCCATCGTCTTGTTCGCAAGTGGCGGTATGTATTGTGTCTCGTCATACATTTTCTGTTGTAGCTCCATCATCGCTTTTTGGTTCAAGAGCACAGTATCGATTTTGGCAGCAGTCGTATCTTGCGCAATAGCTATTGATGTGCAGAGGAAGATGGTGAAGAGAACGGTGAGAAGTTTCATATGAGCTCCAAGGTCTGGATGAAGTTATTAGAAAGTATGAAACTTCACTTCAACTGTCAAGCGATGAGCAAAAAGCCGTGTTGAAATATTCTACGCGGCCTTTTTTTCAGCTCAATGTGGTGCAATCTTTTGGGATTATTTCCCAAACATCCATGGACCCCACAGCCCGTTAATGGCGACGTCGTCTTTCTGGCGCATGCCGTTTTGCTTCAGCGCGAGCATGATGGAGCCGCGGTGGTGCGACTCGTGAGAGATCAAATATCCCATCCAGCGTACGATATTGCGGCCGAACAAACGAGCCTTTGCCTCGCCGCGCAAAGCTTTGGCGATGTGTTCTTCTATCTCCTTCCCGGACTTCTTAAACACCGCAATGAATTGTGCACGTGGCATCGATTTTCGTTTCGGCAATTCGGATGACTTGACGAACTTGCCCGTACGGTGGGTGAGTAGCCAGCCGTACCGTACACGATTCATGTGAGCAAACTGCTCGGCAACCGTCCTGCCCCTGGATGCAAGCGGCACTGCTTCGAATCCTTTCGCTGGAATTTTCTTCAGCAGGTAGAGATTGATGCTGTTATGGACCCGCCACGTCGCGAGGATGTGTTGAATGATTTCGTCTGATGTCATAGAGGTGCCTTAGCGGTTGTGTGAAGGAAGGTAGCAAACAGGAGGGTGTGTTTCAAGTGTGCGCAGATTGCCCACTTTCTGGGAGGGGAAGTGCCACGCGATTTCGGCCATACGTCGACTACGAATTACTCTTCCACGCAGTACGGAAATTGCACGAGGCCCTCAACGGCGCTATCAGGCGCGTGTACGATGCCGCTATCGACGAGTACATGTCCGTAGACATCGGTGACGCGGAAGGTAAATGGTCCTGCGCCAAGTCCGTCGTTCTCGACGAAATAATTATACTGCATGCGGCGGATTTCCCTGAAGCCGCGCTGAGGGTCGAGATACTCGAGACGATAAATGGGATAACGATGGTTGCGGATTTGCACGGCTGTCCACGACTCTTGACTGGCGTCCATAAAGTGGTAGGTGATCGGCTTGTCCATTCCGCACGGAACGACTTGCCAGAGAATGGGCACACGCCCCTCGGTTGTATCGGCGATCTTGGAAAACGCAAGCGTGCTGAGGTCGATGTTGCCCTTAGGACATTCGGGACACATATCGACGATGCGAATGAGAATCGAGCCACGCGGGCCCCACACGTACACGCATGCCCCGCAAGTCCGTGAGCCCGCGTAGTCGATGACATTCATCGCGCCGATCATCAAGTCGTCCAACGTTGTATCGAAACTACAGCTTCCCGCCCCCGTGGCGAATGTGTAGTAGGTCGCCTCGCCTTTGTAAACGACAGGAAACTCCGGGCAGCGCAACACCTCCGGTTGCTCCTGAAGCGGGTCTGCGCACCCAATAAAGACAAAGCCACAAGCAGAAAAGATTAAGGGAAGCAAATAATTGGTATTGCTTGTGATGAAGAGATTTCGGTTCCCAGAGACCTCACCCTGTCCCTCTCCTAAGAGGAAAGGGGACAAGATTCCTTCCCCTCTTAGGGGAAGGTGAGGATGGGGTCTGCTTTTGTATTTGCTTATAGTCACCACAACTTATTGTTGCGAATTATACATGCTCATGAACAGCCGGGCTATGAGCCGGTTCCGGCGTACTGCCTATCGGCTTGTGGAACCGCAATAGCGGCGCTCTTGGTGGAGCCGGGTAAGCGAGCGTGAGCGGTGCTTTGTTGAACGACGCGCCCAAGTACTGCTCGGCAAACAGCAGGTCCTCGCGTACGCGGGCTTCATCTCCCCAGTCGTTCCAATAGACATGGTGTACCGGAACAACGCCGAGGTGTTGAGCAATGCGCTCTAAAATCCCGTGTGAAAAATTCACAGTGGGGATGGCGTGGAAAACCTGTGCTGTTACCGCTGCTTCGCGTTGTGTGCCGATAGCGTTGCGGAGCGGCAGAAACGTCCGGTAAAGGTCGCGTTGCAATTTTTCAAAATGATCTAAAAACCGGGCAGCTGAACCGACGAGCGTCAGCGTGTTCCACAAACAGCCCTGTGTGTATAGTTCTTGTGTGATCTCGGCGTTTGGTTTTTCCCAGAATGATTTAACGCTGTACATGCTCATCTCCGCATCGGTGGAGATCAGGTCCTCCTGTTGAATCCACCCGTAGCCGGGCTGGACCCTGTTCGGCGTGACGCCCAGCGTGACGAGAAACTCCGGCAAGCGTTCCGCAAACACAAACGCGGCGCGTACGTGTTCCATAAAATAGTTTTCTTCAACTATAAAGTGGTCGGTGGGGAACAGCGCTACGACAGCGTCGGGGTCGCGCTTGATGATGTGCAACAGGGGTAAGAGGATGCCCGGAGCCGTCTCGCGGTTGACCGGCTGTGCGATAACAGACTCGGGCTCGCGGTCGGCAAGTTCCACCTCGGCGAATGGACGGTGACGCTCATTAATAACTGTCAGCAGTTGCGACTTCGGGATGAGCATCGATGCGCGGTCGATTGTTTGCCGCAGCATCGAGCGCTCGCCGAGGAGCGCGTAGTACTGTTTGGGGCGCTCGATATGATACTCATTGCGCAGGAATTGTTGAAGGCGTTTGCCTTCCCCTCCCGCCATGATAATCCCCCAGCGGTGTTTTGTCGGCTCTGTAGACGAGATGAATTGAAGTTCCGTCGCCATGGCGTGCTCCTCAGTCTTGCAATGACAAACAGCGATACGAGCGGTCACTGTTTGCCAATTGTAGAAAAGATTGTGGTGAGTGAAAAAACGAGAGCGTGAGTCAAACGGGCTCTTTTTAGTGTGGGCGCAAAATACGCGGGAGGGTGAGAATGTTCAATCGTGTATCTAGTGTAATTTTGCAATTACTGTTACTGGGGGATATGGACTACAGTATGTATACGAGGAGCTACACGAGGTAAACATGATGAGAAGATAAAAGGTACCAAACTGTATGCCAAAGGTATAAAAAACAAGCGCGTGTTATGAGCAAACGACTCTCACAACACGCGCAGGCACTTCATGCACTTGTTTAATTGAGCATGTTAACGTTAGCAGAAATACCAAACTGCAGATTGAATGCTGACGTTTGCTGGATTCCGTTGACATTCTGGTACACAGGAAGCTGCACGTAGCCGTATGCGGAAATCGCATCGCTTAGGTCGAGCTTAAGCCCCGGACTCACATAGACCCACGTTCCGCCGGTGTTTTCCCCCGGTTCGCGTGTGGTACCGACATCAGAATACTCCTGTTTGCGGCCATTGATTTGCAGCAGCAGAGAGGCATGTGTCGAGAATTGATATTCCGTGCCGATGTGCGCAAGAAGAGTATTACCGAACCGCCAATCGTACGAGCCTTTGCCGTTTGCCTGGTAGGTCGCTCCGGCAGAGATCGGCAGCGCGCTAAAATCACCCGAGAGAGTTGGAATGCTTGTGATCGTTTGGCGATAATTGAAACCCAGCACGAAATCCGTTGATCCGGAGCCGGGCTGGATGGTGACTTCTGCCTCGTCTCCATCGGCGTTTTTAATGTTTGTGACGCCGCTTGGCAATTTAAGGCCTGCTTGAACGCTCAGGTATGGCTCAAAATCCGATTCTGGCAAAAGTACGGCAAACTGCGCGCTGGCAAGGACGTCGCCGAAGCCTTTGAAGTTCCAATATTCCCAGATGTCTTCGCCCTGGTGATGATGGATATGGCTGTGCTGGCGCGCGATAAATGGAACGTCAAGTGCAAACCCCAGCCGGTTCGAAACGCCGACCTGAAGCTGGAAGACGCTTCGCTCATTAATTGTTTGCACTTCATCATGGTGGCCGCCGATGGCTCCGACAAAGGAAGGCGAACCGCCGATAAAGATTTTATCCTGGTTGATGTATTCTCTTGAGAAGCCGATATGGAACGACCCGGCGCGAAGGTACCGATGGTGATTCAACGGGCATGAAGCCGCGCCACAGCTCGCGTATAATGCGCCCGGGATGAACATCGCCGCACTGAAGAGAAGTATCACAAAACGTTTCATGTGAAAATTCCTTTTTTCGATTGGGGGATAAATAAAATAATTACCGCGTATCGTTTGTTCGCGGATCGTACTTGTTCATGCCGAGCAAGAATAAAGGCAGAAGGCTTACACGCAGGGTGGGCGGAACACAGGTCGGGAATAATCAATTGAATACCATTGTGGAGAGGACGTCAAGCCAAGCTCCCGACTATCAAGCGGTCGTAGTTCTATAATAACAGGAGCGAGGGTAATGTCCCTATTAAGAGGAGTGGCAGGGAGTTTGGTCTCTGTATCGCAATTCGCCTGCTGGAAAGCGTTACTTGCAAATGAAAAATTTCCATTGCCCAGATTTGAACAAGTCCCATCTGTAGATTTGCAACAGCATTCCACGACACCACAAGAGCTGCATAACTGACCGGATTGTAAGGTATCAGCATGTTGCAGAACGTACAACACGTCCGAGCATCCCAACAGAATGAACCCGATGAGGGTACACGCAAGAGTTGTATGTAGTATTCTCTTCATCGCTGTGAGGATGACTATTCGGTAAGTTTGAACACGAGACACAGGTTGTTTGTTCCGGGCATAGGTTGATTAAGCACAGACTATTGTTTTCCGGTATGCTTGTGCTGAGTTGCATTCGCGGGTGTTGAAACAATCCCTGCCGGCGGCTCAGCGTTATTAAAGTGAGCGAGCGAGAGTAGTATCTGCTCTTCAACCCAACGCACGAACAGCTTATGAGGTGCAAACCCATTGCCGTTGTACACATATTTAAGCCCCTTGAGCCATTCCTCTTCGCGGCCTCCGCGTGTAGTCCGAGCGGGGATGACAATAGCCGTCCCGCCGTCTTCTGAGGCAGTTTTCACCATCGAGCGGATATTCTCAATGGCTTTTTCGCGCAGCTCAGGCCAGTCTTCGCGCCACGTTGCCGAGAGGATTTGCTTGAACGGTTTTCCCTTCAGCTTGGCGACTAGCGACATGTGGGAAGTCAACGCCGAAAGGTTATTTTCCCACCGCCGGTTTGCTTCCTCGCTCTCCGTGCCGTGAGCGAGGAGAATAATCGTCTCCTTCTTGGGGTCTTTGCTGACTTCCAGCGCACGATCGAGCAGAGCCTCGGCGAATAGGGGAGAAGCTTCGACGCCGCCGAGTGTGTAGAACGCGCAGCCGCTCCGGATGGGCGTGCTGCTCATGCCCTCGTAGCCAGCATGTGCGCCGTCGTTTAAGCCGAGCGCTTGTTCTGTTACGTCTTTGAAACTGGATTCCATGGAGAACACCCGTACCACGCTGATCGCCCGCGCGCCGCGTTGCTCGAGTTTACGGACAGCCCGCTCGATAATGTCTGCATCGCCCATGCTGAACGCGTGCTCGATTTTGTATTTCGATAGCAGAGGCTCCACGGCATCCATCATCGTTCGGTTCCAGTTGTAATTCGACCCGTGCGGCATGAAAATAATGCCGAGATTTTCCGCTGTAATGGGGAGCTGCGAGTTCGATTGTTTCTTCAACCAGAGCGCCAAGTTTGGGTGGGGTGTGAGGTCTGCGCCGTCATACAGGGCGTTGTATTGGCGAACGACGCGCTGAAGCCTGAAAGCAAGAGACATCATCCCGTCCGCTTTCCAGCTCAAATCCAGCGGCACGACGAGGGGCTTCAGGTTCTTGGCTTGTGCGTTTTTCAGGACCTCTTCGAACTGCGTCCACCCAGATTGTGAAGACGGGCTTTGGCTTCCATCAAGCAGAGCGACTTCAGCGTAGCCTCCGAATGAATAACGTGAGGATAATCGGGTGCGTAACTGCCGCAGGTCATCAGCTAGCTTTGTAGCATCGTCTGGATTTGCAACGCCTTGTGCGATGAGGACGAGCGCTTCCAAAGCAGGATTTGCGCTGAGCGCGCCGATTCTATCGGCAAGCACTTCAGACGTCAAGTAACTATGCGACATCGTTTCGGCGAGCACAACCGGGAGCGCAGTAAGCTTGGCTGCTTCGGAGCCGGTTAAAAAACGCTCCGCATACTGATAGCTACTTTGGTGCTCGGATAAAAACATCGGGATGGCGACGATCTTCTTCGCGCCCTTCTGCTCGAGAAATGAGATACCTTCTTTGAGAAAGCGCGCGGTTTCTTCTCGCGTTACGACAACAAGCGCGGTGTTGAACCCAGTGCGGTATTCTTCAAACGCTTCGCGGATTTCCTCGTTGCCCAAGAATCCGCGGTCAGGAGCAAGAACGAGGAATCCCGTTTCGTGGTCTTTGTTTTGACCCGCTGTCAATGAAGCTATCAAACACAACAGCGCCGTCAAAGTGAGCATATACTTTGTGAAATTCATGGTCTTGCCTCTTTCGTAATAATATCTTCTATGTTACTGGAGATTCGTAGATCCGTCCGGCTGATAGAAGTAACGGAACGTATAAAACCGCGCCGGTGCTGTTGGAACTCCCGATACTTCATCGTATGGGATCGGTTCCGGCGCCCCTTTGTAATAGCTTACGATTTCTACTTTAGCATACTCGCCTTCAGCAGTGTGGAGGACGATGACAGTTCCTGGATTCGGAAGTACAGTATGTCTCGGTGGCGTCGGGGCGTTGCCGGTGTATGTGTACCATCCGGTTACAGCCTTCGAGGCTGTGCTATCGGTTACATATCCCGATGCCGGTGCGGTTGAGAGCGTGTCAAAATCCGTTCCCGTTAATACGACGGCTGAAGCCTGTCCGGGACCGCTTGTGCCGCCGTTGATAATAATTGACGTTCCGCGAAACGCGATGTCCCAGTTTGTTGTATTCGAATCAGTTAAAGCTACCATTGAGCTATCGCTCAGTCTGAAGAATGTAAAGCTCCCGGTATTTGCTGTGTCGGCGGGAATATCCTCAGCTGTTACAACCGATGCTTGGGGTTCAATTGGGGGCGGTTCGACGACTGATTCTTTACATCCGATGGCAACGAGCAGTGTCAGCAGCAACAAAAACATACGACTCATATTACAATGTCTCCTTATTTTTACAGTTTAAAGTATTGATTATGTGATGTTAGCGATAGTCTCAAAAAAGTTTGAAATTCTCAGTGTCATATTTTTCCTCCCCCTGTCCGCCTGCGGCGGACTTCCCCCTCTTAGAGGGGGATATCTGGAACCGACTTTCGCTGTTTTTTTTGTCCGCCTCTCCGAGGGGGTTAGGGGGAGGCTCTTTCCCGATATTCAATATGCTTTCGGTTGAATTTTTAAGACAGATTCTAGTAATATCGATAGCTCACCCGAAGCGAGAAGGTTCTGCCCGGAAGTGACGATAAAAACATGGTGTTGGTTTTATCAAACATATTTTCGACCCCGGCTTGCATAGTCAATCGCTCAAAGAGTGTCTGCGAAACAGTAAGGTTCCAGAGAGCATATCCCGGTGCATATTCGCTATCGTCGTCCAAGATTCCGTTGGCGTTCCTATCGCTGTATCCGTACCGGCCGCGAACAATGCCCCGTAAAGCCGCCGTAAGCCCAAGCGAAGGGACTTCGCATGTCAGCTTCAGCGTGCCGGAGTGGTTCGATCTATTAAAGAGCCCGCCGTACTCGACTTCCTGCACAGGGCGAATTCTGCCGGTCGAGCCTACTTTTGAGATCCTGCCCGCACGGATTTCATCTAGCACTTGCTCGTCCTTTGCGTCGAGATACTGATAACCGACGGCGATATCGAAATGTTCAAACGGGGTGAGCGTTAGTTCTGATTCCATGCCCTGCGTATAAATCTTATTGAGATTGAAATAGGTAAACACGCTTTGGCCGTTGGTTTTCACTGCAACCGGAGCGGTTTCAATGAGGTCGCGGACATTGTTCCGGAAGAGATTTACTTTGAGAGTGCCGAGCGAAGATGCATAGAACTCAAGGCTGCTGTTAAAGGAAACGGAGTATTCAGGCTTAATCGTTTGGAGGGCAGTCGGGTTGATTAACACCTGCTGGATTTGCCCATCCTGCTGCAGGCGGTTGATGCCTTCCTGAACGCCAGTCGACCCGAACACAGAGTAGCCCGCAGTCGGGTTGGCGAAGTCAAGATACAGTTGCTGGAACGTCGGTGCCTTAAATCCGCTGCCAATGGCAAGCCGCACGTGCAGCCACTCGTACGGCTTCACTAGCGCGGCGATCTTGGGGCTAAGCCGCGAAGCATAATCGCTGTGCGCATCGTACCGTGCGCTCGCTATGATGTCAAATACGGAAGATGGCATCCACTCTTCCTGAGCGAAGGCGATCAGGCTGCGGCTGTTCCGCTTGCCGCCGCTGATGCGCTCGGCTTCAACGGACTCCTGAATATAGCCCACGCCAGCGGTCATAATATGCTGTTCGTGGATAAGCGCATCGAGCTGCAGCTCTTCTTTAACATACGATTGGTTGAATGTGCTCCGGCTATACTCGCCGCCGGTTTGGTATTCGAGTGTTTGCTGAGTTTGGTAACTCGTCGCATGAACTTTACCGGCAAGCTTCAACTCGGGAGTAATATGATACGTAATGCCGGGCGTGACGCTCCAATCGGAAAGCCACGAGCGGTTGTCTAGCAGTAGTTGAGAACTGTTCTCTGTGACCGAGGCGTTGCTTTCCTGCAGGCTCGTGTAATACCGTGATGCAATCGAGAAGTGGAGATGTTCGGTAGGCGAATAATACAGTTTTGGGTTAAACGTATAATCTGTCGCTGGAGCGACGGTTGGAGATACGCTGTTCGTGAGGTTGTATCCGCCGAACCGCTTGCGGTCCACAAATACAACGGCTCCGACGTTGTCGTTGGAAAACTCAGCGGTAGCGTTCAGGTCAACAGCGTCATGCGACCCGTACTCCGCGAGCACACTCAGCGCGAGCGGCAATTGTGGTTTCTGCGTAATAACGTTAATGACGCCCGCTAACGCTTCGCTGCCATAGAGTGACGAGGAGGGACCCTTGACGATTTCAATCTGTCGTACATTCCCGACGGAAAGCCGCGAGAGCTCGAGCGTTCCCGCTGTTCTGCCAATAATTGGCTCGCCATCCACAAGTATGAGAGTATATGCCGGGTCGAAACCTTGTACCTGAATCCCCGTGCCGTGGTCGTCGATGAGGGCGAGTCCGGTTTGCTCGGCGAGGATATTTTTTAAGTCGCGTGCGCCGATTCGTGCAATTTCTTTCTGCGAAACGAACGCGGTTGCAATCGGCGTGGCTGAGAGCTCTTTTTCCGTCCGTGTACCGGTGACGACGACTGTGGGTAGCTCAATGGTTTCTTCTGCCAACGCAAAGTTAACTTCGACCGTTTGTCCTTCTATGATTTTGACAACGCGCGAGACAGTAGCGAACCCGACTGAGCTTGTAACGATTGTATAAACTCCGGGGGGAATATTCTGAATGAGATAAGTACCGTTGCCCGAGCTGGCAGCGCCACGCTCAAGCTCCTTGATAAATATGTTCGCGTTGACAATTGGTGCTCGGTCACGGGCAGTGACAGTACCTTTCAATACGCCTGTTTGCTGAGCATTAAGTATTGGGACGAAGAGTGCTAGTAGAAGGAGAATCAGGGATTTCATTATCTGGTTTGTGTTTTTTTCAGTTCGTCTTCGAATCCTCTAAAAGGACTTATCTAGTCCGATTTAACTAAGACTAAAATAGTCCTATATGACTAGCGAGTCAAGTAAAAAATCTAAAAACCTTAGGAAAAACGTCAGATTTGGGAGTGATAACTATTATTGATTACAGGGTATTTCTGAGGCTGGAGGGGGTAAAATAAGCAGCAATTTCACAATCATCAGAAGAAGCGATTCCAAAGAATTGGAATCAGAAATACGCCCAGCTCATACCAGCAACTGTGAAGCCGGCAAGAGCGATGACAGACCAGAATGCCATTTTGATTTCGCTTTCATTCTTCTTTGCGGTCTGCATGGCGAAATACACGCCAAGAATACCCAAGCCGAGAGCTATGGTCGAGATATTACCGAAGACGATGAGGAGGAAATTATCCGACAAAGTAATTTAAATTATTAAGAGAACAACGGTATGTGGGCTGATATGTTGGCATGGGTCTATACGCGCATGGAATGTTGTGACCGCGGGATCTTCACCATAAACGTCGTGCCTTTGCCTAGCTGGCTTTCGACGATGATTTCGCCTTTGTGCTGTTCAACCACTTTTTTCGCGATGGCAAGACCCAGGCCGGTTCCGCGGGTTTTGCCGTAAGTAACGAACGGCTCGAAGATGCTTGCGCGCATTTGGTCCGGAATGCCCACACCCCGGTCGGAAATTACAAACGTCACGTCTCCGTTTGAACAGCCTGTTTCAAAAATGATTTCGCCGCCTTTCGGCGTCACGTCCTCTGCATTATTGAGAATGTTCGTGAGCGCGCGTTGGAGTCGATCCGGATCGATCATGGCTTTTGTCTTGCATGTATCGCGTGTAATGAGCCGGATGCCGGCTTGTGTAAGATGCGTTTCCACAGCGGGGAGCCAGCTTTCGAGAAATTCCTGTATAGGGAGCTCCCGCAATGCCAGCTGCATCTCTCCGCGAGAGAAGTCGAGGATTTCCTGAATCATCCGGTTCATCCGGTCGAGTGACGCGCGGATGTAGGTAAACATGCGCTCGCTTTCCTTTTCGGAGAGCTGACGTGTTCGCAGCTCTCCGAGCGCCGATGCGATACTCGTCATCGGCGAGCGGAAGTCGTGGATGATAGTGCTTGCCATCTGCCCTACGGTGGAAAGCCGCTCCTTCTGGATGATTTCGCGCTGGGCAAGCTGGAGCCGTTCGCCCATCCGGTCGAATGCGGCGGCGAGTTTCCCGATCTCGTCGTGGCTGAAGTCCTGCTCGATTTTATGATCGAGGTTGCCTGAACCAAATACATCTGTCGCGTGAAGCAGCCGCTCCACCGGTTTGGAGACGAAACTCCGAAAGATAAACGCGCCGATGCCTACGGCAACTAGACTGAACGCGACGAAAATCACAGCCGACCGCGTGGCGTTCATCTGCATGAGCGCGGTAGTCTTTTCGAGCGGGATTTCCATGTGCACCGCTCCAAGCACGTGCCCGGCCTGAACGTCGTGGCATTGCATGCATTTCCGGTCAGCCGTTAGGGGCACAACCGCCTCCATCCGCTCGCACGATTGAAGAAAGAACGGCAGGCTTGTCTGCGATTCGTCTATCGGATGGTCTTCGTGCTTCCCAAGGCTGCAGCTTAAGATGAACTGATTCTCGCCGGATTTGAAAGCCTCATCGGCATAGTTTGAATGCGAACCGGTTGGTTTGTGCTCGGTCTCGCGTAGACGTTCCATCCGCTCGGGAGTGACGAGGTCCGGTAGTAAACGCAGACTATCGGCGCGAAACCAAAGCTCCAGGTTCTCGACCTCGGAAACCCTGCTGACACGGTGCAAAAAGTCTTCGTCCACTCGCTCGTTCGTAACCATCATGTTCACGACGGACTCGCGGATGGTCATCGCCTGGCTGATGGCGGCGGTCTTAGCCTGTTCCAGCGTTTGAGTCTCTTGCGAGGAGTAATTGAAATAAACGATAATCGCAACCGTGCCGAGGAACAGCGGCATGAGGGCAAGGAACACCTTCAGCGACAGTTTGAGATTGCGAAGCGAAGGCATGGCGCTCGTTGTTGGACTCCCCAGCTAATAATGTCCGTTAGAGAGATACAGCACAAAACACTATGAGACTTAACTTAAAAGAAGAGCGTTGCTGCAGGAACGATTAAACACGGCGAACACGAACCACGCATGATATGGCTTACCCTAATGTAACGCCGGCAAGAGCAAAAAGTTTCCATCAAGGTACGTCCTGTGGATTTGAGCCTCTTTCAGTCTGTTTTATCCAAATGGAAGCTACAACCGACAAGGCAAGCACTCCTGCTACAACTCCGAGAGCAATGCCGATCGGAATAGGGTACAGTTCGCTTACGAGCATTTTCACGCCCACGAATGACAGCACTATAGAAAGGCCGAGCTTGAGGAAGCGGAACAGGTTCATCATACCGGCGAGTGCAAAGTATAAAGCGCGCAAACCTAAAATTGCGAACACGTTGGAAGTGTACACAATAAACGGGTCGGTGGTGATGGCGAAGATGGCGGGGATGGAGTCCACCGCGAACACAAGGTCGGTCGTCTCAACAATGATGAGCACGACAAAGAGAAGAGTGGCGTAGCGCTTGCCATCGATTTTCAGGAAAAACTTTGTCTCGTGATAACCCGGTGTCACAAGGACAAATCGTTTAAATATCCGCACGATGATGTTCCGTTCCGGGTGTACTTCAGCGGTCTCTTTTTGGAATGCCATCCTTACGCCCGTGAAAACGAGGAACGCGCCGAAGACATAAATCACCCAATGGAACTCCTGGATCACCGTGACGCCGAGGTAGATGAGCAGCCCGCGCATCACCAACGCGCCGAGGATACCCCAATACAGCACCGTGTGCTGGTACTGCGCCGGCACTTTGAAGTACGAGAAGATCAGCAGGAAGACGAACAGGTTATCGACGCTGAGCGATTTTTCAATGAGATAACCTGTGAAAAACTGCAGGGCGGACTCGTGCCCGTACCAGAAATACACGCCTACATTAAAGAGCAGGGAAAGAACAATCCATACAGCGCTCCACTTGAGCGCTTCAGAAATCTTCACCTCGTGGGCATGCCGGTGGAAGACGCGTAAATCCACCAGAAGCATAATAACCACGAAGACGTTAAAGCCGACCCAGAGGAGTGTTTCGTTCATAATGGGGAATTACCGGTGCTGTTGTGTGAAAATACGAACTTTTTGCTTCGGAACAAGGAGGGAAATACACGAGCAGTTGATAAAAATGCTGTATTCCAGCATTTAACTGTTCTGCTGTTCTAAAAATTCGTGCATTAGCTCGCATTACAGCGAGTTTCGCTGCTGACCCTATGCGAGATACCACCCGAGCGTGTGGGAAAAATCCAAGCCCGTTTGGGGAATTTCCAAGTGGATCGTAGAAAGCAGTTGAGGTGAGGAAAAGCGGTGATTTTTCTCACCCACTTAATTTCTTATTAGTTTAGCTATATAGCACCCATTGACAAATTCTTTGGAAAGCTGTAGGTTTCAAATGGTTTTCATGGAGTCGGACTCCATCTGTAACGGGCTTATCACCGAGCCTATAACGTAGAGACTAACCAATGATTCACCAAAGACCATTTAAACTTTCCCCCACGTTTCTTCTCCTCTACTTCTTAGGGTGCGACACTGGGATGGGACCATTGCCCGATTACCGTAACAAGATACTTTTTACCTCAAGCCGAAACGGTGAGCAACAATTGTACGCAATGAACCCGGACGGGTCGGACGCTCGTCAACTCACGACCGGACCTTATTGGCATTACATCGCACGTTGGTCTCCGGATACCCGACGAATTGTATCCCTCACAAACGAAAATATTACAACCGCCTGTGTTCAAATGGTTGTGCAGAATGTTGACGGGACGAGCAGGCAGCTTATCGGATGCGGGGGATTTATGGACTGGTCGCCCGACGGAAAAAAGATTGTCTTTGCCTTTTCTCCGCGAGCGGAGTTAGGCGACCGAACTCGTTCGATCTATGTAATCAACGCAGATGGGACGGGGCTTGAGCAATTGACTGATAGTCTTGGGATACGCGATGACACCCCAAGCTGGTCGCCGGACGGACAAACGATAGCGTTTTCCTCGAATAGAGATTATTACCCGGACGCACAGCTCTGGAGCGAGATTTACTTGATGGATGCAGATGGCAGCAATCAACGGCGATTAACTTATACTGATAGTCTTATTAATGGTACACCAGCTTGGTCGCCTGACGGAAATTCTATTGCTTTTACTTCTAATGCAGAAATAGTAATAATCGAAAAAGATGGAACTGATCTTTCCCCGAAAAGTTGGACACGAAGTTAAGAGTGTAATTGTTCGAAGTCAACCGGCGAGTGATATCCGAGCGCCGAGTGTCTCCGATGACGGTTG
>JAKEEG010000093.1 GCA_022616555.1 Ignavibacteriota bacterium | reverse complement strand
TGGTGTAAGTATGTCGTCCGATGCCACCGTGAAGGCAAGAGCAAAATTTGAAATCGGCCACGTGTATTTGAAGAAAGGAGACTTTACAAAGGCCCGAGAAGCATTCCAATCTGTGGTAGAAGAGTTTCCGTTAGATAAGTTTGCTTCAGAGGCCTCATTCCGCGCGGGATATTGCTTGGCTGAACTACGACAATTCGAACCAGCGCTTGAACAATTTAGAAAAACCGACGTTACCTACCCTAATTTTGAGCAGCGTGATATGTTGTTATTATACCGCGCGATTTGCCTCAAGGGACTTGAACAGTTCGAACAGGCAAAAGAAGCATTACTGGAGTTGATAACCCGATATCCCGAAAGCGGGATGCGGAAACCAGCAGAGGAGATGTTGACCGAGCTCGATGGAGTTGGAAATGAAGGATAAGCTGCATCTACTCACTCCAAGCGTGAGAAGCCCGATTACAAGATCGGACTTTGTTTTATCCTCGCGACAAAAAGGATTGCTCAACACCTATACTCCCCCTTCAGACTTTTCATACTTTCGCAAATGAGGCGATTACTCTTGTGAGAAAGAGCTTCGAAGTGATCGCACTTATGCCGGTATTCTATACTAATAAAGCAGACGACGACTGAACCTCTGTAGCGCTGATCACCTGTTTCTGACGCAATTGCCCGGCAGTCTGCCGGTTTTTTATTTTTCCTAAGATGGTTATTTCTGCCCTCCCACCATAGTTTCCAAATTCGGCATACTTGCCCGCCTTATTTAGTCGGCAGTTCGTTAATAACCTAATTCTTATGAAATCAGAGATTTACAAACGCATACCGAATCTTTTGAGAAAGTACAGACGCATCAGCGGATTCAGCCAGCGAGAAGTCGCTTTGTTGCTCGGATACAAAAACGGCAATCGCATTTCACGCTGGGAAAGTGGAGAAGGGCTTCCAAGCGCGCTCAACATCTTTCGCCTTTCAGTAGCGTATAGAGTGCTCATCGACTCTCTCTTCATCGACCACATCCGCGCTGTCAGGCAGGAGATCCATGAGCGAGAACGAAAACTGTTTCCCAGACGCCGTTCAGGAATCCCCCTAAGCAACTATTCCTAAATATGGCAAAAGCTCATCGTATTCGAACTCTTCGGGATGGCCAGTGGTACTGGGTAGCTTCGGTTGTCGTGCAACGAATTGCAAAGGAGATCGGCTTTCTGGCTTTTGCTGTATACAGCTTTCTCGCAAGCATGGCGGACAAAGATCAAAGCTGCTTCCCGTCGCAATCTTACGTTGCCAAGTGCCTTGGCTGCTCGCGAAGCTCGGTCGGACGGGCAATCGCGGCTCTTAAGTCCAGACACCTGATTGCCTTCGAGAAAACCAAGTCAAGCAATAGGTACGTCCTGTTTGCAGTCTCATATGTCACCGATGACGCCAAGGGGACATCGACTACCCCTGTAAGTGCGTCATCGATGAGTCCCAATGATGCCCGCCGGTGCGACACTAACTATCTACGTATATCTAAACACGATACGGGCGTACGACATTTGAAAAAAGACCAGAAGCAGAATCCCAAGGAGGATGAACTCTCAAGCAGTGTCGAACTCCTGGCAAAAGACCTTGCTGACGAGCTCGGCGAGCCTGAGAAGTATGAGGTTTACCAGTCGCTTGCCCAGACCTATCCGGAGGATTTTCTCCGCGAGATGCTCTCACGCGTCCAGCAGACCCCGCGGCACAAGATCAGAAAGAACCGGGCGGCTCCCCTTAGCGACATGGAGTGACGGTTCAACGTTATTGCTTACCGGTGTGACCACAACTGCTCCCACGAATCGAAACCAGAGCTTCTACAACGTCACATTCAACACTCCCGGGCTACTTGCCAATCTCAACATGGATCTCGACGACGTGACAATCGGTGGAAATATCCATGTGATTACAACAGGAAGCACGAATCGCTGGTACCTCACCTCTCGGCCTGCCGGTGATACTGCAACAGTCACCATTCTGGGTGATATCATTATGGAGGCTGGGCAGTTTTCATCCAATGGTACGGGCAACGGGTGTCATATTTTCATTTACCATTTCGGTAATATTACGGTGACAGGCGGTAATTTCGCGGTTAGCCGCGGCTCGCAAGGTAGCGGCTCAGGTTCTACTCGATGGTATTTCTACGGCGATAGTTTTTCGTTGTCGGATGCAACGACTCAAAACTCGAATGCCCTTAACGCCTGGTTTATCTTCGCGGGACAGATTCCGCAGACGCTTTCGCTCTCAAACGTCGCTTATGGTGGTGACGGCTTGGGTGGCTTCCCCGTTGTGGTAGCTAGCGGCGCAACCATCGATATTGACGGCGACGGTATCGCAGGAACAGGTAAGTTTGAGCTTGAAGCAGGCGCTACGCTGGCGACCTCGCACGTCGACGGCGTTAACGGAGCGGTTGCAACCATCGGAACCGTTACGCTCGATGAAGGCGCGAGTTATGTGTTTAATGGCTCGTCGGCACAAGTTACCGGCTTGCTGATGCCGATAACCGTAGAGAATATCACTATCGCTAATGCTGCTGGTGTAACTCTGTCGGACACAACAACTGTGAACGGCACTTTGACACTTGCTAAGGGCGTATTCGATAATACCAATCCGGTAGTCCTTGGACCGAGCGGCGCTGTTACTTATGTGGGCGGTACACTCTTAATTCCATTGGATGGTGCGTTCAGGAGCGCTGCCGACGGTAACTGGAGCGCTGCTGCAACATGGGAAGTATGGAATGGCTCAGCTTGGGTGGCAGCTGCCTCGGTACCTGACGGCTCAGAATCGATTACAATCCAAAGTGCTGATTCTGTTAATGTCGATGCCGCAGTAAGCATTACTGGCCTGCTGCAAGTGCAAGGAATCATCGCCGGCGATGCGAATCTAACCATCGCTGCCGGCGGCACATACCAGCATGACCAAGATGCAGGAACCATCCCTTCGGCCATGTGGGCTGAAGGTTCAACATTCCTATTGACCGGTACAACTTCAACTGCTCCTAATAACAGAAACCAAAGTTTTTATAACGTTATCCTGAACACGCCGAACATGGCTTCGAACCGGGATTTGGGTTGGAACGGAATTACGATTGGCGGGAATATAAGAGTTATTGCAACAGGAACAGGGTCTAATCGCTGGCAAATGACGAGTCCTTCTGCAGGAGATACTGTGACTATAGACATAATGGGAGATGTCATTGTTGAGGGAGGCCAGTTTTCTTCAAATGGATCCGGCAGTCTTTTCAATATTAATATTCATCACTACGGTAATGTAAACGTGACGGGTGGTAATTTCTCTATCAGCCGAGGGTCACAGAGCAGTGGCGTGGGATTTACGCGTTGGTATCTGCACGGTGAGAGTTTCAGTATGTCAAATGCAACGACACAAAACTCGAATCCGCTCAACGCATGGTTTGTCTTTGCAGGAGAAGGCACCCAAACTCTTGCTCTCGGTGACGGCAACACCTTAACCGCACTGCCAATCGTTGTGAGCGGAGGGGCGATGCTTGATGTAGGGACAAGCCAGCTTGCAGGTACTGGTAGATTCGAGCTTGAAGCCAACGCAACACTCGTGCTAGCACACGAAGGCGGTGTCGATAGTGTGTACGTTGGGACGGGCTCGTTTGCCGCAAGCCAAGACGCCAGCTTTACGTTTAACGGCTCGTCTGCTCAGGTCACGGGAACAGCAATGCCGGACACGGTGAAAAACCTAACGATTAACAACTCCTCCGGAGTGACGTTATCGCAAGAGACTCACATTACCGGCGTGCTTGCTCTTCAAGGCGGGGTATTTGACAACACGATTCCGTTTACGTTGGGTCTATCAGCCATCATTTCTTACGATGGAGGCAGTTTGAAGATTCCGACGGCCATCGAAGAGACAGGCGGTGATATTCCAACCTCATTCGATGTATCACAGAATTACCCCAATCCTTTTAACCCGACAACGAGGATCGCCTTTGCTATCCCAAGCGAGGCGGACGTGAAGCTTGAGGTATTCGACATCTTGGGCAGGCTTGTTACAACACTCGTGAACGAGCGCGTGCAAGCTGGGTCATACACGGTTCAGTTTGATGCCGCCGGGTTAAGCTCAGGTACGTATATTTACAGGCTTGCAACACCGGGGAAAGCAATTTCGAAAATGATGGTGTTGTTGAAGTAATCAGCACAGTATTCATACAACAATTTCTTACATTTTACTGAACGGCATCCGGTTGATGCCGGGTGCCGTTCAGAATTGTTTTGAGTTGTACTATCGACACTTCTATGCCTACTCCGTTTCTACATGATGATTTCATGCTTGACACAAAGCGTGCGCGCGAGTTATACCATACGTACACCGAACAGCTGCCAATTATTGATTATCACTGCCACGTTTCCCCTAAGGATATCGCCGAAGATAGACGGTTCTCCAATCTGACTGAAATTTGGCTTGCAGGGGACCACTACAAGTGGCGTGCAATGCGTGCATGCGGTGTAGATGAGCGGTTTATCACAGGAGACGCAAGCGACTGGGAGAAGTTCGAGAAATGGGCAGAGACCGTCCCAAAAACACTTCGCAATCCTTTGTATCACTGGACTCACCTCGAGCTGAAGCGCCCATTCGGAATTGCCGACCGGTTGCTCAATTCAGATACAGCAAGGGGAATTTGGAATGTATGCAACGCTAAACTTGGGACACCAGATTTTTCCACACGGGGAATTCAAAAGAAAATGAACGTCGAAGTCGTTTGCACAACAGACGACCCCACCGACACGCTGGAATACCATAGAAAAATTCAAACTGACGCAACATTTTCCGTAAAGGTGTATCCTACTTTCCGGCCGGACAAAGCAATGGCTGTCGATGACCCCAAGGCATTTACCCGGTACCGCAAGCTTTTAAGCACTGCCGCAGGCATGGAAATACGTACATTCGAGGGTTTTCTTGCAGCTCTCCGTAAACGTCATGACTTCTTTCACCAGATGGGTTGCCGCCTTTCTGACCACGGACTTGAGACGATGTACGCTGCAGAGTATACCGAACGGGAGATCAAATCAATATTCGTTCGTCTGGTTCAGGGTAAGGCGCTTTCACCGGACGCAAAATTGAAATTTAAATCGGCAGTGCTATATGAATTAGCGGTGATGGACTGGGAGAAAGGCTGGGCGCAACAGTATCATCTTGGCGCATTGCGTAGCGTGAACACAAGAATGCTGCGCGAGTTAGGACCTGATACGGGATACGATACGATTGGGGATTTTGAGGTCGCTCGTCCGCTAGCGCGCTTTCTTGATAAGCTTGAGAGGGAAAACAAGCTCGCGAAAACTATTCTCTACAACTTAAACCCTCGTGATAACGAAGTGTTTGCCTCGATGATCGGCAACTATCAGGGTGGCTCTGTTGAGGGGAAAATGCAATATGGCTCCGCATGGTGGTTTCTTGACCAAATGGATGGTATGACGAAACAGCTCGAAGCATTATCCAACATGGGCGTGTTGAGCCAGTTCATCGGGATGTTGACGGATTCGCGCAGCCTGCTGTCCTATCCCCGACATGAGTACTTCCGCCGGCTCCTGTGCAATATTTTAGGCTCCGAAATGGAGCGAGGATTGATTCCGGATGATATCCAGCTCGTCGGCAATATGGTGAAGGATATTTCGTATTTTAACGCGAAGCGGTATTTTAATTTTCCCGAGATTGTTCGGACAGCCGAAAAAACACGGAGCATTACGGCCGAACCTCGAACCGTATCCGTAGGATAGACTACTAAGCTTTTGCGCGGACATCCTGTAATGGTTCCATCGTTAGTATTTCTCTGATTCTCTTCGATAGCTCCACATTTTCGAACGGCTTTCGCACCAGTCCAAGTGCGCCCTCAGCTATGACCGCCTTAAATTGTTCTTCGTTTGTAAAACCACTCGCGAAGAGAACTTTGAGGGATGGCTTTATTTTTCGCAATTCGTAGAATGTTTGTTGCCCATCCATCGCCGGCATCGCCATATCGAGCAAGACCAAATCAATTTCGTCCGGCTTTCCCTGTAAAATGTTGACAGCGCTAGCACCGTCAGCCGCAGTGTATACAGTATACCCAAGCGATTCAAGTAATTCCGCGTTCAACGTTAAAAGCAATTCCTCGTCATCGACAAGAAGAATTGTCCCTTCGCCGCGCTCGGGTTCGTGAGATAAGGGTTGTAGCTCCATATGATTTCCCCCAGAATGTGCTGATTGAAAGTATATCGAAAACCTCGTTCCTCTCTCGACTTCGCTGTACACATTGATGTGCCCCTTGTGCCGTTTGACAATGCCATAGACTACGGAAAGCCCTAAGCCGGTTCCTTTTCCAACACCTTTAGTCGTGAAAAATGGGTCGAAAATTCGTTGCAAGTGCTCGGGGTTAATGCCCGTTCCGCTGTCTTCAATCGTGCACTGCACATAATCGCCCGGGGAGAGGTAGGGATGCTGGCGACAATATGCCGCGTCGAGTACCGTCATACGTGTGCCGATTGTCAGCTTACCGCCCTGTGGCATCGCATCTCGTGCATTAAGGGCGAGGTTCATAATGACCTGTTGAATTTGCGTTGAATCAGCTTCGATCATCTGGATGCGTTCATTGAGGGCAAGTCTAATTTGTATCTGTTTGCCGATGGACCGTTCTAGAATGCGTACAGTTTCATGTATGATCTCATTGAGAGACACAGTTTGCATTGAAACAATATTCTTTTGCGAAAATTCGAGGAGTTGCTTTGTCAGGCTCGACGAGCGTTGTATCGCGCGTTCAATCATTCCCAGGTACCGTTGCAACGGCGAATGGGAGTCCATTTTCCCTTTTAACACGGTTGCCGCGGATTGAATTGCGCCAAGCATGTTGTTGAAGTCGTGCGCCACCCCGGCAGCGAGTGTGCCGATGCTGGCAAGTTTTTCAGATTGAACAAGTTGTGCTTCAGTGATTCGTAAATCCTCAAGCGTATGGCGAAGTTCCTCATTGACTTTTTCCAGTGTGCGCTTGTTTACCTCCAGCATTTCAACCTGCGCCAATATGCGTTGTTGTTGTTGTACGATCATACGGGAAATCGGAAGTAAACCCACATAACTGCCTTCTTGAACAACAACAATATCGTCGTAGATGGCATTCGGCTCGCGGCCCATGGCTTGCCGCACAACATCCGAAAGCCGGGCTGAGAGCTCTACGGCGAGGAAATCAGTTGACATCAGCTCTGTAACTGCACGTTTTTGATACAGGGCATATCCATACTGCGTGGAAAGCGCATCAGTCACTCGTAAATGTGTCAAGAACCCAACAGGCCGTTGATGTACGCAAACGACCAGTGATTCTGTATTCAATCGTGTGAAGGTCCCCGCGAGGTGTTCACACAACATTGTTGATTCAACGAAAGGGATGGAAACGACCATTGTCTCCAGGTGTATCGATTCGAACATCGAGAACGATGAAAGCTCGTCGTGCGGTGCGTACATCGCGTTTCCTTATGAAGGGATAAACACTAATATAGGGAAGGCGCGTTATTTATTCTTTATTCCAACGTTATGAAATCATAACGAGCGCGTGGTGATGATTGCAAGGAAGCAAACGCTGCCTTCGCTACGTGAAATCAACCTTGTTAATTCAAGCGAATTTCCGTATGTTAGTATTTGCAATCAATTTTCGTTTGTTAATATAAAGGAATGTGCGCAAGAAGTGAAAACAGTAACGCTTATCCCCGGCGACGGGATTGGTCCCAGTATTGCGGAATCTGCAAAAAAAATCATAGAAGCAACGGGCGTCAAGATTGAGTGGGAAGTCCAGGAAGCGGGCGTGGCTGCAATTGAGAAGTACAAGGATCCGCTTCCTCAACAGGTGCTCGAATCGCTTACCCGCAATAAGATAGCGCTGAAAGGCCCATTAACCACTCCGGTTGGGACAGGTTTTCGAAGTGTGAACGTTGCCTTGCGCAAAGAGTTCGATTTATACATCAACCTGCGGCCGGCGAAGTCCGTAGAAGGCGTTAAATCGCACTTTTCCAACGTCGACCTCATTGTCTTTCGGGAAAATACTGAGGAATTTTACGCCGGCATTGAACATTATATCGACACACGTAAGAGCGCCGCAGAAACAATAGGCGTCGTGACAAAAACCGGCTCTGAGCGAATTATTAGGGCTGCGTTTGAGTATGCGCGCAAACACAAACGCAAGAAGGTTACTATTGTTCACAAAGCCAACATTATGAAGTACACCGGCGGCTTGTTTTTAGATGTGGGGAGGGAAATAGCAAAAGAGTATCCCGACGTCGAATGCAATGACCGCATCATCGATAATATGTCGATGCAGTTGGTCATGAACCCGCAACAATTTGACGTTATCGTAACGACGAATTTGTTCGGAGATATTCTCTCGGACCTATGCTCAGGCCTTGTCGGCGGATTGGGACTTGCGCCCGGTGCGAATATCGGTTACGAGGCGGCGATCTTTGAGGCAGTACACGGCAGCGCGCCCGATATTGCCGGTAAGAATATCGCTAATCCGTCTGCGATTGCTCTAGCCGGTGCTATGATGCTTGACCACCTGGGAGAAAATGCAGCAGCGGCAAAGATTCAAAACGCCATTGCCGCTGTAATTAAGGAAGGCAAGAAAGTGACGCGTGACCTTAACCCGTCAAGCCCCGTCTCGACAACAGAGATGACAGAAGAAATTATCAGAAAAATCCAGGCAAACTGATGAAACGCGATCAAACGTCAAATGTCTATTGGGGAGCTATTTTAGTAGTCGCGGGCGGATTATTTCTCTTACGTAATCTGGACATTATTGATTTTGAGTTTACGATACGAACATATTGGCCGGTTATTTTAATAGTCATTGGATTATCAATCGTTGTCAAGAGCATAAATAAAAAACAAGCATAAGTTCATGCGCATTCGTAACATTGACATAGAGCATCCAATCGTCCTTGCACCGATGGAGGATGTAACGGACCAGCCGTTTCGTGTAATCTGCAAGCGGCTTGGAGCCGACATCGTCTATACGGAATTTGTGAATTCCGAAGGGCTCATCCGCGATTCAGTGAAGGCAAAGGTAAAATTGCAATTCAAGGAAGAAGAGCGGCCTTTCGGAATCCAAATCTACGGCGGCGAGGAAGCTTCCATGGAGAGCGCCGCTCGCATTGCGGAAAGCGCAAATCCTGACCTGATCGATATCAACTGCGGGTGTTGGGTGAAGGATGTTGCACTGCGCGGTGCCGGTGCAGGGCTTTTGCGCGACCTTCCAAAAATGGAGCGCGTTGTTTCAAGTGTTGTCAAATCAGTTGGTCTTCCTGTGACTGTCAAGACACGGCTTGGGTGGGATAGCGAAAGTATCCGTATTACGGATGTTGCTCGAATGCTTGAGCAAACTGGTGTGCAGGCACTCACCATCCATTGTCGCACTCGCGCACAAGGACATAAAGGGGAACCTGATTTTTCATGGATTCCCCGAGTGAAGGCGGCGGTTCATATTCCTGTCTTCGTCAACGGCAGCATCGACACGCTAGAAAAAGTTAAGCAAGCCTTTGACGAAACAGGCTGTGATGGTGTTATGGTAGGGCGGGTTGCAATCGATAACCCGTGGTTCTTTCAACAAGCCAAGCATTACCTTCGCACACTTCAACAGCCGCCAACGCCGTCTCTTGATGAGCGTTTGTCGGTTACGCTCCAACACCTTGCACTCGCAGTTGAATACAAAGGCGAGCGAAGGGGCGTGATTGAGTTTCGCAAGCATTACTCCGGCTACCTGAAGGGCTTGCCTCACGCGTCGAAAGTCCGGCAGGACCTCATGCAGTACGTGGAACAACAGCCGGTTGTAGAAAAAATCTCCGCGTACTTTGAATCCCTCAAACAACTAGAGCCGTTGGAAGTCCTGGCATAAAACGAACATGGATAAAAAACAGGTAGCGGAAATTCTAGAGGAAATGGGGACGCTCTTTGAGCTGAAAGGGGAGAACCCCTTTAAATGCCGCGCGTTCCATAATGCCTCTCGTGTGGTAGAAGCACTGACTGAGGACCTCAACACGCTCGTGCAAACTGGCGGCATCCGTAAGGTTAAAGGCATCGGTGAACACCTCGCTGAACTCATCACTGAATTAGCGACTTCCGGTAAGGCGAAGGAGTACGATAAGCTTAAATCCTCGTTGCCTGCTGGGTTGTTGGAGATGGTGCGTATCCAGGGATTGGGACCGAAGCGCGTTAAAATTCTTTATGACAAGCTGAAAATCAAATCGATCGCCGAGCTTAAAAAAGCGTGCGAACAACACAAGCTGGCGAAACTCGAAGGATTCGGCGAAAAAACAGAAGAGAATATCCTAAAAGGTATAGAACTTCTCTCCAAAACAAGCGACAAGCATCTTTATCCTAAGGCTAAAGAATCCGCCGAGAAAATTCTTGAAACAATTCAAAATCTTAAAGAAGTCAAGCGCAGTGAAATAGCCGGGAGTCTGCGCCGGAGAAAAGAAGTCATCGGCGACATCGACATCGTTGTAAGTGCTGAACAGAAGCACCGGAAGAAAATTTTCGATGCATTTACCTCGCACAAAGAAGTACAAGATATTATTGCTAGGGGCGAGACAAAATCGAGCGTAGTCCTCAAAAGCGGCATCAACTGTGACTTAAGAATTGTCGAGGATAACGAATTTCCCTTTGCACTCAACTATTTTACGGGCAGCAAAGAGCATAACGTTGAGATGCGCTCACTCGCCAATAAATTTGGTTGGACCTTAAATGAGTATGACCTGGCAATCATTGAAGGAAAGGGGAAGAAGAAGCCGAAAGCCCCTCCAAAATGCAAAGACGAAGCGGATATCTATAAAGCCTTGGGGCTGACATACGTGCCGCCTGAGATGCGCGAGAACATGGGAGAAATCGAGGCTTCCGCGAAAAAAGCCATACCGACTCTACTCGAATTAAAAGATTTGCACGGAACCTTCCATTGTCATACGACATATAGCGACGGCTCGAATTCGCTGCAAGAAATGGCCGCCGCGGCGCAGAAAATGGGATGGGAATATCTAGGGATCGCCGATCATAGCAAAATCGCTGCGTACGCCGGTGGGCTCTCCCCCGAAAAGGTAAAAAAACAGCACAAGGAAATCGATAAGTTAAACGGAACATTCAAGGGCTTCCGAATCTTCAAAGGTAGTGAAGTGGATATTCTCCCCGACGGCTCTCTCGATTTTCCCGATAAGGTTCTCGAATGGTTCGATTACGTTGTCGTTTCTATCCACAGTAAATTTAAAATGACGGAGGCGGAAGCCACCAAGCGCATCATCAAGGCGATCAAAAATAAATATGTAACCATACTCGGCCACCCGACAGGAAGACTATTGCTGCAGCGCGATGGCTATCCCGTTAACATGACCGATGTGATTAATGCCGCTTCAGATTACGGAAAATCCATCGAAATCAACTCCCATCCATTTAGATTAGATATAGATTGGCGGCTGGTGAAATACGCAAAAGACAAGGGCGTCCGCATTTGCATTAACCCTGATGCGCACAACACGGACGGTTTGAAGGATGTGCAATACGGCGTTGGCATTGCTCGCAAAGGCTGGCTTGAAGCCAAGAACGTCGTCAATGCATGGACAACAAAGGATGTCGAGAAATTTTTTAAAGCTGTACGGTCATAGATGGCCTCTCAGAAAAACGAAAACCCGCAACAGCTTAAAGCTCGCGCTGCTGTCATTGTCCGCCGCCTGCGAAAACAATTCCCGAATCCAAAAACTGCGCTTCATTTTTCCAACCCGCTCCAGCTTCTTATAGGCACTATCCTCTCAGCGCAATGTACGGACAAACAGGTCAACATTGTTACGAAAGACCTCTTCAAAAAGTACAAGACTGTAGAGGACTATGCCCGCGCAAAACAACCCGAATTAGAACAGGATGTCCGCTCAACTGGCTTTTACAAGCACAAAGCCAAGAATATTATCGCATGCTGTCGTATGTTGATTGAGCAACATGGCGGGAAGGTGCCGAAAACCATGGAGGAACTGATTCAACTCCCAGGGGTAGGGAGGAAGACGGCTAATTGCGTGCTCGGAGCAGCCTACAACATCAACGAGGGCGTTGTGGTCGATACTCACGTACTTCGGCTTTCTCAACGCCTCGGCCTGACTCGTAATGAAACACCTGAAAAAATTGAGCAGGACTTGATGCAGATTATCCCGCGACCGGACTGGTACGACTTCGCCAACTTGCTCATTGAGCACGGGAGGGAGGTTTGCAACGCTCGAAAACCTAATTGTCCCGCGTGTTCGTTAAAGGAATCCTGCCCATCAGCGGAGAAACTTATAATGAAGTTTTGGCGGGAATGAGACACTGGGTTTTACATTGTCCCCCTATGCGCTTTTTGCATCCCGCCGCCCTGAGCCCGTCGAAGGTTTAGCGGGACCAGGGGGCGCGAGCGTTTTAAGCGAGCAGGGGGGGTTGTGTGTTAATTCTTTTTCTCTCTCGCCTCGGCAATAAGCCTCTTTGTATCAACTCCGCTCGCAACATCCTTCTCCTGCATGTCCCGATACAGCCCCCCAACACACTGCTGACAGAAGTAGTAAACTTTATAGTCTCCAACAGGACGTTCTACAAGTTCTTCCTTTGGAAATCTATTCCCACACAATGAGCATTTTTCCGTTCGGAGTTCTTCCTCTGTCGGTGGCTTGCGCATGACGATGCTGAAGCCGTAAAATATCGACCCCACTAATAACAACACAAACAATATGGCGAGTGCAGTTAGCATTACTTTTTCACACAAACGGCGAGACCATCTCGCAATGGCACAATACTGGAGAAAAGGTCCTTCGAGGAATAAACCATACGATTAAACGTGATAATCCCTGCGGTAGCGGCATCGGGTTTTTTGTCCAGTATCTTTCCCGACCACAGAACGTTATCGGTGATAAACAAACCGCCCTTACGAAGCTTGGGCAGGACTTTTCGAATCGCTTTTGGATATTGCGTCTTATCAATGTCGTTGAAGATAATATCAAACTCACCATCCAGCCCGTCAATGATCTTTAAGGCATCGCCGACATGGAATTCAATGTGCTCGGCAATTTTTCCACGCTTAAAGAACTCCATCGCTCGCATGTGATTTTCTTCACTCCCGTCGGTACAAACGACTTTTCCGTCTTTCCCAATCGCTTTGGCAAACCAATACGCTGAATACCCGTACCCGGAGCCTAATTCGAGAATTCGTTTAGCATTCCCAAATTTCGCGAGAACGTATAAGAGCCGCCCCACTAGTGGACCATTGATGGGAAACTCCCT
>JAKEEG010000092.1 GCA_022616555.1 Ignavibacteriota bacterium | reverse complement strand
GAAGTGGTAACGCATTGAATGAGTTACTTTGGTTATATACTACAGAGTGACAAAAAAGGCGCTTACTATACTGGTCAGACGGATAATGTCGTCGAGCGTTTGAAGGAACACAATCGTGGAGAAGAACGAGCAACGAAATTTTGCCGACCATGGCGATTGATTTACCGTAAAGAGTTTGTGACGCGAAGTGAAGCGGTAAAGCGGGAGCGATACGTTAAATCTCGGAAGAGCCGTTTTTATATTGAACGTTTGATTCGAGAATGACATTGAACGTGGCGCAGTTCCGTTCCGCTCTTTGAGCGGAACGAGAATCCTCGTCCCGAACAGAGTTCGGGACGGGACCCGGTAGCGCACTTGCTTGGGGTGCAAGGGGTCGCAGGTTTAAATCCCGCCGTTCCGACAAGAAGCATTATGGAAATCCAAACACGCAAAAAAATAATTCTGGTAGGCGATAAAGTACTCGTCGCTCCTGATAAGGGTTCCGACCGAACTGAGCATGGACTATATCTTCCTCCGGGTGTAAAGGAGAAGGATAAAGTGCAGGGTGGTATCGTCGTTCAGGCTGGTCCGGGCTACGCCGTGCCCAACCCGCATTTTATCGATCAGGAGTCATGGTCGCCGACGCCGAAAGAGCCGGTGAAGTATCTCCCCCTCCAGGCAGAGGAGGGTGATTTTGCTCTTTTTTTGCGCGATACCGCGATTGAAATCGAATACGAAGGCTCGAAGTACCTCATCGTGCCGCATCAGTCCATTCTCATGCTTATCCGGCGCGATGCGGTTACCAAACAGTTTCGCACGACCGCGGGGGAGTGATGTCGGACCTGAAGCTTTACAGCCACCAGAATGTGTTGTTGCAGTTGGAGACAGCGGAGTTTAGGAACGGCTATTACGTTCTCGAGTTTTATTCGGCGAACAAGAAACCCTCGCCAGTCCAGACACAGGAAGTTTCGAAGTTTTATCTTTACCCCTCGGGCGGCACGTTGCGGGATACCGATTTTCAGTTGCTCTTTTACGATTCGAAGTACGATACCTATCGCGGTTTCAAACCGCCGCACCTTCGGAACGTACAGGCACAAAAATAAGTTGTTGAAGATGTAAGCCAATTTTTGTAAAAACAGAAGGAGAGTAAGATACCATGTACGATATTTTCATACAGCAGATGCGAGATGAAGTAACGCGTGTGGGGGCGCAGGAATTGCGCACTCCCGAAGAGGTCGATGCTGTTCTGCCGAATTCAAAAGGCACCACGCTGGTAGTCATCAATTCGACGTGCGGATGCGCGGCTGGCATTTCACGCCCGGCGTTAGCCCAGTCGTTGGAAAACGACGCTAAACCGGATAAGATTGTCACAGTCTTTGCAGGTCAGGATAAGGATGCAACCGCCCGGGCACGTGAGTATTTTACGAACCAACCGCCTTCTTCGCCGTCGTTTGCATTACTGCGCGATGGCAAGCTGGTGCATATGATTCATCGCCATCAGATTGAGGGGCATTCCATACCACAAGTCACGCACACGTTAACGGAAGCGTTTAACCAATACTGTGTACCGGAAAAAGCCTCGGTCTAACATATACATGATTGAACGTAAATTCACACCCTCCTCAATGCGGGGAGGGTGTTTTGTTTGTGAGTTGGCATGAGCATTCTCGGCATTCACCATATTACGATGGTCTGCTCCAACGCGCAGCGGACGGTGGACTTTTACTCCAAGCTTCTCGGCATGAAGCTCGTGAAGAAAACCGTGAACTTCGACGCGGTGAATACCTACCATCTGTACTTTGGAGATGAGACGGGCGCCCCGGGCTCGCTGTTGACGTTTTTTGAATGGCCTACGGTTCCACGGGGGCGTTGGGGTATCGGCACCACACACCATCTCGCGTTGCTTGTGGAAAACAATGACGCTCAACTCAAGTGGAAACGTCGGCTTACGGATAACGGCGTTCAGGTAACGGGACCCTACGACCGCCGCTATTTTCACTCGATTTACTTTTCCGACCCCGATGGAATGATTCTCGAAATTGCCACGCGGAAACCGGGATGGACGGTTGATGAATCCGCAGAACAATTGGGTACGAACGTGATCATGCCGCCCGAGGTAATCACGCATCGAGGAAGAGATGATAAAGCGATCGCGGCGAAAACATGGGCGGAGCCAGTGCCTGAGATTACTTCCGATATGGCGTTAAAGCGTATGCACCACATTACGGCGATTTCATCGGATATTTTTCGCACCACCGATTTCTACACCGGAGTGCTCGGCTTCAAAGTTGTGAAACGCACAGTGAACTACGATGACACAGCGTGGCCGCATTTCTATTATGCCGTCGGAGATTTTTCGCCCGGCACGGTGATGACGTACTTTGGCTACGGTCCCAATGCCATGCGATATGGAAGTCTTGGCACCGGCCTTACGCACCACGTAGCTTTTGCGGTGAAGGATGACGACGCACAGCGTGAATGGCAGGAGAAGCTTCACTCGCAAAACGTCCAAGTGACCGAGGTCTTAGATAGAAAGTATTTCAAGTCGATTTACTTCAATGATCCAGATGGGCACATATTGGAAATCGCCACCGTTGGTCCGGGCATGCTGGTGGACGAAGACAAGGCGACGCTCGGCACAAATCTTTCCCTGCCCGACTGGCTTGAAGTGAACCGCCCGCGCATCGAACAAGAGCTCGCACCGATTACGTTATCCTAATGGCCATCGCACCGGTACAATCCTCGCTCATTCATAAAGTTATTGAACCTGCGGGTGATGGACAGCCGCCGTACCCAACGCTCATTCTTCTGCACGGAAGAGGAACGAACGAGGACGACCTGCTGGGTCTCGCGCCCTATCTCGACCCGCGCTTCCTTATCATCAGCGCCCGCGCGCCGTTTCAATTTTCGATGGGGGGGTGGACGTGGTACGAAATTCTAGAAGTCGGCAGCCCGCATCCGCGGCAGTTTCAGGAAAGCTACAACAAGCTCGTGCAGTTTCTTGCAGACTTGAAACAGCATTATCCCGTCGACCCGAGCAAAATATTTTTTCTCGGCTTCAGTATGGGCACAGTGATGTCATTTGCCATGGCGCTTACGAAGCCCCAGGAAATTGCTGGCGTCATCGCTCACAGCGGTTATGCACCGGAGAACACGCATTTGAATTTCACAATGGAGAAACTCCAGAATACGTCGTTCTTCGTTGCGCACGGCGTGCGTGACCCCGTGATACCGGTGCATTTCGGCAGGCGGGCGAAAGAATTGTTATCTTCTGCGAACGCCGATTTGACATACCGCGAATACCCAATCGCGCACCAAATCAGCGAGGAGAGCTTATCCGATCTTTCAAGCTGGCTTCGCCAACGACTGGAAGCTTTGCAACAGAAGAAGTAAATTAATTGCTGCGACCGTCAACACATGAGATACTCCCCCACAAAAAAAACGCAAACTTCATCCTTCGGCACATCTGGTCGCCGGAGCCACGACGCGTCTGCATTTTATGGAAGTAAGCTCTATCAAGATACTGCCGAGGTCAACGCCCGTGCTGGTAATCAGAATATGCTTCCTGCGGAACTCCTCAATCGCATCTACCGCAAGAGCAGCGAGCGGATGGAAGAACTGCCCGATAACAGCGTCCACTTGATGATTACCTCTCCGCCTTATAATGTGTTAAAGGAATATGACGAGAACCTAACACTGAACGAATACCGCGACATGTTGCGTCGTGTGATGGGCGAAACCTACCGCGTGCTCGTGCACGGCGGAAGAGCGTGCGTGAACGTCGCGAACATTGGGCGGAAGCCGTACATTCCGCTGCACGCCTACCTCGCGCAGGATATGGCGGAGCTTGGCTTTGCCATGCGCGGCGAGATTATCTGGAACAAAGGCTCCAGCGCGGGACCTTCGACAGCGTGGGGGAGCTGGAAGTCGGCTTCCAATCCAACGCTCCGTGACGTGCACGAATACATCCTCGTATTTTCCAAAGGCGATTACTCACGCAACGGTGCTTCTGGGAAAAGGGGAAAAAGCACGATTACACGCGATGAGTTTCTTGAGTTGACGAAGAGCGTGTGGACGTTTAAAGCGGAATCGGCTAGGCGTGTCAATCACCCCGCGCCGTTCCCGGTAGAACTGCCGCGTCGGCTTATTCAACTGTATAGTTTCGAACACGATATTATTCTCGATCCATTCGCAGGAAGTGGCACTACGTGCGTTGCAGCACTCGAATGCGGCAGAAGCTACATCGGTTATGAAAAACACGCACCGTATGCCCGCCGGGCGGAACGGCGTATAGCCCTTCTGCGTTCAAAGAAATAAACGTATCTTCATTTGCTTCCCAGCATGCGGCTTCGTATTTTGTGCACTCATGTCCAAAGGAATAGACTGGTTGAAAGGCACAACAAAACACATTCTGGTCGTCGATGACGAGCCGGCATGGATTGGCGCGCTCTCAATGGTCTTGGAAAGCAAAGGGTACGACGTGCGCTCGGCATCCAGCGGCGCTGAGGCGTTAAAGACGTTGAAGCAATACAAGCCCGACTTGATTCTTTCCGACGTACGCATGCCGGATATGAATGGCTTCGATTTCCTCGATTCACTCAAAAAACTTCCCGCAATCGCATCGACACCAGTCGTGTTTTTGTCGGCGGTGGATGATTTCCATGCCCGCAAAGTCGCCCGAGAACTTGGTGCGGCGGACTATATCCTTAAGCCGATCAGTGAGCAGGACATGCTCTCCACGCTCGAAAAATACTTGTCCCGGTAAGCGTAAAAACCTTTCCCAGTAGCATTTTTCTACTTGTGATAAGAGACAACACCAGGCGATGAAACATTGGCTATGTTCTCGGACTTGCTATTCTGGGTGACAGTGGCTAATTTTCTTATAACTCGTTAGTGAGAATTCACACTTGAAATTCGGCTTCCGAAAATTCCGGCAGGTTCGGGCAACGCTTGGACCTGTCGAACAGGCTCAAATCGTCGCATCGACGGCTGTCGTCGTTGCGATGGTGACGATCATTTTAGTGCGGGTATTCAGCGGCTATCCGCTTGAGTGGTGGGATTTTGTCAGCGTGACGACGGTAGGTATTTTCGGGTTCCTCATCGTATTTTTCACGCTCAAATACGGCCGCCAGCTGGAAGAGCAAAAGCAAGAACTGCTGTCGCTCAAGACGTTCGCTGAGGCGGTTAACCGCTCAACCGAAGTTTCCTATCTTCTGCAAAACGCCCTGAAGGAAGTCAGCCATTTGCTCGACGTGGAGTATGGTTGGATTTATCATGTAGAAAGCGGCAAGCTCGTGTTAAAAGCGTCGGAGCAGACAGGCGGTGCCGGCTTCTACATCATCGAGCCAAACACGGATGTCGGTGCGTTATCGGAAGAGTGGGTGCGAACCGCTCGCATACAGATTCGCCCAAAACGCAAGCAGTGGTCGTCGTTAACCTCATGGCCCCATCCGGATATCGCGACGTGGGCTTCTGTTCCGATCTTGATGAAAGACGCGTTCCAGGGGCTCATCGTAGTTGCCGGAAAATCCCGCAGTGCGTTCGATAAAAAGCAGCTCGACCTGATGTCCGCGTTCGCGAACCAAATAGGTGTGGCGCTGGAAAACGTCGGCCTTATCGACCGCCTCCGCCAATCCGAAGAGCAGTACATGGATTTGTTCGAGCACTCGCCGGACATGTATCACATCGTTAATAGTATCGGCACGATTATTAGCTGTAACCAGACAGAGGCGAACCGGCTGGGCTATCGAAAAGAGGAGCTTGTCGGCAAATCCATTCTGAAAATATATCCCGCGGCGTACCATCAAACCGCACGTGAATTATTGAAGATGATTTTTGAGCGGAATCAGGAAATAAAAGGCTTAGAAGAGCAGATGGTCACGAAGTCCGGCGAATTAATCGATGTCAGCGTCAACACCTCGATTATCCTTGATGACGCCGGCAAGCCGGTGCTGACGCGCGTGGTGGCGCGCGATATTACGGAAAAGAAACAGCTCGAAGAGAAAATCTTCCACGCGCAGCGTATCGATAGCATCGGTAACCTCGCAGGTGGCGTCGCGCACGATTTTAACAATATCCTCACCTCGATCCTCGGTTCCACGGCCATCATTAAACGGAAGATCAAGAAAAATGACGCCTGGTTTCGCTTTGTGGACATCATCGAAACGGCGGCGAAGCGCGGTGCGGGGTTAACGCGCCAGCTATTGACCTTTGCGCGCAAGAGCAACGTGCAGTACCGGCCTGTGGTGATCAACGACATCGTGCGAGAGACACTGCAACTCTTCGAGCGCAGCATCGATAAGACGATCACCATCGAAGAGTACCTGCCGAAAGAAGTATGCATCATCAACGGCGACGACGGACAAATTCAGCAGGCGATGCTGAATCTTCTCATCAACGCGCGCGACGCGATGAAGGAGGGCGGGACAATCACTGTCTCGTGCGACATCATCGATTTTGACAGCCAGGCGAAGAAAAATCTCGGCGAAACAAAATCCGGCAAGTATGTATCCGTCGCGATTGTCGATACCGGCATTGGAATGGATCGATCCGTCCAACAGCGCATCTTCGAACCGTTCTTCACAACGAAGGATCAGGGCAAAGGAACGGGTTTGGGTCTCTCCGTTGTGTACGGCGTGGTGAATTCGCACAACGGATTCATCACCGTGCAAAGCGAGCCGGGCGAGGGTTCCGAGTTCGTATTATATCTTCCGTTGTTGACCGATTTAGAAAGCATCAAGCGCGCGACGAAACAACCGCGGCTGTTGCGCGGCAGCGAGAACGTGCTCGTCGTGGATGATGAAGAACCTGTCAGCGAGGTCATTAGCGGCATGTTAAAGAATCTCGGTTACAAAGTGACGGTGGTGAACAGCGGCCAGCGGGCGCTTTCGCTTTTCCGGAAGAAGAAACGGTTCGACGTCGTTGTGCTCGACATCAACATGCCGGAGATGAGCGGGAAGGAGACATTCCAGAAGATTAAGGAGATGAACCCGGATACCCGGGTGATTGTCTCGACCGGCTACGGCACCAAGAGTATAGAATCTATGCCGTTACGAGAAGCAGTTGATGGATTCCTTGAAAAGCCCTACCAGCTTGAGGAACTCTCCAAGACAATGCGCGCCGTGTTGGAAAAGAAACAAAATTGACGCTTCTCACACGTTCGCGTTTGCAACTCGTTGAAATAATCGCTACCATTTCTGTGCCCGTGTAACGTTCATCCCCGTTCTTACCTCGTAGTGGAATTTTTTTATGAATGCTTTACTCCTCTTCGGCGAAGACCTCAAAAAGAATCGCCAAGAAAAACAGATATCCCTCACGCAGGTTGCCGCCTCGACGCGCATCCATGTACGATTTCTTGAAGCCATTGAAGACGGACGCTTCTCCGTACTGCCGAAACCGTACGTCCGTTCGTTCATTCGCGAGTACGCTGTCGCGACCGAACTGAATCCTGAAGAGACATTGCGAAAGTACGATGCGGCGGTGCAGGAGGAAAACCCTGCGCCCGCGCCTGTCGAACAGCAACCGGAGCATTCCGACAACGCGTTCAGCCAGAAGCAACAGGAGAAAATCGTTTCGTTCCTCCGCCGGTTGAGTGTGCCGTTTGCGGGTGTTATTATCGTCCTCGTGGCGGTGTTGTCTCTTGCGAACTCCGGTTCAACGGGTACAAAATCCGATGGCTTGAAAGAAATTTCGTTCGACCGCGCAGTGCAGGAATCCGAAGCGGCTGTTGCGAAGCTGCAGCCCGTTGTCAACCGCGTGCTCGGCGCAACACCGAGCGCACCAGTGGACAGCCTTCGTCTCGAAATGACCACGGTAGATTCCCTGTGGCTCGTCGTCATGATCGACGACCACCGCAAAGAAGAATATTTGTTTCCTCCAAAATCACATCGGCGATGGGCGGCAAAGGAACAGTTTACCCTCACGCTGGGTAACGCCGGAAGCGCAACATTTCGCCTGAACGGAAAAGACCTCGGGTTCCTCGGCAAGCCCGGAGCTGTGATCCGCAATGCCCTGATTACAGAAAGCACCGCCCCGAATTTGTAGCACTCCCCTATGGCTTCGCAGAAAGTCTCCCCGGCGATCCAGAAACGAGTCGATGCTCTCCGCGAAAAACTGCGCGAACACGACTACCGTTACTACGTTCTCGCTCGCCCCTCAATTTCCGACGAACAATACGATAAGTTAATGCGGGAGCTGCTCGAACTCGAGCAAGCCTACCCAAGCCTCGCGGCGCCCGATTCGCCTTCGGTGCGCGTCGGCGGCGAGCCTACGAAAGAGTTCCCAACCGTTACACACGGCGCGGCGATGCTGAGCCTTTCCAACACCTACAATGAAGAGGAGGTGCTGGATTTCGACCGCCGCGTGAAGTCGCTGCTCGGCAAAGAGCCCTACCGGTATGTCTGCGAGTTAAAATTCGACGGCGTAGCAATCAGCCTTGTGTACGAAAAAGGAGTGCTTGCGCGGGGTGCTACACGCGGAGACGGCACACAGGGCGATGACGTTACGCAAAACCTCAAAACAATCCGCTCCATCCCGTTACGGCTTGTGAAAGAGAAAAAGGGACTGGAAGATATTGAAGTGCGCGGCGAGGTCTTCATGGAGCGCGGCGAATTCCAGAAGATGAACGAAGAGCGCGAGCTCGCGGGCGAGAAGGTCTTCATCAACCCCCGCAATTCAGCCGCAGGAACGCTGAAGCTGCAGGATTCGAAAGTCGTTGCCCAACGCCCTCTGAAATTCTTTTCCTACTACCTCCGCCCCGAAAAAGTTAAACTCACAAGCCACTACGAGAATCTAAAGCTGCTGAAGGAATTTGGTTTCCCCGTCAACGAGCATGCGCGGCTCTGTAAGAACATCGATGAGGTGATCGAATACTGGAAAGAATGGGAAGAGCGCCGCGAGGATTTGCCGTACGACATCGACGGCGTGGTGGTGAAGGTGGATTCCTTGCGCCAGCAGGACCGCCTTGGGGCTACGGCAAAAAGCCCGCGCTGGGCCATCGCCTTTAAGTTTACGGCGCGTAAAAAAGAAACAGTGCTGAAGGACATTGTTGTTCAAGTAGGCAGGATTGGCACGATTACGCCCGTTGCCGAGCTGGAGCCCGTCTTTGTGGGCGGTTCCACGGTTTCCCGTGCGACGCTTCACAATGAGGATTATATCAAGGAATTGGACATCCGTATCGGCGATACGGTGGTAGTGGAAAAGGGCGGCGATGTCATTCCCAAAGTCAGCGCTGTCGTCAAGGATAAGCGGAAGTCCGGTACCAAGCCCTTCCAGATGCCTCGCACCTGCCCGGAATGCGGCTCGAAAATCTCACGCCCCGACGAAGAAGCCAATTATTATTGCAACAATACCGAGTGCCCTGCGCAGGTAAAAGCCCGCATCGAGCATTTTGCCCACCGCGGTGCGATGGATATCGAAGGCTTGGGCGAGGCCGTAGTCGAACAGCTCGTGGGGTTGAAATTCGTTTATAACTATGCCGACCTCTATGACCTTCAGAAAAAGAAAAGTAAATTAGAAGGGTTAGAGCGTTGGGGTGAAAAGAGTGTTCAGAACCTTCTGGACGGCATCGAAGAAAGCAAAAAGAAACCCTTTGCGCGTGTGCTGTTCGCCATCGGCATACGTCATGTCGGCGCTGGAGTAGCGCAGTTGCTCGTCAGGCACTTTCTTTCGATCGATAAGCTGATGAAAGCATCAAAAGAGGATATTGACGATATCCCCGGCGTAGGCCCCCAGATTGCAGAAAGCGTTGCCGAATTTTTCGAGGACAAGCATAACCGGGCAATCGTCGAACGCCTCCGGAAAGCCGGCGTGCAAATGGAGGAAAAAATATCCAAGGCGGCGAAGTCCTCGCCAGTGTTCGGAAAATCATTCGTACTGACCGGTGGGTTGGAGACGATGACCCGCGAAGAAGCGAAAGAACAGATCCTCGCGCTTGGCGGTAGTGTTGGGTCCGGCGTCAGCAAGACGACGGATTATGTCATTGTGGGCGAGGGAGCAGGTTCAAAGTTGGACAAAGCGAAAAAGCTGGGCATTAAGATGATTGACGAAAAGGAATTCAAAAAACTTCTTGGTACGAAATAATGCCGCTAACGAGCGGCGGAAAAAGAGTTTAGCACCTTCATGTTCGAGCAGTTTCGATACAAGGTTGGGTTAACGTATACGCGTTTTCACTTTCGGTCGGGTGAACCCGACGCCGTTCGCTGGACGGGAGCATTTTCCAACGCGCGGCGAGCTCTGTTACTGCTGCCGGAAATCGTAACGGATTCTGCTTCGCTCCAGTATACGCTGGATTTTTTTGCAAAGCAATTCACGCCCAGCAATTTGCTTATTGTCGGTTCCGTTGACGCAGCGTCGAGACTTAAGTTCGAGCGCCGCGCGCAAGTGGTGACCTATGCCCCGGTTGATATGAATGCGTGGTTTCTCCCGCGCAGCGAGTTGACTCAAAAGATGAAAAAGAGTACATTCGACGTAGCGATTGACTTGAATCTTGACCTCGCGTTACCCTGCGCCTACTTGTGCCGTGAGTCAAACGCAAGCATGAGGGTCGGATTCCAAAAAATTCACGCCGATACGTTCTACAACTTTTTGATTCAACCGCAGGCGGCAGGGAATTTTGCGGCGGCCAGCAGAAGCTTGACGGAATGTCTCCGGATGTTTTAGTCCGGGTAAGGAGATAGTTATGAAATTCGAAGTGAAAAAAAACGGAACTGCGACGGTCCTCACGATCAAAGAGCGGAAGCTCGACGCCAGCGTTTCCCCTGAGTTGAAAGGAGAGTTCCTCGTCCTCTGCAATCCGCAAACAAAAAACCTTGTGCTTGACCTGACTGAAGTCGAATTCTGCGACAGCAGCGGCTTGAGCGCGTTGCTGATCGCCGAGCGGAAAATGCGCGAGAACGGCGGCGTCGTCAAACTTGTCGGACTGCAGAAGAAAGTCCTGTCGCTCATTCGGATTTCGCGGTTGGACCGGGCGTTCAGCATTCACGACACACTCGCCAAAGCAATGAAAGCAAGTTGAACACGACTCCTGCGCATCTCATTTTCTTTTTATTTCTTTCCTCCACTGCAGACGGTCGTGCCATAATCTCTTCATCCCTCATCACGTAAGGTTTCCCAATGGGATTTACGACACTCGATTATATCGTCGTAGCGGTGTATCTCGTCGGTGTTGCGGTGTTCGGCATTGTGCGCGGCGGAAAACACCAAACTGCGCGCGACTATTTCTTGGGTAAAGGTGAAATCCCATGGTGGGTGGTGTGTTTCTCGATCGTGGCGGCGGAAACGAGTACGCTCACGTTCATCAGCATTCCCGGCCTGGCGTATATTTCGAACCTGAATTTTCTACAAGTGACGTTCGGATACCTGCTCGGCAGGATTGCCATCAGTGCGCTTTTTCTGCCCGCGTATTTCAAAGGCGAGCTTTCCACAGCCTACGCATTTTTAGAGTCGCGGTTTGGCGCGAAGACGAGGCGCTTCGCATCGGTCACGTTCCTTTTCACCAGACTCGCGGCGGACGGCGTGCGGCTGTTTGCTACAGCCATTCCGCTCAAGCTGGTCATGGACATCGACTATCCTCTCGCAATCATCATCCTTGCAGCCGTCGCGTTCGTCTATACATTTGCCGGAGGTGTACGGGGCGTTATCTGGGTTGACGCAGTTCAAATGGTGGTGTACCTCGGCGGGGCAACGCTTGCCGGCATTGTGCTCATCGCGGGTGCAGAGGGAGGATGGAGCGGCATAACAGCGCTGGCGTCTGAAGCGGGAAAATTCCAAGTGTTCAATTTCGATTTCGCCGGGGACTTCTTCCAGAAACCGTATTCCGTGTTAGCGGCAATACTCGGCGGTGCGTTCCTCTCGATGGCTTCCCACGGCACGGACCAGTTAATCGTTCAGCGCGTGCTGGCGACGAAATCCCTCGCTTCCAGCCGCAAGGCGCTCATCGGCAGTGGCGTTATCATTGTTGTGCAGTTCGCGATTTTCTTAACAGTGGGATTGTTACTTTTTGGGCATTACAACGGAGCGAGCCTTGTCGATTTGGGTGTTGCCCGCGCTGATGAGATTTTCCCGAAATTTATTATCGAAGGCTTGCCGCCGGGAGTCTCGGGCATCATTATCGCCGGCCTGCTCGCCGCCGCGCTCTCCACGCTTGCAGGCTCAATGAGCTCGCTGGCATCTTCGACGGTTCTTGACCTCTATAAGCCACTTTCTGCAAAGAATTTTTCTGAGGAACAAGAACTCCGCCTCTCTCGCCGTGTGACATTGCTCTGGGCGGTATTGCTGGTCGGCTCGGCGCTCTTTTTCATGGAGACTCCACAAACCGTCGTGGAGCTCGCGCTGAGTATCGCGTCGTTTACCTACGGTGGATTGTTGGGCACGTTCCTGCTTGGTGTGCTTATCAAGCGGACGACTCAGGAAGACGCTCTCGCCGGGTTTGTCGGCGGGATTTTTATTATGATTATCGTCATTACACTGAAGCTTGCGGCGTGGACGTGGTTCACTATGATCGGCGTTGCAACTACACTGCTCATCGGGGGATTGTTGAGCATGCTTTCGAAAAAATCTCCGTCTTGAAATAGTTGCCCAAACGCTAGAATAGGGTTAAAACCCCTTTAATGTTTGTTATGCTGCCCACGCCCTAAAGGGCGTGGCAATTGTCCCGACCTTAAGGTCGGGGTTAAGAAAATAAATTAAAGATGGGGACTTTAGTCCCAGAAAATTTCTTTGAGACCATCTCCAGTGTTGTTCGATGAAACAAGCATTAAAACTTCTTTCACAGCAAGAACCCAAAACGCCTCTTAGGCGCCAGTGTAATGCGTATCTTAACTTTTTGCGCGTAGAAAAAAGTGTTGCGGAAAACACAGCGTCGTCCTACCATTCGGACCTTGAACGCTATTGTGCTTACCTGGAAAACCACGGCGTCGATTCCGGTGCGCACGTGGTGGAAAAGCATGTCAGCGGCTTTTTGCAAACGCTAACAAAGATGGGGCTCTCGCCCCGTAGCATCGCGCGGAATTTCTCCGTTGTCCGCGGCTTTCACCGTTTTCTGCTGAGCGAGGAAACGGCGAAAGACGACCCGACGCAAAACCTCGAGCCGCCCAAGCGATCAAAATCCCTACCGGAAGTACTATCCATCGCGGAGATTGACGCCATCCTCGCCAAGCCGGACACCGGCAAGCCGCTGGGGATCCGCGACCGTGCCATTCTCGAAGCTCTCTACGCCACGGGCGTCCGTGTTTCCGAACTGGTGAACGTGAAGCAGCAGGATGTCATGTTCGATGATGAACTGATTCTCGTCTTCGGAAAAGGCTCAAAAGAGCGTCTGGTACCCATAGGGAAATCGGCGCGCGAGTGGATTAAAAAGTACCAGCGCGCAACCCGCATCCACATTGCCAAAAAAGGAAAATCTCACGACTATCTTTTTTTGAATGCGCGGGGAGGGAAAATAACCCGCCGAGCGGTGTGGGACATCGTTTCCAAGT
>JAKEEG010000091.1 GCA_022616555.1 Ignavibacteriota bacterium | reverse complement strand
TGCTGGAAGACGCAGCATTCCACGCAAAATTTATTACTCGTTCGCTGGATATTATGCGCCGCATCGGCAAAGACGCCGATGGTTACGCGAAAATGGAAGGGGAATTCAACGCGAGCACAGAGAAGGCTCTTACACTTCTGCGGACACTTGTTAAGGATGCGCCGGATGAGGTGAAACAGCATTTTGTGCAAAACTTTATTTCGCCGAGCGGAGAGAATCTGCCCAGGCTGCTCCAGCTTTTTTCTGAATTAACGTGGATCAAAAATTGGATGGTAGATGGAAAGGCGTTACCGTGGAATTAGAGATGAGCTTGACATTACTAATCTGACATTAAATACATAATATAGCACTAGAACATCGAATGAAGAGTAACTTCCCCGTCTCGACAAAAAACGTCGGGACACCCCTCCTTGGTGAGGAGGGGAAAAATATTGCGCAATCACCTTGTTCCCCTAAAGAAGGGGGACGCGGCTCGTTTTGTGAGCCGCAGGGGGTTTCCTTTGTTTTTCTTCTGATTACTCTTTTGGTTTCTTTTCATAGCGTTTTCTCGCAGCCTAAAGTAAAGCCCGGCATTGATGTATTGCAGGCACGGAATTTTGACATTCTTCGCGGCAAGAGGGTTGGGTTGATTACGAATCCAACGGGAGTTGCGGGCAACCTTCGTTCTACTATCGATGTACTGTTCAACGCGCCTGAAGTTAAGCTGGTAGCGCTGTTCGGTCCCGAGCATGGCGCACGTGGGGACGTGGAAGCCGGCAAATGGGTGGAGAATTACAACGACGCCAAGACAGGACTTCCAGTGTACTCACTCTATGGTCCCACGCGTAAACCCACTGCCGACATGCTGCGCGGCTTAGACGCGCTCATTTACGATATTCAGGATATCGGCGTGCGCTCCTATACGTTTATTTCTACAATGGGCTATGCTATGGAAGCGGCGGCGGAAAACGGCGTTGAGCTTATCGTGCTCGACCGCCCAAACCCTCTAACCGGTAATCGTGTGGAAGGCACAATGATTGAGCCGGAGTATAAATCGTTCGTCGGGTACTATCCAATTCCTTACGTGTATGGCTTAACGGTTGGCGAGCTGGCGCAGATGGTTAACGAGGAGGGCTGGCTTGCGAACGGAGTCAAATGCAATCTCACCGTAGTGCAAATGGAAGGATGGAGCAGGTCAATGTGGTGGGATGATACCGGACTACCGTGGGTGCCGCCCTCGCCGAATATCCCTCGGTCCGCTACGCCGATGTTCTACGTGATGACCGGATTGCTGGGCGAGCTTGGCACGGCAAATCAGGGGCTTGGCTACACGATGCCGTTCGAGCTTGTCGGTGCGCCGTGGGTTGATGCGCCGTTATTAGCAGATCATCTCAACGGCAAGAAGCTCGTGGGCGTTGAATTTCGCCCCATGTATTATCGCATTTACAACGACAACGGCACGCGCTACAGCGGCGTGCAGATACACGTCACAGACCGTGATACTATTAGTCTAACGGCTGTGCAACTGCATATTTTATCGGCACTCTATACACTCTTCCCGGAGCGCAATATCTATGCGCGGGCACGCAAGGAGAAAATCGAGTCCTTCGACAAAATTCTCGGCTCGGCGGAGATTCGTAGGGAATTAGTGACTTTCGCCCGGGTGGAAGATATGCTCGCCAAGATCAAAAGGCAGCAAGCTGATTACCTCAGCCGCAGGGAGAAGTATTTGTTGTATCGTTGAGGTGGAAAAGAGCTTCCTTATAACACTATGACAAGCAATAATCCGGAACACATGAATGCGGCCCTACAGTGCTCGATCTGCGGCAATGTTGCCGGTAATGTTCTCTATAAAGCCAAAGAGACTATGTTCGGAACCGGAGAATTGTTTGACTATTTCCAATGCAGCAAGTGTCATTGCCTTCAGTTACGGGAAATCCCCGAAGACCTTTCCCGGTATTACCAATCGGACTATTACAGCCTCGCGAATAATCCTTCCAAAGAGAATATCGTTCTAGGATTTCTACGCAGTTTTCGGTCAGACCAGGCACTGAAGAAGACGTTCATAGGCTCGTATCTGCTTTCTCGGTTTCCCAACAAGGCGTTAGAGGCGCTCACGAGAATGCCTGTGGAGAAAACAACCCGGATACTTGATGTCGGTTGCGGTACCGGGTCGTTGATTTACAGGCTGGGGGAAATCGGATTTACGAACGTTGAAGGAATCGATCCGTTTATTGCGTCAGATATCCACTATGAGAACGGCGTAGTCATTCATAAACAGGAGCTTGCGCAACTCACCAGCTCGTGGGATATTATTATGCTTTTTGATTCCTTCGAGCATATGCCAACTCCCGCGAACGTTCTCCAGAAAATTTTTTCGTTGCTTTCGCCCAGAGGTATCTGCGTTATAACGATACCTACGGTTTCATCGTATGCATGGGAATATTATAAAACCGACTGGATTCAATTGGATGCACCGCGCCATTTCTTTCTTCATTCCATTGAGAGCCTCCGGTTGCTTGCGCGGCAGACAGGGTTTCACATTCGGCAAATTGTGTATGATTCCAACGATTTTCAGTTCTGGGGAAGTGAACAGCTTCAACAAAGGATAGCTCTGTTTTCCGAGTTATCCTACGCGCAAAACCCAAAAAAATCTTCCTACAATCGCCGGCAGATCATGCAGTTAAGAAAAAAAGCTGACCAGCTGAACCGCGAAAACAGAGGCGACCACCTGGCTATATATTTGGAAAAGAGATAGGGTAGTAAGAACATTTTGCGTGCTCTTGGAAAGCAGAGTTGTCCCTATCCTCGCCACTGGGAAAAGATTGACCTATTTAAAAACCCCCTTGCTTTTCAGCATTCTGTTTTGTATTATAGACAAACCACGGAACACATCACCCTTCCACGTTATGAATAAATGCAGGATGTATCGAATTTGACTTCTGTCCGCCATGCTGGCGGACACCCAACACCCGTTCTCTCAGCCTCCGAATCACCGTCTCCAAAAGTAAACCCCAGCTCGAATCCGCAAGCAAAAGAATATAGCAAAAAGAAAATTTGGCTTGGTATTACAGGCACGGTGTTCTTTTTTGCGTTCACGCTCGCAGTGCTGGCGGCGGGATTTTCGGTTTCTATGGAGGAATTTGTTCGTGGTTTCTCGTCAAACGATTACATCATCCTGCTATTGTTTGTCGCCGTGTTTGGGTTGGCAGAAGCGATAATTTCTTTTCCTCTAAAGTATTACTCCGGATTTTATCTCGAGCATAAATACAATCTCTCCAATCAGACTTTTCTGAAATGGATTTGGGAAGGGTTGAAAAGCACGCTTGTCGGCTCTCTCATCGGCACACCTGTATTACTGGCGTTTTACTATTGTATTAAGAATTTTCAGGAACTCTGGTGGCTGCCCGTCGGCGGTGTGCTGTTTTTCTTCTCCGTTGTGCTCGCTCGGCTGAGTCCTACGCTGATATTCCCGTTGTTTTATAAGTTCAAACCGATTGAGGACGGCGGCTTGAAATCCAAGATCATCGCCCTGTGCGAGAAGGTTGGGATGAGAGTCGAAGGCGTGTTCGTGTTCAACTTGAGTAAGAATACCAAGAAAGCGAATGCCGCGTTCGCAGGAATCGGGAAATCCAAACGCATTATTCTGGGCGATACGCTGGTGGCAAATTTTACGGATGAGGAGATCGAGACCGTCTTTGCGCACGAGCTGGGGCATTACAAGCTGAAACACATTCGCACAATGATGGTGATCGGCACAATAAGCACCTTTCTCGGATTATATCTTACAGCCGCATTATATCAAACGAGTTTGGCGTGGTTCGGATTTTCATCTCTCGACCAGATTGCGGCGCTGCCGCTTCTTACACTCTGGCTCGGGGTGTACTCGCTAGTAACGTCGCCGCTTTCCAACGCGATGTCTCGCAAGCACGAGCGGCAAGCTGACCGTTATGCGGTGGAACTGACATCGAACAAGCAGGCTTTTTCCAACGCGCTGCTGAAGTTGGCAAAAACAAATTTAGCAGATACATCGCCGCACCCGTTGGTTGAATTTTTATTTTACAGTCACCCCTCAATTGAGAAACGAGTTCGCTTTGTAGAGGGGTTGGGTTCGTGAGCAGGGGTGTGGTATGATGATACTCAAAATCGGCGCGGTGCTTGTTATTACTATTGCGACTTCTGTCGCAGCAATTTTTTTGGGGTTTATAGACCGCAGCGGAAAATCGTACCACAATTCGGCGCGCTGGTGGTCAAAGATGACCTTAAAAATTTTCGGCATCAAAGTAACAACAAAAGGGTTGGAGCATCTTGATCCATCGAAGCACTACGTGTATGTCTCCAACCACGCCAGTTTGTTTGATATACCTGCGGTGTTTACGGCGATTCCGGACGACGTTCGCATTGTCTTAAAAAAGGAACTTACCCGCGTGCCCATTTGGGGCTGGTCGTTGAATGTCGGTCATTATATCGTTATCGACCGGGCTAACGCAAAAGATGCCATGGACCGGATTGACGAGGCGGCGAAGAAAATTCGCAACGGTGCTTCAGTTCTAGTGTTTCCCGAAGGCACACGGTCAAAGGATGGGAAGTTGCAACCGTTCAAGCGGGGGGCGTTCGCGTTGGCGGCGCGCTCCGGCGTTCCCGTTGTGCCTGTGACGATTAAGAACAGCTATGCCATTCTGCCGAAGGGAACGTTTACCATTCGCGCGACCGACATCGAGATCGTCATTGATAAGCCGATTGAAAGTCAGGGCGAAGCGAGCAGAGAAAGCGAAATGCAATTGATGGAGCAGGTTCATTCAATTCTTGAAAAGAATTTTGTATAGAATCGATAGAATGAAGGAAACCACCCCGTCCCGCTACAAAACAGCGGGACACCCCTCCTTGGTTAGGAGGGGAAGAGCCTCACGCTAGTGTTTTGTCCCCCTCACTAAGGGGGACGTGTTCCGATTAGCCATAGCTAATCGGAACGCAGGGGGTTTCTTTATCGATAGTAGAAATAAGATGACATTGTCACAACGGTAAAAACTATGTCCGTCACAATACAAGACGTTGAGAAAATCGCAGCGCTGGCGCGGCTGGAGTTTACGCCTGAGGAAAAAGAGAAGTTCACGCGCCAGTTCAACGACATTTTAGCGTATATGGAAAAGCTCAATCAGTTGGACACGTCGAATGTCGAGCCGCTTTCGCACGTTATTGAGCTGAAGAATGTGTTGCGCGAAGATGTGGTAAAGCCCGGTTTAACACAGGAGCAGGCTCTGCAGAACGCTCCAGCGAAAGACGACAAGTTTTTTAAAGTCCCAAAAGTGATTGGGGAGAAATAAACGGTAGCCGCAAGCTTAAGCTTGCGGTATTTTACCGCAGACATAAAGTCTGCGGCTACCCGAAAAACAACCATGCACATTGTAGGAATCATACCGTCACGATACGCCTCGCAGCGGCTTCCGGCGAAGCCACTTGTGGGTTTGCTTGGCAAGCCGATGGTGCAGCGGGTGTATGAGCAAGCGCAGAAAGCTCGATTGCTGCACAAGGTGATTGTTGCTACGGACGATGAGCGCATCGCCGCGGTTGTGCAGTCATTCGGCGGCGAGGTGGCGATGACGTCTTCTGACATTCGCAGCGGCAGCGACCGCCTTGCGGCTGTCGCTGAAACCGTGCGCGGCGATATGTTTGTGAACATCCAGGGCGACGAGCCCCTGATCAACCCGGTGATGATCGACCAGGCGGTGCAGACGTTATTGGATGCGCCGGAATCGCACATCGGAACGCTTGTGAAGCGAATCGAATCAATCGATGAGCTTACGAACCCAAATGTCGTGAAGACGGTCTTCGACAGTTCGATGCACGCGCTGTATTTTTCGCGTTCGACTATCCCGCACATCCGCGAGAGCAGCGACCCGAAAAGCTGGCTTGCACATCACACGTTCTATAAACACATCGGGCTGTATGTCTATCGCCGCGAATCGTTACTGAAGTACGCATCGCTGCCTGAGTCACCACTCGAAAAAGCGGAAAAGTTGGAGCAGTTGCGCGCCCTTGAGGCGGGGATGAAAATTAAAGTAGCCATTACGGAGTTCGATAGCATTCCCGTTGACACACAGGCGGATGTTGAGAAAGTAATTCGTGTTTTGAAAGGCACTTCAATACCAGTGTAATAAAGCCTCCCCCTTTGTCCCCCTCGTTGAGGGGGATAGTCCCGAAGGGACAGGGGGAGGTCTCAGAATTCTCGAGGCAGTTTATTTTATCGAAATAATTTCTCACAACCATTCAATATAGACCAACACATGTCGCGCAACCACGTCAAATATATTTTTGTTACCGGGGGAGTAGTTTCCTCATTGGGAAAAGGCATCGCCTCGGCGTCCATCGGGCTTCTGCTGAAATCAAGAGGGTTGCGGGTCACGATACAGAAATTTGACCCGTACATTAACGTTGACCCGGGCACAATGAACCCGTTCCAGCACGGGGAAGTGTACGTCACGGATGACGGCGCCGAAACCGACCTCGACCTCGGCCATTACGAACGCTTTCTTGACGTCAGTATGACGCGGCAGAATAACTCAACCACCGGACAGATTTATTATGAGGTCATCTCCAAAGAGCGGCGGGGGGATTACCTTGGAGCGACGGTGCAGGTGATTCCGCATATCACGGATGAAATCAAACGCCGCATTAAGTCTGTGGCAGCGACCGGTAAGTATGATGTGGTCATTACCGAGGTTGGGGGCACGGTTGGCGATATCGAAAGCTTGCCGTTTCTCGAGGCAATCCGCCAGTTTACGCTAGAAGTGGGCCACAGGAACGCCTTAAATATCCACGTGACACTCGTACCATATATTAAATCGGCCGGTGAAATCAAGACTAAGCCGACGCAGCACAGCGTGAAATCTTTGCAGGAGATAGGCGTCCAACCGGATATCCTCATTTGCCGCTCGGAGAAGCCGCTTTCCCATGATGTGAAGGAAAAAATCGCTCTCTTTTGTAATGTCGAGACCGAGGCAGTTATCGAGGGAAAAGACGTTAAGTCCATTTACGAGGTGCCGCAGGTGTTTGAGAAAGAACGCCTGCCGGAGATTATCGTCGATAAGCTGAACATTAAGTGTGAATCCCCTGATTTGCGCCGCTGGTCGCGGTTTGTGAACCGCGTGAAAAATCCCAGCGGACGCGTAACACTGGGCGTCTGCGGCAAATATACCGACTTGCTGGACGCATACAAGAGCATCAACGAATCATTTATACATGCGGGCGCGGAAAACGACGTCGCCGTCGATATCAAATGGATTAAAGCCGAGGACATCGAGCAGCACGGGTTGGATAATTATCTTGAGGGTATCTCGGGTTTGCTGGTGCCCGGCGGATTTGGCGAGCGCGGGATCGAAGGAAAAATCAAAGCGATCCGCTACGTTCGGGAAAACAAGATTCCGTTTTTCGGGATCTGCCTGGGTCTCCAATGTGCGGTCATAGAATTCGCCCGCAACGTGTGCGAGATGCCCGGCGCGAACAGCACGGAGTTTAAGAAGACGAAGTACAATGTCATCGATTTGATGCTCGACCAAAAGGGCGTAAAGAACATGGGCGGCACAATGCGGCTCGGGGCATATCCCTGCGTTCTCACCAAGGGCACGAAGGCTTACAAGGCATACCACAAAGAGTTGATTTACGAACGCCACCGCCATCGCTACGAAGTAAACAATAAATTTCGCAAGAAACTCTCCGATAATGGAATGATGTTCAGCGGCGTTTCGCCGGATAATACGCTGGTGGAGATTATCGAGCTTCCCGACCACCCGTGGTTTGTAGCAGGTCAGTTTCATCCGGAGCTTCGCTCGCGCGCCATCAATCCCCATCCGCTTTTCCGCGAGTTTGTCCGCGCAGGCAAAGAGTTCGCGGAGAATCTGGGAAGGGATTAAACTTAGATGTCCGACTTTTAGCGTTGCGCGAGCTGGGCAAAAAGTCGGACATCTTTGACGAGTGTGTTACAAAAAGTGAGAGCCGGCTCCAGATAACGCTTGGAGACCGGCTCTCCGCATCGGGGGGAGATGCAAGGGTAAGTTGGTGTAGCGGTTATTTTGTGAGATTCATCTTAAGTGTTGCAAACTTGCCGTTCATATTCAGCCGTGCGAAGTACACTCCCGACGCAACTTGTGAACCCGCTTCATCCCGTCCATTCCACGTCACGCTGTGTGTTCCTGCAAAAGTGTATTGGTCCATTACTCGCTTTACCTCGCGTCCGGTAATATCATAGATGTTCAATGTTACTTGTCCCGGCTGTTCCAATTTGTAGCGAATTGTCGTTGAAGGGTTGAAAGGATTAGGATAATTTTGCTCTAAGGTGAATTCTTTCTCTTCAACTTGTGCAATTGAATTTGTCCACGTAACGTTGGAAATCTCTACAGAAACCTTCCGAGCGAATTGGTTTGCTACCACGACTCTGCTCAACGTGGCGTAGGAAACATGAGCCGATCCGTTATCGGAGAATGAAAACTCAGCAACCGCGCCTTCGCCTGTCGGGATATTCACGAGCCCCGCGTTGAGAATGACGACATTGACTGTCGAATCGTTTACCTGGTGTTGGTGTATCTGCCAGCTTGCATCTTGTGTTCTGCCTGCTTTTCCGGCACTGTTTAGAGTCAGGTTTGACGAGCCATTGACCGTAAATTGTAATGCGGCGACGGATACGCTATTTTCAAGGTTTACCGACACTGTGTTTGAGGCGCTTTTCGTCAGCGATAATTTTGCCTGGGCATGGAGGCCGCCTGTCAGCAGAATGGTGAATCCTGCTACCGTCAGCGCCCTTTTGATATGTGAAGTTGTGAGTTCCAATGTGTACTTTCCTTCCCCGGATTAATGTTGGGTTCTGGAACCAAGAAGCTCCAACCTCATACCAAACATGCCAGAAACGGTGCTTTTTTATGAGATATGCCGTAACTGCATATATTACAACAGGTTAATTGCTTGTGTAATCGAGTTCTCAAAAGTAGAATCCACTCCGAATTTTGTAACTTCTACAATAGAGGCAATCACGCTTCTTTTTTTGAATCAGGCTAAAAAATGTTGTGCGAGTTTCATCCGAGTGAATCTCTCCCTATCTTTTGCGCCATCAGACCAATCCCCAACATAGAGTAAGGAATATCCATGCGAATAATTGCCATGCTGTTTCTGCTTTCTCTCACTGCGGTTTCACAACAGCAGCAGGCGGATATTGTGTTCGTGAACGCAAACGTGTGGACGGTAAACGATTCACAGCCCGAAGCTCAAGCGGTTGCCGTGCTGGATGGAAAAATTCTTGCTGTCAGTACTGACGCCGAGGTAAAACGATACATCGGTGCCCAGACGAAAGTTGTAGATCTGAAGGGCAGGCGCATGCTCCCCGGGTTCATCGACAACCATACACATTTTATGAGCGGAGGATTTCAACTACAGAGCGTCGATTTAAAATATGCCAACGATGAGGCGGAATTTGCGCGTCTGATAAAAGAGCGGGCGGAAAAATATCCCGATAGGTGGATTACCGGCGGCGATTGGGACCATGACCGCTGGGCGAGTGCGCAACTTCCAACAAAGGAACTCATCGACCGCTACACAACGAAAACGCCGGCGATGGTAAATAGATACGACGGACATATGGCGCTGGCGAACACCCATGCACTGAAGCTCGCCGGAATAACGAAAGACACTCCCGATCCCCCGGGCGGCACAATTGTCAAAGATCCAAAGACTGGAGAGCCAACTGGCGTGTTGAAAGACGAAGCGATGAGCGCGGTGTATGCCATCATCCCCGAATCGACAGAAGAAGAAATGCTCGAAGCAGCGCGACTTGCATTAGCGGAGGCAAGGCGGTTGGGAGTGACAAGCATTCAGGATATGTCCTCTACTGCAGACCTCCGCACATATGAAACTCTCAAAGAGCGTGGCGAGCTTACGGCACGGTTCTACTGCCGGCTGCCGATTTCGCAATGGGAACAACTCGCAGCTGGAGGCGCTAGAGTTCCGTTCGGCGATGAGTGGATTTGCATCGGCTCGCTGAAAGCTTATACCGACGGCTCGCTCGGTTCTTCTACCGCATTGTTCTTTGAGCCATTTACATCAGACCCTTCCACAAGAGGCTTGGCAATGGATATTGTGCAGGACGGAAGGCTGGAGCAATGGGCGCTCGCAGCTGATAAAGCGGGATTGCAATTGTCCATACACGCCATTGGTGATAGCGCGAATAGTTTGATTCTTGACCTCTACGAAAAAATCATCAAGACGAATCCCAAATGGGACCGCCGTTTCCGCATCGAACACGCTCAACATTTACACCCAAAAGATTTGAAACGTTTTGCCGAGTTGGGCGTTATTGCCTCCATGCAGCCGTACCATGCAATCGACGACGGCCGCTGGGCGGAAAAGCGCATCGGCTACGAGCGCTGCAAGACGACATATGCGTTTAAATCGTTACTGGACAACAAGGCGAGATTGACCTTCGGCAGCGATTGGACTGTTGCGCCGCTAAACCCCTTGCTCGGTATTTATGCCGCCGTTACGCGCCGCACGCTCGATGGAGCGACGCCGAACGGCTGGATTCCAGAACAAAAGATAAACGTCAAGCAAGCTGTCCGCGCCTATACGATCGACAACGCCTACGCCGCGTTCGAGGAAAACACAAAAGGCTCTATTGAAGTTGGCAAGCTGGCGGATTTGGTGGTGCTGTCCGATGACATTTTAAAAATCGATCCCGTGAAGATTGAAAACGTACTGGTGGATATGACAGTCCTGGGAGGGAAGATTATCTGGGAGAGGAAGTAAATCAGCAAACATGCTTAGAGCCTCGATATGAACTACATCATATTCGGTGCATTGTTGTTTTTACTGTTTTACGTGCCGCTGAGGTATTTGAAAAACCTATGGGAGCACGAGTCTGCACCCGACTGGGCGACGACTGTCGCAGGGATATTAACGTGGCTTATGCTCTGTAGTGTCTTGTTAATCGTGTATGGTGCGTTCCGGACTGCGACGGGGTCTATCTTCCTGTTAGCGTTTGTCATTGTTGGTGCGGGATTTCTGATGTATCTGAACAACGTTAGCCCTGAGTTTCTCGACCTGCCGCATATGATTCCCTTCCTGAAGAAAACGTTGGTGTTTGATAACATTGCCGGGAAAAGAATCAATCTCAGCGATGAGTTGGCAAAGCTTGAAATGCGAAAAGTGTATAAAGAAGTGACCGGGACGGAGCTACAGCAGAAAGAAAAAGCGCCGCCGAAACAGCAACAAAGAACGGAAGATATTCAACGTGAGATGGAGCTGCTGCAAAATCGGCGAATCGTGACGCCGCACCTGCAACAGGAGCTGAACGCGCTCGAGAAAAGCGAATCGACAAATATTTCAGATTCATGGAAAATCAATAGCATGCGTAGCGCCGCCCATGCGTACTATACGCAAGTGAAAACGGTGCTCGTCAATCCCGCTGAACGCACAATAACCGTGACGATGGATTTCGGAGAAATGGATATTGTTCCAATGCAACAATCGCAGGGCGTTTTTGTGTTTTATCGAGAGCTATACGAATTTCTTCAAGCGATGAACACCCAAGACTGGATGAAGCCCTATGTGAAGTACATTGACATAATCTCTTTGGTGGGGACGCGGGTTGAAACGGACGGTTTTGGGACGGCGAGTTCCTTAACGTTTTTACGATTGTCAATTCTCGTTTCTGAATTGCGTTCACGGGAGGAAAAATTTTTCAACGCAGCAGAACTTCCGGCAATTTCAACCGTTCTATTCAAATCTGGAGAAGCATTATTGTAATGGGTGGCCGCAAGCTTATCATATAGAAAGGATACTGGTATGAGACGCGCTTTCCGTTTGTCGTTAACGTTTTGTCTTATGATTATTGCTATCACAAAGACTTTCTCCCAGGAAGCCGAAGACCGTACGCTGCTCTCTCACGAGCAAATGCGTGCGATCATCAACGAAGCTTCCGGCGAAAGGGCAATGCACCACGTGCTGGAGCTTGTTCCGTATCCACGCGTGCGACCGAAATCGGAGTACGAAGGACATTTTCGCGAGAGCGAAGTCATGGCGAAATATGCAAAGGAGTACGGCTTCAGTAACGTGGAGATAGAATCATTCCCCGCGCAAAACCGCTTGTGGCAGCCAAGCCAGGGCGAGTTGTGGATGGTCGAACCGGTGGTGAAGAAACTGTACGACATCTATGACGTTGCCATTTCACTTGCTGGAAATAGCTTGTCCGGCGACGTGACAGCCGAGGTGGTCGATGTCGGCATCGGCGCTCGTGAAGAGGACTATGCGCGAAAGGACGTCAAGGGCAAGCTCGTGCTCGGCTCAACAAGTCCAAATACATTGCAGCGGCTGGGAGTATTCGACCGCAGTGCTGCTGGAGTCGTAAGTTACACATCGCTGCGAGCTGATAGCTATCCGGATGAAATTTTGTCTTCGGGCATCTCAGCGAACGCCCCGGAAGGAAAGGAAGCGGGATTTGGCTGGGTGATTGCTCCGCGTGTTGCTCGCGAGATTGTGGGCTATCTTGGCAGAGGGCAAAAAGTCGTTCTCCGCTCTATTATTAAGGCTGAGACGTTTCCCGGCGAGTTGGAAACCGTCCACGCGACAATTCCAGGAGACGGCAGTTCTGATCAGGTGGTGATGGTTTCCGCGCATTTGTATGAAGGCTACATCAAACAAGGAGCAAACGACGACAACTCCGGTTGCGCTGTCACGCTCGAAATGGGCCGTGCATATATTCGATTGGTGAAAGAAGGCAAGCTCCCCCCGCCGAAGCGGGCGATTCATTTTCTCTGGGTTCCGGAAATCAGCGGCACCAACGCATGGCTCAACGCGCATAAGGATATCGAAGCCAAAGCCATCGCCGATTTGAATTTCGATATGGAGGGCTTGCGGCTTTCGACGAGCAGCAGCTTCTGGATACTCCAGCGCACGCCGGATACGTTCCCCTCGTACTTGAACGACATCTGCGCGAGCTTTATGGAGTTTGTTGCCGAAACAAACCGCGAGCGCGTGCGATACCGCGCCAACGGTTATCGCCCGTCTTTGCCCGTCCATGCCCCGAACGGTAGTCAGGATGCGTTCTATATCAAAATCGACAAACATTACGGCTCGAGCGACCATGTGACGTACATGCAGCACGGCATCCCCGCGGTGATGTTCGTGACGTGGCCAGATATGTGGTATCACTCCTCGCAGGATACGCCCGATAAGCTGGATCCGACGCAGTTCAAGCGTGTGGCGGTTGTGGGAATCGGTGCATTCAGCGCGATTGCCTCAGCAGATGATGCGATGGCAATGCGTGTTGCGGGTGAGTCATTCACACGCGGCTCCGAACGCATGGGTGCCGCGCAGCGCAAGGGATTCAGCTACATGACGGATATTGCCGACGGCTCGCAGTTGTCACACTCATATAAAGAAGCGCAAAACGCCGTCCGCCATCAGGCGGAAGTCGAGAAGGGTGTCATCCGTTCGGCAAGCGTCTTATTTGCAAAGCCGTCAGACGCACAGAAAAAGCTTGCAAGCTTCGAATCGCTGATTGACAAACGCGCGACGACATTGCAAAACGAGGTCGATGCATTTTACCGCATGCAAGCTGAGATACGTAAGACCTCCGTTGCGAAAATTGCAATGAGTTCGGAAGAAAAGGAAGCCGGTAAGGTGATAGTCGAGCGCGTGCAGACGCAGGGTGGTGGTGGCGGATTTGGCGGACAACAGGCGGCAATCGCCCGTGCGAACCTTACGGATGTAGAGCGAGCGACGCTGAACATCATTCCCCAGCACATGCGCGCAGAATTGAATATTCTTCTCGGGCAGAATAAATCCATATTGGAGATTCGCGATTTCCTCTCCGGCGAGTTCGAGCCGCTGCCGCTCGCAGATTTGACCGCCTATTTGCGCACGATGGCAAAGGTTGGGACGGTGAAGTTGACGGCAAAGTAATGAGCGATACCCTTGAGAAATTTCACCGCCGATCAATACGGTTGAAAGAGTACGATTATTCTCAAGAAGGAGCGTACTTTATAACGATTTGCACGTACGAACGGGAATGCGTATTTGGGAATATTGTTGAAGAGAAAATGAATCTGTCTTCAATTGGAAAAATTGCCGACGAATGCTGGGTCAAAATTCCCGAGCATTTTCCGAATGTCCAGTTGGATGAGCATGTTGTGATGCCAAATCATATACACGGCATTCTGTGTATAACAGACAGGGTAGGGGTTCAATATATTGAACCCCTACAACGACAAAACAGATATCAGCATGTGATTCCAAAATCTCTTGGATCGATTATTCGTTCTTACAAAGCAGCAGTGACACGAATCAGCCATCGAAATAAATCATTAGAGTTTAAATGGCAGAGAGATTATTACGAGCATATCATTCGCAACGAAAAAGAGTTGATTAGGATTAGGCAGTACATTGCCGATAACGTTTTGCGTTGGTTCTACGACGAAGAAAATCCAATAAATGTGAAAAATCGGAGTAGGGGTTGAATATATTCAACCCCTACGCATGAATATTTGCAGACCCCATCCCAACATACCTCACCCCTCCAGTACCTGAAAGGCGTTGGACCGAAGCGCGCGAAGGCGCTGGAATCCATCGGTATCCACTCCGCGCACGATGTGTTGTATTATTTCCCGCGCGATTATCTCGACCGCAGCCGTATTATTCCCATCAAAGACCTGAAACGCTATGCCGGCAAAGGCGAGCAGGTGACTGTGGTTGGCGAGGTGTTTCGCTTCGAGGTGAAATACGCCAAAAAATCGAGGCGCTCGTTTTTTGTCCTAACGGTGAAAGACAGCAGCGGCTATCTGCAATGCGTCTGGTTTGAGGGCGTGCAATGGTATAAAGACGCGTTCGAGCAAGGCGAGCTGCTCTCGCTGTCGTCGTACCCGGACTTTGATAAACTCGGGCGTGTGCAGTTCATTCATCCTGAATTCGACCGGCTGAAGGGCGCGATGGAAGAAGACGAGCCCGACTGGGGCAAAATGTTTAATACCGGCGCTATTATTCCCAAGTATCCTTCAACGGCGGACTTGACGAAAGTCGGGCTGGACAGCCGGGGATTTCGACGCATCCTGCGCAACGCGCTAAACTCGCATATTCACGAAATCAAAGAAACGCTCTCCAACGACATACGCCAGAGCGGGCAGTTAGTTGACCTGCCGTTCGCCATACGCAATATCCATTTTCCGGAAAACACAGCAGCGCTAGAGACGGCAAAGCGGAGACTGAAATTCGACGAGTTGTTTTTCCTCCAGCTCATGCTCGCTTTTCGCAAACGCTCTATTAAGGAAGACACAAACGGCATTTCGTTTGCAGTTGAGAGCAAGCTCGCCCGGCAATTGGTGGATTCGCTACCGTTTGAGCTTACGACAGCTCAGCGCCGAGTCGTGAAAGAAATCTCTGACGATATGCGAATGCCTAAAGTGATGAATCGACTTCTACAGGGCGATGTAGGAAGCGGCAAGACGATTGTCGCTCTACTTGCTATGCTGATTGCAGTTGAAAACGGCTACCAAGCCGCTTTCATGGCTCCTACGGAAGTCCTCGCCGAGCAGCACTTCCGTACGCTCGCGGAGTTTCTGAAAAATCTCCCCGTCAATGTTCGCCTGCTCATCGGCGGGCAGAAACGAAAATTGCGCCAGGATGTGCTGGATGATATTCATAGAGGCAGCGCGCAGATTGTCGTTGGCACTCACGCGCTCATTCAGGAACATGTGGAGTTTGGCAAACTGGGGCTCGTCGTTATCGATGAACAACATCGCTTCGGCGTGATGCAGCGCGCAACTCTTCGTGCCAAGGGAGCTAACGCACTCCCGCCCGATGTTTTGGTTATGACCGCCACGCCAATTCCACGCACGCTTGCCATGTCACTCTACGGCGACCTCGATGTTTCTGTCATAGACGAGATGCCCGCGCACCGCAAACCGATAAAAACTGCTGTGCGGTTGGAAGACCAAAAGGCTAAAGTGTTCGATTTTGTTCAAAAAGAGATTGCACAGGGGCGGCAGGCGTATATTGTATTCCCTATTATTGAGGAATCTGAGAAAGTCGACCTCAAAGCGGCTACTGCCGGATACGACCGTCTGAGCAAAATTTTTCCCGACCTCAAGCTCGCGCTTATTCACGGACGCATGAAAACTGAGGCAAAGGACGCGGTGATGCGGGAGTTTAAATCCGGCGCGATTGACATTCTCGTTGCAACTACCGTCATTGAAGTAGGCATCGACGTGCCGAACGCGACGATAATGATTATCGAGAATGCCGAGCGGTTTGGGCTTTCCCAGCTTCACCAGTTACGCGGGCGCGTTGGGAGAGGAGCCGACCAATCGTATTGCATTCTTATTGCCGATTACGGCTGGTTTGACCACAGCAAAGGATTGGCTGAGATGGACGTCCAAAGAGAAAAGAAAAGCGCGAAAGTCCGGCTGGAGACAATGGTCGAGACAACCGATGGTTTCAAAATCGCCGAAGTAGATTTGCAGCTTCGCGGTCCGGGAGATTTCTTCGGCACGAAACAAAGCGGCATGCCGGAATTCAGGATTGCTAATATCGTTGAAGACAGGGACCTCATGATGCTTGCTCGGAAGGAAGCATTCGATCTGGTGGTAAGCGATCCGCACCTGCGCCGCACGGAGAACGCGGCAATCAGGCGGCACTTCGAGTTGCGTTATAAAGAAATTCAGTCATTAGGAGAAGTTGGGTGAGTAGCGAAAACCTTTATGCCGAGCAGACATGCCCGCGCTGCGGGAAAACATTCCTCAAAGCGGCGAGCTTTTGTCCCCACTGTGGCTATGTGAAGTCTGAATCCTGGTGGGAGCGGCTCACGAGCGGCTTCCGAAGCGGATCAGACTCGCCTTCCCAGCCCGTTACGTCTTCGAGGGTCTTTAGCACCGTCGTTGGTCTGGCGGTAGCCGGGTTCTTCCTCTATCAGGCGCTTCAGACAGGTTCCATCCAGAGCTGGATCATCTCGCTATTCTCGTTCGCCATGGCGGCGAGGGCGTGGTTTACCACTCAAAAGCAATACGACGACACCAGAGTGGAACGAACAACAACGCTCGAAGACGTTGAAGCACAAGAAGATAGCGCCGCCGACCCTCAGGATCAGTTCTTCTACTGCGAGAACTGCAAAGCGCTCGTTCCACCCGATGCAACGACGTGTCCGAAGTGCGGAATGGACTTCGGCGTCAACTAATCGGTCATCAACCTCTCATTCTCTTACCTTGTTTTTCTCCGTCGTCAGTTGCTCTATGCGCTCGCGTGTTTATCTCTCCGCGCGTTGTTCGTAACGCGAAAACTTTTCGCGACTCGTGTCAAGTACGATCGCGAAAAAAATGCGCGCGAACGCCTAAAATGCTTGACACAGACTGTAAAAAGGTTATATTTGTAGCAAGTACTTCTGTTCGTTCGTACGAGAACAGAACATCGTTCACCAGAACGATGCACATCGCTCACCAACGAAAGGTTGAACGACTGCTTGTTACGACGATTGCATGTCGCTCTCGTCTACAATGTGAAGAACGGTAACACCGAAGTTGAGACGAACGAACACGTGCGGGAGGAAAGCGCCGACGACACAGTAGAGGTCCTCGCGCCTGTGAAAGCGAAGTTAACGAGAGACGATACATATCTTGAATGGGATAGTGAAGAAACCATTCAAGCCGTCAAAGCAGCACTGGAAGAAGGGCACACTGTCACCCTCATCGAAGCCAACGAGGACGCCTTCCAGAAACTATCGGCTCTTCGGCCGGATATCGTGTTCAATATTGCCGAAGGCTTGCGTGGAGCATCCCGCGAAGCGCAAGTTCCCGCCTTTCTCGAATTTCTTGGTATTCCCTACACTGGCTCAGACCCCGTCACGCTTGGCATCTGTCTTGATAAATCGCGCGCCAAAGAAATTCTCTCGCACTATAAGATTCCCACGGCTCCATTTGTGGTCGTTTCGTCTCTCGAAGAGTTAAACAGCATCCAGGCTCCGTTTCCTGCCGTCGTAAAACCGCTCTATGAGGGATCCAGCAAAGGCGTGCTGAATTCTTCCATCGTGCGCACTCCCGAAGAATTGCACCGGGAAGTCAAGCGCGTGCTGGAACAGTACGATGAACCGGCGCTTGTCGAGAAATTTTTATCGGGCAGGGAATTTACTGTCGCGTTATTAGGCAATGGTGAATCAGTGAGGGTTCTGCCAGTAGTGGAAGTGAGGCTCGACAAGTTGCCGCCGGGTGCGAACCCGATTTATTCCTACGAAGCCAAATGGATGTGGGACCAGCCTGACCATCCCATTAACATGTACGACTGCCCCGCGAATATTGATGCCGCGCTTGACGCGCGGATTCAAGAAATATGCAAGCAGGCATACACCGTCTTGCGTGTGCGCGATTGGTGTCGTATGGACGTGCGGCTGGATGAAACGGGCGAACCGAATATTATTGAGTTAAACCCGCTCCCGGGTATTTTACCGAACCCGGACGACCACTCGTGTTTTCCGATGGCGGCGAGGAAAGTGGGAATCAATTACAATCAATTGTTGAATAACGTGCTCGATAATGCTCTGGCGCGGCACGGAATGGGACGTTAAGGAGCCGATGATTCAGGAACTGCGTCTGGTTTATCCAAGTATTTACGGAACACCGAACATTGGCTCTGTTGAGACGGATATTTTTCGCATCAAGTATTTCACGCATTGTTCGTCTTGCACATTCTGCAACGACTGGTGTTGTTCATTTGGCGTTGATGTCGATATCAAAAATTTGCGTCGGATTGAACAGCATGCCGCCGGTTTGGAACAATTTACCGGTATTCCAAAGGACCGGTGGTTCGTTGACGAATTTTGGACAGAGGAGGAGTACCCCGGGGGGAGTTGCACCCGTACACAAACCAACGAACGTGGCTGCATTTTTCTCAATAAAAATGGGCGCGGGTGCATGCTCCATAGCTATAGTATAGAGAAGGGAATAGACTACCACGAGCTGAAACCTATGATTAGCTGTTTGTTTCCGCTCACGTATGACGGCGGCGCGTTGGTTCCGGCGGTGGAAATTGACGATAAATCGCTTGTGTGTTTGGATAGCGGCGAGACTCTCTACAGAGGAGTCCGGGAGGAAGTGCGGTATTATTTTGGAGATGCGATCATCGATGAGCTTGACGAGTTGGAACGTACGGTAGGAGAATACGCGAAGAGCTGAGCAGGTGTACACGAATCCAACAACAATCTGAGGGTGCTGATGGCAAGAAAAGTCCATGTCGCGGTTATCTTTAATGAGCCGACGACTGAAACGAACGGTGTGAGGAAGTATGTTTCGCAGAATGGGAAGATCGAGGAATTTGCGACACGCGAGCAGTTGTTAGCCGGGCTAAGTCCGGAATCGATTGACCTCTCCGAAGTCGGCGTGCTGGAGGAACGCGAGCATGTTCAACGGGTTCTCGAAGGCGCAGGCTACAATACGTCGCTCTTTAATATGAACGGCGACATCAAGCGGCTTATCCGATTCCTCGAACTGAAGAAACCGGATTTGATTTTTAACCTGTGCGAGTCTGTCGGTAACTTGGCTATCCATGAAATGCATGTCGCCGGCATTTATGAACTGATGGGCGTTCCTTATACCGGAGCAGGAGCGTTCGCTCTCGGCACGTGTTTGCAGAAAGCGCGTGTGAAGGAAATCCTCACAGCGCATAAGTTACTTACGCCCCGCTCCGCAATGTTTCAAAACATCGGAGAGCTTGATGGGAACCACTTCGATTTGAACTTTCCTCTCATCGTCAAGCCTTCGCGCGAGGATGCTAGCATCGGCATTGAGAACGATTCGGTTGTAGACGACATGCAGGCGCTCCGAAAGCGTGTCCGGTATATCTTCAGCGAGTACGAGCAGCCCGCGCTTGTTGAAGAATACATCGACGGCAGGGAGATCAATGTCGGTATCCTTGGCAACAAGCGCGCGGTCGCGCTTCCGATTTCCGAAATCGATTTCTCCGGTTTGCCGGAAGATTATCCGAAGATTGTTACCTACAACGCGAAGTGGATGCAAGGCTCGCCGGAGTTCATCGGCACGGTGGGCGTATGTCCGGCAAAGATACCGGCCGACGTCGAGAAGCGGGCGAAGGAGATCGCTCTCCGTGCGTTTAAAATTATAGGATTGCGCGATTATGCGCGCGTCGACATCCGGCTGACGAAGAATTTTACGCCGTACGTTATCGAAGTTAATCCGAACCCCGACATCTCCGATGACGCGGGCTTTGCGCGCTCCGCGCGGGTGTACGGATTGACGTTCGAGGACACAGTGTGCAAGATTGTCGAGCATGCGCTCGAACGTAGCAGGTAGGGTTACAAGCTGTAAATCCATCAACAACGGAAGGAAGAGGCTGACGATATGGAACTCTGGCAAGAGCTGTTGCGGGAGAGCGTCGATAGCAGCAAGGATTTAGTTGAGAGATTTGGATTTGATAAGGACCTCGCAGAAAAACTGAACAAGCTGTTTCACACACGGATCAATCCGTACTATCTCAGCTTGATTCGCTACCCCGGCGACCCGATCTGGCTGCAGTGTATTCCCGACGCCAAAGAATTGGAAGACGACGGCTTTCCTGAGGACCCGCTCAACGAAGAAGCTGATAGCCCGGTGCCGAGCATCACGCATCGCTATCCCGACCGCGTGTTGTTCTTGGTCACCAGCCAGTGCTCCATGTATTGCCGCTTCTGCACTCGTAAGCGGAAAGTAAGCGATTCGAGTAAGATCAATTCCAAGTGGATTCAGGACGGTATCGACTACATTGCTGCGCATCCCGAGGTGCGCGACGTTGTTCTTTCCGGCGGCGACCCGCTGATGGTGACGGACTATGTGCTTGAGCGTATTCTCGCCGGTTTGCGTGCCATCCCGCATGTGGAAATCATACGGCTCGGCACCAAAATGCCCTGCGTGCTTCCCCAGCGCATTACAGCCAAGCTGTGCAAGATGATCAAAAAGTATCATCCTATTTATGTTAACACGCATTTTAACCACCCGTGGGAGTGCACGCCGGAAGCCGAACGCGCCTGCGCGATGCTCGCCGACGCGGGCTGTCCAGTCGGCAACCAGGCTGTGTTGATGAAGGGTGTCAACGACGACCCGGATGTCATGCTGGAGCTTCACCGCAAGCTTCTCAAAATGCGCGTGCGTCCGTACTATATATATCAGGCGGACATTACGAAAGGCACGAATTATTTCCGCACGCCGGTGCGTGTTGGCCTGGAGATTATGGACAAGCTGCGCGGACATACATCCGGACTTGCCGTGCCGTATTTTGTCATTGACGCTCCGGGTGGGGGAGGGAAAATACCCCTCCTGCCGCAGTATGTCCTGGGCAGGAACGGGAACGATATTCTGCTCCGTAATTTCAAGTACGAAGTCTATACCTATCCCGATGTGCCAGAGACCGAGCCGGAATTACCAGTCCCGGAAGAGAAATACATGCGCAAGCGCAACGGCCAGAAGAAAAAAGCCTACGTGCCAAAGCGCACTGAGCATGAAGTAGAACACGAAATCGAGCTGGTAGGGAAATGAGGCTTTACTGAACCGCACACCAAGCCAGCGGCGCACAACGTTGCGGGCTTTTTTATTTTTGTTGCGTATATTGCGATTAGTAAGAAGGGGAAATCCGTGCCATTATTTTTTGCCCCTCTTCATCAAGGGGGACGCGGCTCGCTGTTTGAGCCGCAGGGGTAGCCAATGAAGAACTATAAAACATTTTTTGCATTTGACGCTATATAAGGAAGCTTTTCATGCCCCAAGATTACACGCAAAAAATCCAGGAAATCCAGCAAGCCCTGCAAGAAGAGAAAATTGACGGCTGGCTGTTGTATAATTTTCGCGGCTCGAACGTCTTTGCCACACGCGTGCTGGCTTTGCCGGAACATATTCTGCAAACACGCCGGTATTTTTATTTTATTCCCGCTAAAGGCGAACCGAAGAAGCTCGTCCATAATATCGAGCAGTGGAATCTTGACGCCCTGCCCGGTAAGAAACAGGTGTATTTGAGTTGGAAATCGTTGGAGGATGGACTAAAGACCATCCTCAATGGAGCCAAGCGGGTTGCGATGGAATACTCCCAGCGAAACGCCATTCCGTATGTCTCTAATGTTGATGGAGGAACTATAGAACTCGTGCGGGAAGCTGGTGTTGAAGTTGTTTCATCGATGAACCTCGTCCAGCGCTTTGAAGCGCGGTGGACGGACGAGCAGGCGCGGGATAATTTCGAGACGGCAAAACATTTACGCCAGATCGTCGACCTGACGTTTGGGTTCATCAGGGAACAAATTCGCTCCAAACGGGCGTTGACGGAGTACGACGTTCAGCAGTTTATGTTGGACGAATTCAAACGTCGTGGCATTAAAACTGACAGCGACCCGAACTGCTCAGTCAACGCCAACAGCGCTAACCCGCATTATGAACCGACGAAAGATGTGCACAGTCCAATCCATGAAGGGGACTTCGTGCTGATCGATTTATGGGCAAAGAAGGACAAGCCCCACTCAGTGTACGCGGATATCACTTGGACGGGCTTTGTCGGTGCGAGTGTGCCGGATGACTACAAGCTGATATTCGACGTTGTGAGAGGCGGCCGCGACTCCGCCCTGAATTTTGTGCGTTCATCGTTTAAAGTGGGGAAAGAGATTTACGGCTATCAGGTAGATGATGCAGCGCGGGAATATATTCAATCCAAGGGCTATGGCGAGTATTTTGTACATCGCACGGGACATTCCATCGGCGAGGAAATCCATGGCAACGGCGCGAACATGGATAATTTGGAAACACGTGACGAGCGGAAGGTTATTCTTATGACGTCGTTCTCCATTGAACCGGGCGTGTACCTCCCGGGAAAATTCGGCGTGCGCAGCGAGATCGACGTGTTTATCTCCGCCAACCGCGAAGTGATCGTCACTGGCGAACCGATGCAGGAAGAAGTGATTGCTATTCTTAAATAGGGGGATACTATGAAGAAGTCTATAGTTGTTGTACTGTCGCTATTTTTTTTCATTCCGCTCTACGCATTTCAAGAAACGAAGCCCGACACGGCCGCTCCGCTTCCATTGCCGCCGGGTCCGTGGAAGCACAGCCTCGTCGGAGCGTTGACCTTCACGCAGGTCTCCCACACCAACTGGGCGCAGGGCGGACAAAACGCGCTCGCCTACGCCGTCTCCGCAGACGGCAAAACGGAATTGGATGTTTCCAAATTGAACTGGGCGCACACCTACAAGCTTGCGTTCGGTCAGACGCGTTTAAGCGGTCAGGGACTTCGAAAGACGGATGACAAGATCGACTTGCAATCGGTCTTTACCTATAAATTTGGATTGCACGTAAACCCCTATGCCGGAGCGACAATGAAAACGCAGTTCACCAAAGGCGTGCAGTACGACGCCGCGGGAAATGAAACGGTCGTTTCGAAATTCTTCGACCCGGCGTACCTGACGCAAAGTATCGGCATCGGCTACCAGCCCATTCCTCAAGTCAAGACGCGGCTTGGCGCTGCGCTGCGCGAGATTATCACTTCAAAATTCGTCGGCTATGCGGACGACCCAGCGACAACGGTTGTCGAGCGCATTAAAACCGACGGCGGCTTGGAATCGATTACCGAGGTCGAATGGAAAATCGAAGAGCAAGTGTTGTTTACGTCGAAGATCGAGCTCTTCTCGCCGTTCAAGCGATACCGCGATTTTTCGCTCAGGAGCGATAATACTCTGGCGGTGCAGGTGAGCAAATACTTCATTGTGAAGGTGAACGCACAGGTGATTAACGATAAAAAAGTAAACCCGCGCACACAGGTGAAGGAAACGCTGGCGTTTGGCGTGAGTTATACGGTGTTGTAACAACGTATTCTAAATTTCGAGTAAAGTTTTTCTAAAATTCGAGTTGACAAATACCATTTCCCGGTATATATTGGTATTCATTGAAATTACATTATTGTAAAAATTACAAAATGTTTTTGTAGGGGCGTATATTATACGCCCCTACGCGGTTTTACAAAATTTGTACAATCTTTTTACCAAAATTGTACAAACAAATTACAAATCTTGTATTGACGAGCGGGGGTTCGGTACTGTATATTGGGTAAATTGAATTTCCGGTTCTTGGGCAGAGTGGCCACGATGCCCGAGAAACCATCCGGTTATTCCTAACGCAAGGCGTCCCTCACGGAATCCTTTGTAAGGGCCTACGACACGAAAACCGCTCAACGCGGTTTTCGGGCTCTGGATTCCCCGGGTCTGTCCCGCGGGCATGCTCCTGGCTGGCCGTGCCGAGTGAATCTATTTGTCGTCAACTTCTTCTTTGCCTCGGTGCGACGCCTTCGATTAGGATATCATAAGGAAAGCTGAGTGAAATGCGCTTCTAGCATCCCGCCTGCCCCTACGGGGCTGCTGTTGAACGGTATTGGCAAGCAATAGAAGTAACCAGATAGAAAAACATATCGCACATCAAAATCGCCCACGACCAGACGTCTTTCTGAGGCGCTCAAAAGCGCAAGGGTAACGGTGTGTACTTGACGATGTGTAAACAAATTCATATTTTATGTTCACTTTTCTATTCGCTCTCGACAAATATGCTATTTATTAATTTGACAATATGACAAAAATGTCGTATTGTATCCATCATCCGCTTTAAAATCCTACGAGGAAGGAAATGAAGCAATTCGGAGGAAACTGGACAAAAATAAAAATTAAAATACTTGTTGAGTACGCGAATGCTTACTTAACGATAATGAATACACGGAAGTATTTTAAGACATTGTACTTTGACGGATTCGCAGGTTCGGGTTTTATTGTTAAGGATAGCAAATTTGGAATTGACGTAACCATTGGAGCCGCCAGAAGAATACTCGAAATTAGTCATCCTAAACCTTTTGATGTCTATTACTTCGTTGAAAAAGATCCAAAGACTTTTAAACTTCTTAAAGAAAATACTAAAGACGCTTTTCCCGAAAAAGAAATTTATACAGTGTCTGGAGATTGTAATAAAAAAATACTTGATTTATCAAAATTCCTGTCAAAAAAGGAGAACGCGCACTATAGGACTTTAGCTTATATCGACCCTTGTGGCATGCAGTTAGAATGGAACGCGATTGAATCGCTAAGAGAATTGCCAGTGGATCTGTGGGTTTTAGTTCCTACTGGGTTAGGGGTAAATCGTCTATTAGAAACCGATGGTGACATATCTGACTCTTGGTTAGAGCGGCTTGAAAAGTTTTTAGGATTATCAAGAATGGAAGTAAAGAAATATTTTTACGTTGAAATACCCTCTCTGTTTAATGATATTACCAGAAGCGAAAAGGAAGTTAATGCTATTGGTAAAGCTGCAAAACTTTATCAAAGCCGACTTAAAGAAGTATTTAAGTTTGTGTCGAATCCGTACGAACTGAAAAATTCGAGGCGGTCACCAATGTACCATTTATATCTTGCTTCCAATAATAGAACTGCAGTGAATATTGGAAACGATATTGTGAAAAAATATAAGAATCAATATGGCGCAACAATCATCAATCGAGTGGACTGAAGCGACGTGGAACCCGGTAACAGGGTGTGATAAAGTTAGTCCGGGTTGCAAGCATTGCTACGCGGAGCGTATGGCGGAGCGTTTGAAAGCGATGGGCTCGTATCGCTATCGTAACGGCTTTGAAGTAACGCTCCACCACGACCTTGTCAGCTTGCCACTTCGTTGGAAAGAACCGAAGGTCATTTTTGTTAACTCCATGAGCGACCTGTTCCACAAAGAGGTGCCTGAGTTTTTTATCGCTCAGGTATTTGCTACTATGCAGAAAGCTCACTGGCACACGTTTCAAATCCTTACAAAGCGGTCTGATCGTTTGCTTGAGATTTCATCGAGGTTACCTTGGCCTGAAAATGTGTGGATGGGGGTAAGTGTAGAATCGCCTGAGTATGTTTTTCGCGTTCAGCAACTAGCTAAAGTTCCTGCTGCTGTGAGGTTCTTATCTGTCGAGCCGTTGATAGCCCCAATACCGTACTTGCCGCTTGAAGGAATTGACTGGGTCATTGTTGGTGGAGAATCGGGACCTCATGCACGTCCGATAAAACCAGAGTGGGTTCGTCAAATCAGAGGGCTATGCAAAGGGCATAAAGTAAAATTCTTCTTTAAGCAGTGGGGCGGTTTAAATAAAAAGGCGACGGGGAGAGTGCTTGACGGACGGACATATGATCAAATGCCTGAACCGCGACTACGAAAGAAGGATAACCCGATTACTTTTTCACTCGGTCAGCTAAACATTGAGTTTGCAACAGATATTATGCAACGTCTTTCTCCCGCCTAACTTACTTCTGCACTCTCAACAAATTCACCATGCCCATGCCGAGGAAGATGAGGTTTGCGAGCCACGCGGTGAGCAACGGATGAAAGTCGCCGTTGTAGCCGAAGACTTGGCTTGTTTTCATAAAGCCCATGTAGAGGAAGGTCATAGCGACGCAGATACCGAACTCCACCGCTACGCCGCTTCGCCTACGCACGGAACCGAATGTTACACCGAACAGCGTCACGACAACGCTGGCAAACGGGAATGCGACCTTGGCGTTATACTCGACCTCCCAACGCGCCACGTCTTGTCCTGCACGCTGCTGGCTCTCGATAAACTCGCTGAGTTCCGGGTAGTCCATCTCGTCAGGTTTGCGTTGCTTCTTGGCTATCTCATCCGGCGTTACGCTAAGCTTGCCAATGGGGAACTGGCTAAAGTAGGTGATTGAATCGCGGTCTCCTGTGATGAGCCGCTTAGTACCGTAGTCGAGCACCCAACCCTCGGATGTTGTACCGGTGATGCTGTCGGTGAGCGTCGTCCACGTCATCCGGTCGGCATCGTACCGGTGTGAGAGCACTGTCAGATTCGTATCGGCAAAGTCTATAATGCTCACGCGTGTGGCGGATTGCGATTGCGGCTCATAAAAGCCGAGCGAGATAACGCGCGTGCGTCCGTCTTGGAAGAAAATATTGAACCGGTTATAAGAATCAACCCGCTGCAAATGCTGACGCTCGATGGCAAATTTCCTCTGGTTCGCGCCAGGCACAACCCAGCCATTGAAATATACGGACACAGCGCTTACAAGGAAGGCGACAATGATGAAGGGCAAAAGGATACGGTACAAGCTCACGCCGCTCGCTTTCATGGCGGGAAGTTCGTTCAGGTTTGTCAGTCGGCCCATCACAAACAGCGCGGCGAGCAGCATGGCAACAGGCGTCATCAGTTTAATGATCTCTGGCGAGAAGTAGAGATAGTATTCGGCGATGACCGCGGTCGGAGTGTTTGCGTCGAAGAAATCGTCAATCTTTTCCATCATGTCGATCAGAATAAAAATCAACGTGAAGGCGAGCAATCCGAACAGGAATGCGGCAATAAATTGGCGAATGATATAGCGGTCAATAAGCAACATTATGTCTGGGCGGGCTCCTCTTCCATGCGCCATTGTTTAGGAATAAAGCGCGTAAATATCGACCAGTTAATTGTAAGATTCTCCCGCGCAGAGCGGATCGTGAGATACACCCCCAACGCTCCGATGATGATATTGGCGATCCACATCCCTAACCACGGGTCGATGGCGCCGCGGTCCGCAAGCTTTTCTCCGCCGATCAGGCATGCCCAGTAGAGCAGGAAAAATCCCAGGCTTAAACTTGCCGCCATGCCGAACGTTCCTTTGCGCGCCATAATGCCGAGCGGCACACCGATCAGAACGAAGACGAAGCACGCCACCGGAATGGCGTACTTTTTATGGATTTCCACCAGATACTCGCGTGACTGCCGTTCGAGTCTATCGATAAATGCTTTCTCTTGCTCGATCTTCGATTGCAATGTTGAAGCTTGCGTGAGGGCGAGGAGGTTCGGATTTTGTATGCCGAGGTTGACAGTCGAATCTATTTTTTTTGTTGTATCATTTTTCGATGCGGTAAACTGAGCGATGCGTGTTTCTGCAGATGTGCGGAGCTGTTGGAGACTGTCAACGAGATGACGCATGGCGCTTGCGCTCAGCTCGCGGTCGCCGCGGGAAAAAGCGTTTTCCTGCGAACGCTGGAAATCAAAACCTTCCGCGTTCATTGCTATGCGGTGTTTTTCGAAACGAATTTTTCGGTACTCGGAAAAATTTGTCGTGCTGATTTCGTGAATCTCACCGTCGTATAAATCCATGATCACCTTACGGTAATCGGATGAAAACGAAATCGTTCCCCGTTTTGCGGTAACTGTGGCATGCAAGTCGTTCTTGGTGTAATCGAAAATTGTGACGCCCTCAAGGTCGTTGGAGTACTCAAACGTCTTGCGCACGAGGATGCTGTAGCCCTGTAGTGCTTGCGAAAATAATCCGGGCACGAGCGAGAGCGTGGGTTTTTTGCGGTTGATGTCGTTGATGAGCGCGCGTACGCGGTGATTCGAATCCGGCAGGACCTCGTTGTTGAACCAGAGCACAGCATACGAAAGCGCAAGCGATGCCAGCACGACCGGCGCCATCATCCGGTAAAGGCTGACGCCATTGGAGCGCATCGCAGTGATTTCGTGCGTGGAGGAAAGCGTTCCGAAAGCCATGATTGCAGCAACGAGCACAGCCATCGGAGCGGCGAGAACCACCATCCAAGCAAGGTTAAGCGTTGTGAGCTCGATGATCACCCACGCGGAAAGTCCCTTGCCCGCGAGCTGGTCTAGGGATTTCACGATGAACTGCAAGAGGAAAATCCCCATCAACACGGTGAACGCAAACACGAAGGGGACGAGATGTGATCGGAGAATATGCCGCCAAAGAATCCACATAGTCTAAATATAGCGACATTGTGAGCGGATTACAAGATGCGTGTGTCAGAACCTGCTAACGGTCGTATTTTATTGCCAACTCGTAGAGAGTTTATTGCCTTTACGGAGGACACTCGCTATATTGGCGAACATGGAAATCAAAAATAACTCAGCACAGCGAAGCGAAGCTTTAGCAAAACTACGGCGCGAATACCTGCATAAAGGGTTGGATGAATCGGAGTTGGATGCCGACCCCTTTGTGCAGTTCCGGCATTGGCTGGATGAAGCGATTGCCGCGCCGTTTCTCGAGCCGACAGCAATGACGCTGGCGACCGCCACGAAGGACGGCAAACCTTCCGCCCGTGTGGTGCTATTGAAAAAGGTTGACGATCGCGGCTTTGTATTTTTCACTAACTATGAAAGCAGGAAGGGAGAAGAATTATCGGAGAATCCCAACGCTTCGCTTTTGTTTTATTGGGATGCGTTGGAGCGGCAGGTGAGAATTGAAGGCACAATCGAGCGCGTATCGAAAGAGGAGTCTAAGGCATATTTCGATGAACGTCCGTTTGCAAGCCGCATTGCTGCAACGATTTCACAACAAAGCCGTGTCGTTCGCAGTCGCGAGGAGCTTGAAAAAAAATTCGATGAACTTGCTATGCGTTACAAAGGAGAAATAGTGCCTCTGCCTTCTTTTTGGGGCGGTTTCCGAGTACTCCCCGGCTTATTTGAATTTTGGCAGGGGCGCGAAAATCGATTGCACGATAGATTCCGTTATTCCCGTGGCGCTCACGGGTGGCGCATCGAGAGATTGAGTCCGTAACAGAGCTTGCAATTCAGTCTACTTTTCATTAAGTTTTTTAATAGTACATCATCCCACCTGTACTGGGATGATTAAACAGCAAAGAAAAGCCGATTTGCATCGTCGGTCCCTCGAATATCAATACGGAGTAGAATTAACCTCTTCGCTACCATCGTGTCTAGAGTTGAGCTGTAGATGTCTTGGGCAGCCAGCGCGGTCTTTCATTAACCATCCATAGTTTAAAGCTATTGCGTGAACCCCGGTAGCGGCTCACTTATCCATACGGTATCGTTCTCCTTGCGGAGAGCCGGCGAGCGTCGTCTCAGCCCGTTCGCTATTCTAAGCGGATGCGGAACGGTTGCGGTCGCGGCACTGCTCTTTATGGGTAGCTCTCCGCATGTACAAGGCGCCGGCGTAGTTCCTATTGCCGGTTCGCTTCTTGCGGCGGATTTTTCGTTTGTCGAGTTTTCTGCCGCACAGGATACGCTTCCACGAAGGCGACAAGTGAGGCAGCCGTCGCGGCGTGCCCGCGCCGCGCAACTCAAGAGTGGCAGAGTTAACACGAGTGGAACGCGTCAGATCACGAAAACACTGCTAGATTCTATTCGGGCGATTACACGCGATTCATCCGCACGGCTCGCGCAGTTTCAGCATGTGCGCAAGGATATTCCGCTGGCAGAACCTGTTACTCCGGCAACCTCACCGATGTACCTGGATGCTCCAAGCCTCGTCCGCGTTCAACACATGCTGGACTCGCTGCGATGGGTGTATTACATTCGGCAGACCGTCAATAATGAAGATGTGAAGATACCCCAAGAGATACCCTTTGAGGAGTATACCATGCTTAGGCTGCGTTCGGCTGTCCGAAAAAACTGGGAAATTTTAGCGCAGAGTTATGAGTTTGAAGGTGAAAAGAAGCAAGGGCTCAGCGATGTCTTTGGTAAAATCACCACGTTAGAAATTCCAGTCCCCAAGAACCCGCTCTTCAGCATTTTTGGTCCCAACCGAATCCGGTTGAACATCAACGGTTCTGTCGATATTCACGCCGGGCTGCGCAACACCAAATCCGACCAGTTTCAACTCAACCCGCTCGCGCAAGAGCGCAATGAGCCGGACTTCGCGCAGGAGTTGCAGGTAAACGTGAAGGGCGAAATCGGCGACAAATTAACCATTGACGCGGACTGGAACACAAGCCGTGAGTTCGAGTACGAAAATCAGGTTAAAGTCCGCTACAAAGGCTATGAAGACGATATCGTGCAGAGCGTTGAGGCAGGTAACGTGTCTTTAGCGACAAAGTCGTCGTTTATCTCCAGCAACCAGGCTCTCTTTGGCGTCAAAGCGGCGTTTCAATTGGGCCCGTTAACCCTAACGACACTGGCGTCACAAAAGAAGGGGCAGATCAAAGAGTTCGAAATCTCAGGAGGCACGCAAGCACAGCCGTTCGAGCGGCGAGCAACCGACTATGTAAAGGACCAACACTTCTTTTTGGATTCCGCCTACATACTGTTGTTTGACCGTATATTCGGACAGATTCCCTCTGATCCAGATCTTTCACAGCAGATTCGTGACATAGAAGTTTGGGTTTCGCGTACCGGTATTCAAGACCCCACCGATCGCGAGGTGGTGGCATTTATTGACCGGGAGCTTGTTGAGAAATATCAAACAGATTTAGTCGCTCGGCAAGGTGACTTTGGCGATTTAGAGAAGAAGGGCGAGGTTGAGGTTGGGCTTTTCTATAAGCTCAACTATCCTGAGGACTATCGATACGACGAAAGTGCCGGTTTTATTACGCTTAATCGCTCGATTCAACACGAACAGGCAATTGCGGTAGCGTACACACTACCAGGACCTGGGTTACAAGGAACAATCGATATCGGCAACTTTGGAGCCAAAGATACATCAAAAACCCTCAAGTTAGTGATGAAACTTGTCCGTCCTCGCAAGTTAGACCCTTCCTTTAAGCGCGCGTGGCCGTTGATGTTAAAAAACATCTACCCTCTTGGCGGCAGAGGCATCAAGAAGGAAGGCTTTGAGCTTAATGTCTATTATGAACCGTCCGGTAGGCCGGCGGAGGAAACAATAGATGAGTTCAATCTATTGGAGGTGCTGGGATTGGATCGATTCGGTGAAGAACCGGGTTCGCCTTCTGACGGTAAATTTGACTATTCCACCTATACTATCAATGAAACGCGTGGCGAGCTGATTTTTCCGACATTAGAACCATTCCGTGAAGGAATCCGCAGATTTTATCTTGATGAAGGTAAGACAATTGCACAGGCGGATTCGTTTACCTTTGGGGATATCTATGATACTACCTACACGGCTGCCCTGTACAACACACGAAGGAACCGGTTCCTTATCAAAGGGCAAACGACTGCCTCCATCGCTTCAACATATAATCTAGGTTTTGGCAACCTTGTAGAAGGCAGCGTCAAGGTTTTGGTTGATGGGGTTGAGGCTACTCCCGGGGCAGATTACACGGTCGATTATATCACAGGCCAGTTGGTGATTCGCAATCAATCCTTGTTAGTGCCGGGGCGGAACGTGCGAATTAGTTATGAGGCGAACGACCTCTTTCAGTTGGCGTCAAAATCGCTCTTGGGCGCGCGCGGAGATCTTGCGCTTTCAAAATCTACAGGGCTGGGTTTTACTGTGATGAACCTGAATCAGCAAACGCTGAACGATAAAGTCCGGATCGGCGAGGAGCCGATTAGTAATACGATTCTCGGCTTTGATGGCGGAACGAACGTCAATCTCGATTTTCTCACGCGCGCCATGAACGCGCTGCCCGGTATTCAAACGAACGCGCCGTCGTCATTTTCTCTCAAAGGTGAAGCGGCGTACATGCTTCCCGACCCAAATACGCGCAAGAGCACGATCCCGCAGGATGGCGGCAGCGGTATCGCGTTTATCGATGATTTCGAGGGTACACGTAAAACTGTCTACCTCGGTACTGAATATAGCAGGTGGTTTGATGCAAGTCCGCCGTTTTACATGTCGCAGTTGGATACGTATGTTCCCGACCCCGACGACCCCACAGTCCCGACAAACGACCCATTTGTGCTTGCGCAACTGCTGCCCGATACATCAAAGATGGAGTACAAGGCACGGCTCACATGGTTTAACCTCATCCCGGGCGACGTCGAAATAACGGAGTTGCGTCCGGAGAAGAGTGTGAGGAGCGGCGGTGAACAGGTGAGAGTATTGGACCTCTATTACGAGCCGAGGCAGCGTGGGGCGTACAACTATTCGTTGGACCTCGATACAAAGTTTCGCGCGAACCCAACCCAAGCATGGGGTGGTATGATGAGGTTATTAGGGACGACCGGTACGAACCTCATTGATGAGAATATTAACTATATCGAATTCTGGGTGAAGATCGGCCAAGCCCAGCCGACAGTGAAGCTACACATCGATCTGGGGCAAATCAGCGAAGACGTCATCCCGAATAGAGAGCTTAACACGGAAGACGGTCTTGGAGATCCTCTCCGTCGAAATGGTATCTTGAATCCCGGAGAGGATATCGGGTTGGATACCCTAACTAACGCGCAGGAACAAGCGAAATATGCGGCGTTTATCCAGCGCTACCGGGAGTACGCGTCCGACCCCTCCGGCGATGACTGGGTTCAGCCGTTCACAAATTCGATTGACCCTACGCCGAGAGATTACATCGGAATCAATGGGACAGAGGGAAATTCGAAGAGTCAAGCTGGGCAATTTCCGGACACGGAGGATTTGAACAATAATGGCATATTGGATCGCACGAATAGCTACTTCGAGTACGTTATTCCAATGGATACGACAAACCCCAATTTCCGGAAATACATCGCCGGCGGCGGCGCAAACCAATGGCATCAAATCCGTATTCCCCTGAACGAATTTACAACGAAGATTGGTGAGCCAACCCTTACTGTTGTCGAAGCTGTTCGTGTCTGGATTGAAGGAGCGCAGGACAGCGTGTTTCTCCGGCTTGCAGAATTCAATTTGGTCGGCAGTAATTGGGAAGAACGAATCAAAAACGACCCGACATTCCGCGTTACGGAACGCAGCGTGGAGGACAATCCCGGATTTTATGAGCCCCCGCCCGGCGTTGTGAGGGCGAGAGACCGTTCAAGGCCAGATGAGCAGATTCTGCTCAATGAACAATCGCTCGCGCTCGTGATCAACGGCTTGGGCGACGGCGACACACGGGAGGTGATCAAACGTTTTGCGCGCCCGATGGATGTGTTCAACTATAGTACGCTGAAAATGTTCATCCATGGTGAAAATAGGCCGGGTCAAACATTTGCCTATGTAAATCTTGATAATTACGACGCTGAAATTTATTTGCGTTTCGGCGCCGATACATTGAACTACTACGAGTACCGCGCCCCGGTTCACCCGGGTTGGGTAGGCAACGACATCACCATTCGATTTGAAGAGCTGACGGCGATTAAATTAGGCCGGGATAGCGCCGCAATCGTGAACATTAGCCCGCCGGTGCCGGTGCCGAACGGTTCTCCCGGTGCCGTGTATCGCGTTCGAGGCTCTCCGACGCTGACAACCATTCGCTTTATTACCATCGGTGTGGAAAATCCCGCAGGCAAGGGAGCCGCGTTCCTCAACGGGGAACTGTGGGTAAACGAAATGCGCGTTACGGACGTGGATGATTCCCCGGGTTGGGCGTATCGGTTTGATACCAGTATCAAATTTGCCGATGTTGCCAGTGTCTCGTTCGCTTTGACCGAACGCGACCCATTCTTCCACGGCCTTGAAGACAGATTTGGTTCCCGCAATACCGATCGCAATTGGAATCTTGCGGCAAATGTCGGTTTTGAAAAGTTTCTTCCAGCTTCGTGGCGAGGTTCGAAGCTCGCTTTTAGTTACTCGCATACGGAAGTGATGCAACGACCAAAGTATCTTCCCGGGACGGACATTGTTGTGGACGAAGCGGTGGACCTTGTTCAGCAGCAAAACGGGTCTAACGGTGCGGCAAATCAGGAAGCGAACGACATACGTCTCAGGAGCCAGACGCTTGTTGTGACGGAAAATTATGCCCTGCCGAACGTTAAAATTGTTCTTCCTTCGGAATCGTGGTGGGTAACGAAAACGATAAATAGCTTGACGTTTGGGTTCACGTACAATACGTCTACCAGACGTAATCCGCAAACATTGTATTACCGTCAATGGGGATGGAATTCCCGACTTGCGTACGCCGCGGATTACGGCGATAATTACGTTGAGCCGTTTTCGGTGTTAGGTGATTTTTTCTTATTGAGCCCATGGAAGAAAGTTCGTCTTTACTATGCGCCGAAGTCGATTGGCACTTCCGCCGTATTAAATCGCAGCCAAGCTTATGAACATACCCGGCTGCAGGCGTTGCCGAAACCCACTGTGCGTAACCTAAATGCCACGCGCTCGTTCAATTTTAATTGGCCGATAGCCGATGGCGGGTTGCTTAACCTCGCGACTGATTATGATTTGTCGATTACCAGCAGCCTGCTCCATTTTGAATTGGATTCACTCGGGCGACAACGTCCGTTTACGAGCATTTTGGGAGATATCTTTGGCGGAACACGTCTCATTGACTTTGGTGTAACTCAAGGTTACGCGCAGACGATTAACATCACCCCACGACCAACGGTGCCGCCTATTTGGGAACTTGATAAAATTATCACACTCAACAGCCGTTACAGTTCACGGTACAATTGGCAGAATAATATTCAGGCCGGCGAACTGGGAAGATCAGGACAATGGAATAGCAGCCTCAGCACAAATTTCGATATTAATATTAAGCAGCTTGGGAGCAAGATTTGGCCTGATGTCAAACCCGCACCCAGCCCGAACGATACGAGTGCCGGTAAAGGGGCAACGCTTGGCTCGAGGCTGGAACAGCTAAGCCGGCTGTTTATCAAAATTCCATTTTTTGATTTTGATAAATTCAGTATTTCGTTTTCGCAAAATAACCGTTCGCAGAACAGTGGACTGATAGGGAGGACCGGTTTTAACAATCTGTTTGCTCGAGTACCATTCTTTCAGGAATCCTTGCCGGAGTACGGACCGTCGTTGTTATATCAACTTGGGTTGTCATCTGACCCACACGGGAAGGTTCTGCTGAACAGCAGTGGGAGGTTCCCCTTCTTTACTGCGACGACCATTCCCGGACTGCGCGCACCGAACGGCAGCATGAATGACATCTTTAGCCAGGGGAACCGTGTCTCGATGAAAACCTCGCGCCAGTTATGGCAGGGCGCCAGGCTCGAATTGAATTGGTCGCTCAACTGGGATTATAACGTCAACAAGACGATTCGCACGGATGCCGAGGGGCGCCCGGAAGTTCTGAGCAGAGTAGTGGGCGGCAGCATAGACCGTTCATTTTTCACGATGCCCCCGACTCTGTTTTTTAAGTTTTTCAAAACAAGCATCGAGGATATGAATAAGCTTTATGAAAACCTGAAGAGAAACTCCACGGACACCAGGACAGAGGACGCAAAGCTTTCGCAGGCGTTTGAAGAAGGGCTCGAAGCCCTTCCCATCGGCAAGAGCATTTTTGGCGAATTGTTGCCCCGGCCGAATTGGTCGTTGCGCTGGGATGGCTTGGAAAAATTGCCGCTCTTCTCGTCGCTGGCTCAACGCGTAAGCTTTACCCATAGCTATACGTCAACGTACCGTCGTCGCTGGAAACTTTCGGTCACCACTGGGAATGAAATTACCGAGAGTCAGCAAGTGGTGTATGGCTTTAGCCCGCTGCTCGGGTTTGACATCTCCTTCGGCGAAGTCTTGAAAGGAAACTTAAGCAGTAATGTTCGCTACGGGACGTCGACGTCGCTTGATCTCTCACCGTCCTCCTTGAACATCGTTGAAGCAAATACCAGCGATATCGCTATCTCGGCAACGTACGGGCGGAAGGGATTTGAGTTTCCTTTCTTTGGGCTGTCGCTCTCGAATGACTTGGATATTACCTTCTCCTACACGTACTCACGGAATACCAGAAGAGTGTATAATTTTAAAGAGGACTTTAAAAAGGATGGAACTCCGCTGGAGGGTTCCAGCCGCACGACGATGGAAACGCGTATCCGGTACGTTCTGAGTGCACGCGTCACTGCTTCGCTCTTTTACAAGTACACCGCGCTGAAACCGGATGAAGGCGGCTCGCGCATTCCGGGCTCGACTGTCAATGATCTTGGTTTAGATATCCGGCTTTCCATACAGCCATAACATGTTGTAGATGCTCGGTACGATGTGCGTTCATTGCTTCTTTTGGCTTTAATGCCTATGTTTTTCTTGCTGGTACACTCGATGCAGCTCTCGTTATGATTGAAACTTCGCGAAACATTCTCTGGGTTGACGATGAAATCGACCTCTTGAAACCGCACCTGCTGTTGCTTCAACAGAAGGGATATGACGTCGATACGGCGACGAATGGAGAAGACGCCGTGGAGATGGTGCAATCCAAAAATTACGGGCTGGTGTTCCTTGATGAGATGATGCCCGGTATGGGTGGCCTGAAGACGCTTTCGTATATTAAAGACCTCTTGCCGAACCTGCCGATCGTCATGGTGACAAAAAATGAGGCGGAAAGCCTGATGGAAGAAGCGATTGGAGGGAAGATCAGCGATTATTTGCTTAAACCGGTAAATCCAAACCAGGTCTTGCTGGCATGCAAGAAATTCCTCGAGGCAAAGAAAATTACCAGCGAGCACGTTTCAAGAGATTATACGCAGGAATTCCAGCAGATTTCTCTTGCGCTCATGAACCCGTTGGATCATTTCGGATGGGTGGATTTGTATATCAAGCTCACGAACTGGGATATCGAGTTGGACGAACACCCCGAATTGGGGTTGCGGCAGACTCTCATTGACCAGAAGCGCGAGTGCAACGTGGAGTTCGGGAAGTTCATTGAACGCAATTACAGGAATTGGATCGATCAGCGATCTGTCAAACCGGTGCTTTCAAACGAAGTGGTGGAACAACATGTTCTGCCGGAGCTCGACCAAACCGAGTCAGTATTCTTGTTCGTCATTGATTGCATGAGGCTGGATCAATGGCTCGTGATGGAACGGCTGTTAACCGATTATTTTTTTATCCAAAAAGATTACTATTATAGTATTCTACCTACTGCCACTCCGTATTCGCGCAACGCGATTTTCAGCGGCTTGTTTCCGATAGACATCGAAAGGCGTTTCCCGGAAGTCTGGCAGTCGGGAGAGGACGACGAAAACAGCCGCAACCGATTTGAGCATCAGCTACTCGACAAGTTGCTTGAACGCAAAAAAATCCAACTTAAGCCCGAATCGAAGTACGTCAAAATTTTGGATGCGGAGTTCGGCAGACAGATAGAGGCAAGCATTCTGTCATACGTCAAGAGCAAGCTCACGGCGGTCGTGGTGAACTTTGTGGATATGTTGGCGCACGGGCGTTCGGATTCCGCGTTGCTCAAGGAGATTGCGCCGGACGAGGCAGCCTACCGCTCGCTGACTCGCTCATGGTTCCAGCATTCGGCGTTGTTTGGAATGCTCAAAACGCTCTCGACGCAAAAAAAGGTCAGCATCATTCTCACGACGGATCATGGAGCGGTGCGCTGTTTGCGCGGCTCGAAAGTCATAGGCGATCGCGAGGCCTCGACGAACCTCCGCTACAAGTTCGGCCGTAACCTGAAGGTGGACGACCGGCAGGCGGTGTTTGTCAAAAACCCGACCGATTTTAAGTTGCCCCGCGGCGGTGTGACCACAAATTATATTTTGGCGAAGGAAGATTATTATTTCGTCTATCCGACGGATTATCATAAGTATCTCAATCAGTACCGTGACAGCTTTCAGCACGGCGGCATCTCGATGGAAGAGATGATACTGCCCGTCGTAAAATTGACGCCAAAATGACCCAACGCCGCACGATGACGCGCTCGGAAGACGAAACACGCGCACTTGCGCGCGCCTTCGCTGCAGAACTTCGGCGCGGCGACGTTGTTGCTCTTTCAGGCGAGTTGGGAGCCGGCAAGACGCATTTCGTCAAAGGTATGTGCGAGGCGTTCGGAGTCCATGAGCCGGTTACCAGCCCAACGTTTGTGATTCTCAACCGCTACGGCGGCAAGGACTCGACAGGAAATGAGCTCTTGCTTTATCATCTTGATCTCTATAGGGTGAAATCGCTTGAAGAAATCTATGATATCGGCTATGAAGAAATTTTTTACAGCAATGGAATAGCTTTTGTGGAGTGGGCTGAATTCTTGGGTGAGTTGTTGCCCCCGCGGCGTTATGATGTGCGGCTTTCATTCGGTGAACAAGAGCACGAACGGACGATAGAAATTCATTCAGTGGAAGACAAGCGTGACGATGCATCGTCTGTTAGCCGCAGGAAAGCGCGCGCATGATCGTTCTTGGCCTTGAAACATCGACTGAAGTGTGCGGTGTATGCCTCTTGAGTGATTCTGGCGTGCTGGCGGAACGGTCGATGATCGAAGCTCGCGTGCATTCGGAAAAATTGTTGACACTGGTGCGGGAAGTGTTTCTTGAAGCCCGAATTGAGATGCACGATATTGCGGGTGTTTCGGTTTCCATCGGGCCAGGATCCTTTACGGGACTCCGTATCGGGTTAAGCAGCGCGAAGGGTTTGTGCTACTCGTTGGATAAGCTGTTGGTTGCCGTCTCAACCTTCGATGCTGTGATAGAAACCGTGGTCAGTTCGAAATCTTCTGCGTCAAAGGTTGCGGTGGTGCTGGATGCAAAGCAAGGCGAGCATTATATTGGGACATATTTGACGCAAGGCAACAAAGTTCAGTCCGTAGGCAAGCTTCAAGTACTGGCGACGGCTCAGTCAGCCCGACGGATGCGGTCTGAAAGCGTGGAATTTATTGTCACCGATTCGCGTGAAGTGTGGGAGAAAGAGTTAGATAAAAAAGTTCAATTCGGGAGTTTTACAGAGTATTGTCGTGCTGAAGCAGTTGCGCGATTGGGCTTGAAAAAAATCCATGCGAAAGACGTTGCGGATCTTGCTGCAGTTGAACCGATGTATTTGAAGGATTTCGTCGTGAAGGCTGCGCGGTAGTATGCAATCGTAGTATCAACATTACATTCTGATTGGATAAACTTATGGCATGGTTCAGGCGTTCAAAGGAAGGCATAACGGGCGAAGCGCAGAAGAAGGATATGCCGGACGGCCAGTGGACGAAATGTCCCGGCTGTGGCGAAATCATCCACAAAAAGCAACTGGAGCAAAATCTTTTTTGCTGTCCGAAATGCAACACGCATTTCCGTATCGGCAGTAAAGAGTATTTTGCCATTCTTCTTGATGAAGGCTCGTTCAAGGAGATGGACAAAAAAATGCGTTCAGTCGACGTGCTGAATTTCGTTGACACCAAACCGTACGACAAACGCTTGACGGACACGATGAAAAAAACGTCGCTGATGGACGCCGTCCGCACGGGAACGGGAGAAATTGAGAAAATTCCTGTTGCCATGGCATGCATGGATTTTGCCTTCATCGGCGGGAGTATGGGCTCAGTTGTGGGCGAAAAACTTTCAAGAGTTATCGACAAAGCTCGTGAGGAGGAAATTCCCCTCATTATTATTTCTTCCAGCGGGGGAGCACGTATGATGGAGAGCGCCCTCTCGCTGATGCAGCTCGCAAAAACGAGCGCAAAGCTCGCCCAGCTTTCGGATGCCGGTGTGCCGTATATTTCTGTTCTGACCGACCCAACGACAGGTGGCGTAACCGCCAGTTTTGCCATGTTGGGCGACATTCATATTGCAGAGCCCGGCGCGCTCATTGGGTTTGCGGGTCCGCGTGTCATTAAGCAGGCTGTTGGAAAGGACTTGCCGCCGGGTTTTCAACGCTCAGAGTTTTTGATGGAAAAAGGCTTCGTGGATGTTGTAACGCCGCGTAAAGATTTACGCGCCACCATCGCGAAGATGTTAAGGTTGATTGAAGGGTAGCTGGGCATTTGTGAACGAGGGGAAGCTAATACTGATTCATTGATTCTACACTATAAAGTTTTGGACATGTATGAAAATTCATATCCTTGGAGTTCCGATGGACCTCGGCGCGGGACGCCGGGGAGTCGATATGGGGCCTTCGGCAATCCGCATCGCGGGCGTCGCCGAAAAATTACGCACACTTGGACATACCGTTGTTGATGAAGGTGATGTTCCAGTCAAGGCTCCAGAACTTCAGCGCATCCGCAACGAGAAACTCCGCTATCTTCCCGAAATAGTCAGGGCGTGCACAAACCTCGCCGGCAAGGTAGAAAGGATTCTTCAGGGCGGGGGCTTTCCGCTCGTCCTTGGAGGCGACCATTCCATTGCTATCGGTACCATCGCCGGACTTGCCGCCCACTGTTCTAAAGATAGCAAGAAGCTTGGAGTGCTCTGGATCGATGCGCACGGAGATTTAAACACCGACGCAACAACCCCCTCCGGCAACATCCACGGCATGCCCTTGGCGACGTCTATTGGAAAGGGAGCGATTGAGCTGACGTCTGTCGGAGGCGACGCGCGAAAAGTTGACCCGAAGAACGTTGTGCTCATCGCAACGCGGGAATTAGACCCCGGCGAGCGTTCGCTTATTAAGAGCCAGGGCGTCAATATCTTTACAATGGAGGAAATCGACAAGCACGGCATGGCGGTGGTTCTTGCGAAAGCCTTACGTAAATTGAATGGTGTGGATTTCCTGCATGTCAGTCTTGACCTTGACGCCATCGACCCTTCGGTCGCACCGGGCGTTGGTACTCCGGTCAAGGGCGGGTTAAATTACCGCGAAGCACATTTGATTATGGAGTCGCTCAACGAAGCTGGGAAAATGTCCTCATTGGAGGTTGTCGAAGTCAATCCTATCTTAGACCACCACAACCAGTCGGCAGAGTTCGCGGTGGAGCTGATTCAATCGGGTTTTGGGAAGAAGATTATATAGGAAAAATAGGACGCGGATTTGCGCTGAAACAATTGGATCAAAACGGATTATTTTGATTCTTTATCTGCGACGATCCGCTTTGTCTTGTTCTTTCAGTGTTCTATATATTCAAAAATTGAAACTTTTTTAATGTCGTATGCTGGATAAAGCGTTTTAGCGGTCTCAACGCGTTTATACGATACGTGTGGAAGTTCCCCAAACGTGCGTGGATTTTTCCCACACCCGCCGGGTGGTATCTCGCACAGGGTTGACCATTTGACTTGCTCTAAATAGGCTCTAATGCGCAAATTTGATATTCGGTTTGTATGAAAATAATTGCTACAGTCCGTGAAATGCAGGAAACCTCCGAGCAGCTGCGCCGCGAGGGCAAGCGCATTGGTGTTGTACCGACAATGGGATTTTTACACGCCGGACATACAAGCCTGATTGTGAAAGCTCGAGAACTTTCTGACGTAGTGATTACGACGATCTTTGTTAATCCAACGCAGTTTGGGCCCGGCGAAGATTTTGAACGTTATCCTCGCGATTTCGAACGTGACTGTAAGAAGGCTGAGGAAGCTGGTTCTACGATTATCTTCAGCCCGGATGTGCGTGAGATGTATCCCGAAGGGTTTGCCTCATACGTTGAAGTGGAGCACGGGTCAAGGATACTCGAAGGCAAGTTTCGTCCCACACATTTCCGGGGAGTTACGACGGTGGTGCTGAAGCTGCTAAACATCACAAAGCCGCACGCGGTTGTCTTTGGCCAGAAGGATGCGCAGCAAGCCTTCCTGATCCAAAAAATGGTGAGCGATCTCAATGTTGAGACATCTGTCGTTGTAGCGCCCATAGTTCGCGAAAAGGATGGCCTGGCGTTAAGCTCGCGCAATGTGTATCTCAATGGAACGGAACGCGAGAGGGCAACGCAGTTGTATCGCTCGCTGAAATTTGCAAAAGAGAAAATTCAACAAGGCGAGCGTTCTGTTGATATTCTTCGCGCAGAGATGAAACGGATGCTGCAATCTGCGCAACCGACACAAATCGATTACATTGCGTTTGTGCGCCCAGATTTGTTTCAAGAAATTGAGCATATTCAACCGCCATCAGTACTCATCGCGCTGGCAGTTCGATTCGGGGGCACGCGGCTCATTGATAATCATCTTGTGAGTGTTTCATCATAGCTGGAAAGGGAACTGAATCAGTGTCAGCAGCGTCAAATATAAAGACGAGCCTTGCGACAGTCATCATGGCTGCCGGCAAGGGCACGCGCATGAAGAGCACTGACAAGGCAAAAGTGATGTTTGATTTGCGCGGCAAGCCGATGTTGCACTACGTGGTGGATACGGCTTTAGCAATAGGCTCTACAAGGGTTCTCGTCATTGTCGGATTTCAACGTGATGGGGTGAAGGCATATCTGAATGTATCCCATCCTAACGTGGAATTTGTTGTACAAGAGCCCCAATTAGGAACGGGGCACGCCGTGATGCAAACCGAATCTTTGTTGAAAAGTTTTTCAGGCAATGTGCTCGTGCTCTCGGGTGATGTTCCCTTATTAAAACAAGAGACGTTAATTGACCTCTTGCGTGTACATTTGTCCACTGAAACAGTCGCTACGGTGCTGACGGCAGAACTTGAAAACCCGGCGGGCTACGGGCGAATTATTCGCAATTCGCAAGGATTGGTAGAGAAGATCGTTGAGCACAAAGACGCATCGCAAGGCGAACTGGCTGTCCGGGAAATTAATTCGGGGATTTATGTGTTTAAACGCGAGAGCCTGTTCGATGGTCTAAAGCATATCACGACCCATAATGCGCAGAAAGAGTATTATCTGACAGATGTGTTCGGCTATTTTTGGAAACAAGGGTGGAAGGTTGCAGCGGTGAAGGCGCCTACACCGGATGAAATTCAAGGTATCAACACGCATGAACAGTTACAAGCTGCGGCAGAAATCTTAAACGCACAGGGATAGGATTTCGTCCGGCGATATCTTGACAATCATTTGAGTTTTAAGTACCATATTAGTGTAATAGTACTGTAGTAGTGCTAGGGCGTATAATACGAGCGACGTGTATTATTTGCTGAGGAGGATTCAGGAATGAGAACAGTGATTTATACATTCGTAGCGTTATTGTTGGCGGGGTCGCTTTCCGTAGCGCAGTTGAAGTCCAAAATTGAAACACCTCCTCCGGTAAGTGAATCGATGATGAAGCCCGGCTCATCTGACTACTTGTTGGGATTGTTCGACCCGAGTAAGTTTTCGATGAAGCATAGTTTCACCATGTCGTATTCGAGTTTTGGCGGAGAGGGTCTCTCGCTCGGAGTCTATACCAATAGTTTGATGTATCAGTTTTCAGATAAGCTCGATTTTCAAGCCGACGTCAACGTCATGTCTTCGCCGTACAGTTCATTCGGCAATAAGAACGATTTCAGCAGGATATTTTTAGGAAGAGCGCAGTTAAATTACCGCCCGACGGACAACATGTGGTTGCAGATTCAGTACCGAGAAGTGCCGGCAATGTACTGGCTCAGCGGAAACCGCAACCCGAGTTTCTATTACGGAATCGACCGATACGGAGATCTCTACTAACACCTTTGTCACGCAGCGAGTTTTTCTTTACCGAGCAGCCGCTTGTGTTCAGGCGTGTCTGCTCGGTAATTTTTTTATCACAGTAGAACACACGACGCCGTTTTGCAGGTTCGCGCGGTTGTTTGCCGTGCGGTATGCAAGGTAGTATGAAAGAAGCGCCCCAGGGAACATCTTCGACTCCGCAACATTCAAAGCCGCGAGCCTCTCGCCCGGTCTGGAAACGTTTTCTTCCGCTCGCAATTCTTGCCCCGGTTGTTATGTTATTGTATGCTGTTTTCCAAAGCATGTTTTTCAGCGCGCCTGCAGAACCGGAAATAAAGACAGAGGGGCGAACCAGAGCCATCCAGCTTGATGTCTTGAATGGGTCGGGAGAATCGAAGCTTGCCCAGCGCATGACGGATTTTCTCCGCGCACGCGGTTTCGACGTGGTGGAGATGGGCAACTACAAATCATCCGATGTGGAGCAAACCCTCGTGCTCGACAGGGTTGGCAATATGGAAGCCGCCCGGCAGGTAGCCGCAACTCTCGGGATCCCGGTGGAACAGGTTCACCAGGAGCTGGACAAATCTTTGTATCTCGATGCTTCAGTCATTATCGGTAAGGATTTTCAACGGTTGAAGGCGTTTCAACAATAGAGGAGTACGCTCTTGATAGCACGAACATTAGCGCGCAAAATTGCGGAACAAGCTCTAGAGAAGAAAGCGAAGGATGTCGTGGTAATGGACTTGCGGAAACTGCAAGCGCCAGCGGATTTTTTCGTCGTCTGCTCAGCGGATTCCGACACACAGGTGAAGGCTATCGCTGATGCCATACGAGATGGCTTGGAGGAGCAGGGGAGTTCCGTTTGGCATTCGGAGGGCTTCCAATCATTGCAATGGGTGTTGCTGGATTTTGTGGATGTCGTGGCTCACGTATTTCACAAGGATGCCCGGTCGTTCTACAATCTTGAGAGACTTTGGAGCGACGCATCGATGCAGACGGTCGATGATTCTCCCACCGGAGTTAAAGTCCACAAAACGACACCAAGAAAGCAAAAACGACAAACAAAGGGAAAGCGCGTTTCGAAGTTGGCTGGGTAAAAAAATCGCCATTGCGAGCGTTTTTTCAGCGAAGCAATCCCGTTTTACTTCAGTGGTTAGATTGCTTCGGCAAAAGGCGCCTCGCAATGACAAAAACAATTAATGAAAAAATTCCTAACAGAAAAAGTCTCCGCTGCTCTTGCAACACTGGGCTATCGTGACGGAATGACTTTGGTGTTTGAAAAGCCAAAGCTTCAGGCGCACGGCGATTTAACAACCAATGTTGCGATGTTGCTTGCGAAATCGTTAAAGAAAAATCCGCGAGCGGTAGCGCAGGAAATTGTCGGCGCGCTCAAGTTGGAGCCGGAGAATGTTTCAAAAGTGGAAATCGCCGGTCCGGGCTTTATCAATTTCACGTTTACGGGAAGCTTTGTTACTCGTCAACTTGGGACGCTGCTTGCGCAAGGCGCGGCTTTCGGGAAATCCACACTGGGAGCAGGCAAAAAAATACAAGTAGAATTTGTGAGTGCGAACCCTACAGGACCGTTGAGCGTCGGCCATGGCAGGCAAGCGGCAGTCGGGGATACGCTTGCGAATCTCCTGCAATGGATGGGATATGCGGTTACCCGAGAGTACTACTACAATAACGCCGGCAGGCAAATGCGCATGCTGGCGGAATCCACCTATGCGCGGTACATCCAGCTCTTTGACGACTCACACCCCTTTCCCGAAGACGGTTATCAGGGAGATTATATCCGCGACATAGCCGAATCGCTCCGTACACAAAAAGGCGGTGCTCTTCGCAAGCAGGACAAAGAACAGGCTCTGGAATTTTGCAAGAGTTTTGCCGAGCAGTTCTTGTTTGAGGAGATCAAAAAAGTGCTCGCTCGCATGGGCGTAAAGTTCGATGTCTTCTATAATGAGGATTCGTTGTATTCAAGCGGGAAGATTCAGGAAGTGATACAGGAGCTTCGCACGAAAGGTCTGGCGTACGATCAGGACGGGGCCGTATGGTTTAAGGCGACTACGTTTGGGGCGGAGAAGGATCGTGTGATTGTCAAGAGTACCGGTGAGCCGACGTATCGCCTTCCCGATATTGCCTACCACCGCGAGAAGTTCCGGAGAGGTTTCGATGTCATTGTTGATATATTCGGGGCCGACCATATCGCCACGATCCCCGATGTGCTCGCAGGCGTCAAGGCGCTGGGATACGATTCCGAAAAGGTGAAGGTGGTCATTCACCAATTTGTCACGTTGTTAAAAGATGGCCAACAAGTAAAGATGTCCAAGCGCGCCGCGAATTTTGTGACGCTAGATGAGCTGATCGATGAAGTTGGCTCTGATGCTGTAAGGTTTTTCTTTATCATGCGGTCAATCTCCAGCCATTTGGAATTCGACCTAAACCTGGCAAAAGAGCAGTCGGAGAACAATCCTGTGTATTACTTGCAATACGCTCATGCGCGTATTGCGAGCATCCTGCGTTTTGCGGAAGGTGAAGGGAGTGGACCAAAGTTGGAGGGCTTTGCATCGATAAAATTTGAGCTTCTTCGCGAACAAGCGGAAATCGACCTTGCCAAAATACTGCTTGAGTTTCCCGACACTATCGAGCGGATCCATTCGAACTTCGAACCACATCATCTGCCGAACTATTTGAATGATGTTGCGGCGGCATTCCATCGTTTCTATCACGACCATCGCGTCGTGATCGATGACAAGGCACTTTCTCAAGCGCGTTTAGGGCTTTGTCTGGCGACGAAAACAGTACTCTCAAACGGTTTTGCAATTTTGGGCATTTCTGCGCCTGAACGGATGTGAAATCCCTTGTAGGCAGTATGCAATACGGATTGACTCTTGGTATTTTTTTACTTAGTTTGAAAGCGCATTCATCAACAACATCGAGGTATTACTCCTCTCTATTGCTACTGCTATACAGCACCTGCTAAGACTGCTTGTCCTGTTAGGGCTTGCATTCTGTCGTTACCGTTCTAAAAGCAACACAATTCAATTTTTTAAATAACTGTGCCGAAGCAAGGCTTTTTTTGAGCCTGTGCGTTTGTTTTTGCCTCATTCTTTCGTACTTTTCTTATTTACGGGAGGGAGAATTGCATTTTACTATCGGTCCTATAGACGGCGTAGTGGTGAAAGACCTCAATCGGTACACGGATGCCAGAGGATGGCTGGTAGAACTTTTTCGGAAAGACGAGATTACGAGCGAGTATGTACCGGCGATGTCATACATTTCGGAAACTTTACCGGGCGTTGCCCGCGGCCCGCATGAACATGTCGACCAAGCCGACCTGTTTTGTTTTCTCGGCCCCTCGACGTTTCGCGTGTATCTTTGGGACGCACGCAAAGGTTCAAAAACATACGGATGTAAAATGACTCTTGACGCCGGGGAGACATCACCCCGCTCGGTAATTATTCCGCCTGGGGTTGTCCATGCGTACAAAAATATCGGATCAAGAGGTGGTTGGGTTATCAACCTTCCCAATCGGCTTTACGCGGGTGAAGGAAGAAAGGACCCGGTGGATGAAATTCGACATGAAAGCGATGCCAACACATTGTATACGCTGGATTAATGAATGAACATTCTCATCACAGGCGGCGCGGGGTTTATCGGAAGCAATTTGGTGCGCTGGATGTTGCAGAAACACCCGGACAACCTTATTGTTAATGTCGATAAGCTTACATATGCTGGTAATTTAGAGAATCTTGAAGACTGCGAGCAGCTGCCGAATTACCGTTTTGTCCGAGGGGACATCGCGGACGGTGGATTGATAAAATCCGTTTTTCAAGAATATAGGTTTGATGTTGTCATCAATTGCGCGGCGGAATCGCATGTTGACCGTAGCATCGTCGGCTCATCGGAGTTTGCGCGTACCAACATTGTCGGTACGAACGTTTTACTGGAACTAGCGAAAGAGTTTTCGTTGAAAAAATTTGTTCAAGTGTCGACGGACGAAGTGTACGGCTCGCTTGGGGCAACAGGAAAATTTACGGAGAATACCCCGATTCATCCCAATAGCCCGTATTCCGCTAGCAAAGCTGCGGCGGATTTCCTCGCCTTGTCTTATCACCACACGTTTGGCATACCTGTTGTCGTGACCCGTTGCTCGAACAACTATGGTCCTTTTCAATTCCCGGAAAAGTTAATCCCACTCATGATTGCCAACGCCATGCAGGATAAAAAACTCCCTGTGTACGGTGACGGGCTGAATGTACGGGATTGGATACATGTGGAAGACCACTGTGAAGCTATTGACACGGTTGCGCAACGCGGAAAAGAAGGTGAGCTTTATAATGTCGGGGGAAATAGCGAGCGAGCGAACATTGACGTCGTAAAACTTGTATTGCGTTACCTTGGGAAACCGGAGTCATTGATTTCTTTTGTCAGAGACCGGCTAGGGCATGATAGGCGGTATGCAATTGATTCATCGAAAATCCAGCGCGACCTCGGCTGGAAACCCCGTCGTGTTTTTGAGCATGGGCTTGAAGAAACGGTCAAGTGGTATGTTTCCAACAGTGGTTGGTGGAAGCGTATCATCAGCGGCGAGTACCAAGAGTATTATAAAAAGATGTACGAAGAGCGTTAAGCTCAGAGAATCCTTTTTCGGAAAGAAGCGAACCGGCTATTAGCAAAGCACATCAACTTGTGAAAACAATTATCAGCGTGGTAGGCGCGCGGCCCAACTTTATGAAGGTCGCTCCACTGCACAAAGCGCTGCAGCAATATCCGACTGCGTTCCGGCATCTCATTGTCCATACGGGTCAGCATTATGACCCGGCGATGTCGAAAGTATTCTTTGACGAATTGGAGTTGCCCAAACCGGATTTTTATCTGGGGGTGGGCTCCGGTTCGCATGCGCAACAGACGGCGAAAGTGATGACAGAATTTGAAAAAGTGATGGAATTGCAGCGGCCCCATCTGGTCGTTGTGGTAGGTGATGTGAACTCCACTATAGCGTGCAGCTTGGTGAGTGCGAAAATGAACGTCCCGGTCGCACATGTGGAAGCGGGATTGCGCAGTTTTGACCGCACAATGCCGGAAGAAATTAATCGTTTACTCACAGATTCTATCGCCGATTATTTGTTCGTAAGCGAACCGAGCGGGGTCGTTAATTTAAAGCGTGAGGGGGTTGACGAGAAAAAGATTTTTTTCGCAGGGAATATTATGATCGATTCGCTCGTGAGTCATCGAGAGAAAGCGGGACGGTCAACAATCATGAAGGATCTTGAGCTGACTCCCGGCAGCTTTATTCTTGTGACGCTTCACCGCCCGAGCAACGTTGATACGAAAGAAGGCCTTGAAAGCATTCTGAGCGTTTTTGAACGTTTGGCAGCGCGGACGACAATTGTTTTCCCGATGCACCCACGGACAAAAAAGATGCTCAGTCGTTACAATTTGGAACAACGGATTGAAGCTATCAAAAATTTGAAATTACTCGAACCGCTCGGATATCTGGATTTTCTTCACCTGATGGAGCGGGCGAAACTGGTGTTGACCGATTCCGGCGGCATACAAGAGGAAACGACATTCTTCGGTATTCCTTGCCTCACGATGCGTGAAAACACCGAGCGCCCGATTACCGTCGACACAGGCACCAATATTCTTTGCGGACTTGATACAGACCTTGTTGTGCAAACAAGCCTGGATGTCTTGAGTGGGAAAGTAAAAAAAGGTTCAATACCGGAACTCTGGGACGGAAAAACGGCTGAACGTATAGCGAAGATTCTTGTTCAACAACTAAGTAGTGAGACCAAATGAAACTGACCTTCACCTCTCTTCGTGTGGTTGGAGTAATATTATGGATGTGCAGCATCGTTGCGTTGTCACACGCGCAAATCGGGACGCAGCGCGAAACTGATCGCACGCGAACGACCCCGGGCGGAACATTAGAAAAATTGCTTGATCCTCAAACGCAGTCCGGTACACGTCTGCCGATTGTACCTATGGAGGATACAATTGACCCCGCAATGTATATCGTAGGCCCGAATGATTGGATCAACGTTGGGATATGGGGCGGTACAAAGCTCAGCTTTCCCTTGCTCGTTTCACCCGAGGGCACGTTGCTAGTGCCTGAGATAGGAGAGTTTCACGTTGGAGGGAAGACACTGCAAAGGGTGAAAGAAGAACTGAGCAAAGCCATCAAGCGACAAGTGACGGTTTCGGAGCCGACCATTACTCTTCTTGCAGCGCGAGAGATTGTTGTAACTGTGCTTGGCAATGTTCGCAATCCCGGTCCGTATCTTGTTTCGTCTGCTTATCGTGTGGACAAAGCGATTACTCTTGCAAATTTGCTCACAACACAAGATGCCACAGTAGTCGGACAAGCAGCCGCAGCGGGTAGGCCGATTCCTGAGCCGGATTTTTCGCGTCGCTATATTGTTTTGCGCCGCAATGGGCAATCGAAAGACAAACTGGTTGACTTAGACAAATTCTTTGCAACACGCGAGAATGAGTTAAACCCTTTTCTGCACGAGGGAGATATCATTATTGTCCCGCGTAGGGAAGGTAGTGGAAATTCCATCAGCGTGTTCGGCGCCGTGAATAATGCCCGACTGTATGAATATCGCGGGTATGACAGTCTCTTAGCAATGATTCGCATCGCGCAAGGTTTTAGCCCGAATGCCGACCTCACGAACGTAGAGCTTACGCGCTTATCTCTCGACGGCACGAGTGCTGTCTCTGAAGTCATTGACGTGCAAAAAATTGTCGATGGCGTAGTTCCTGATATCCCGCTGCAGCTCGGGGATCGCATTGTTGTTCGCGAGAAAGCAAATCGTCGTGGAGATTTCAAAGCCCATGTGCGTGGTGAAGTTAAGTATCCTGGCATGTATCCTATTACTTCGGATAACACGAGATTGAGCGAACTGATACAGAGGGCAGGGGGATTTACTAATTTTGCGTATTTACCAGGCGCGGAAGTGTTTCGCCGAAGAGGTAGTCCGGAAGAACGGTATATTTCTGTTCCGCTGGAGGCACAGCTAAATCTGAGGATGAACGACCTGATTGTGACTCCTGAAGAACGAGCTTATTATGAGCTTGAGGCGAGCATCCAGCGGGGGAACGTCTCGGTTGATTTTGTCAGCTTGTTTGAAAGGCAAGATTCGACGCAGGATATAATCCTTAAAGATGGAGATGTGGTATTTATCCCGAATACCAGTCTTTCTGTGTATGTTTATGGGCAGGTCGGCAGGCCCGGGTTCGTGCCGCATCAAGCGGGGGCAGACCTCCGGTACTACATTCAGCGGGCAGGAGGCTACGGGGAAGAAGCTGACGCGGGTAGTGCAAGAGTAATTAAAGCAAAGACGCGAGAATGGTTGCATCCGTCTGATACGGTTATTGAACCGGGAGATTATGTCTGGGTTCCGAAGGACATTAAATATCCTACCGGTTATTATCTGAATATGATTAGCCAGGCGGCAAGCATCATCAGCGTCGTACTGAGCATGACGCTGATTATTTTACAATTGACGGAATAGTGAATATAAACGGAGTATACACGAATGGCTGAGACACGAACAAAAGGGCGAATCGCTGTACCCACCGCAGACTTGCAACCACTGGGGAGTTTTTTTTGGTTTGTCGCATTTTTGGTTCGGGCAAGGCGCCAGCTTATTGTTATCCCAATCCTCGTTGCGGTCATCACCTACGGTGGTTCTTGGCTGCTGCCAAATTGGTATGCAAGCACGGCGAGTTTTGTGCCGCCGCGTGAAACAGGGCTGGCTGCCGGCATAGGCTCGCTATCATCGATATTACAAAATCCCTCGCTTAGAGGGTTGAGCAACCTTGCCGGGGGGAGAAATGCGATGGGGAATTACCTTTCCATTCTGGAAAGCCGTAGCGCGAAAGAGGCGGTTGTACGCCGTTTCGGCTTAATGCAAGTGTATGAGATTGAAAATCAATCGATGGAATCGGCGGTGAAGGCGTTGGATGCCAATGTCGAAATCAATGTCGCGGAAGAGGGGCATATCACCGTGACGGTATTCGATAAAGACCCACAGCGTGCAGCTGAGATGGCAAATTTTTACCTTACGGTTGTTAATGATATCAGCACCGACCTGTCACTTCAGGCTGCTCGAAAATATCGGGAATTTCTCGAAAACGGTGTCATTCGAACTCAAGATTCACTGAGAGTTTACGAAGAAACATTTCGCGATTTTCAGAAGAAAGAGAATTTTGTCATTATTCCTGAGAATGTCCAAAGCGGAATTAAATCTGTCGCAGACCTGTACGCCCAAAAAACACTCCTCGAACTTGAGGTAGAATTTCTCCGCCAAACGGTGGGTAAGGAGAACTCGACCCTGAAGCAAAAGCAATTGGAACTCAATCTGCTGAGCCAGCGAGTTGCGGAAATACCCGACCTTGGTTTGGAACATCTGCGTTTATTCCGCGCGATCACCATTCAAACGAAAATTCTTGAAGTGCTTATTCCACTGTTAGAACAAGCCCGCCTGGAGGAGCGGCGCGAGACGCCTTCTGTGGCAGTGCTCGATGCCGCAGTACCCGCGGAGAAGAAAGCGAAGCCGAGACGTTCGACGATTGCTGCCGTGGCAGGTTTATCATCGCTTATTTTGACGGTGCTTTCGTATGCCATATGGGAGAGGATGAAGTACATACAGATCCAATCCCCCGAGCGGTACGAGCTGCTGAGGGCACTCTTTCGGTTCCGGAATAATAGATGATGAACGTCTTTTATCCTCCCATCCGAAGTCCCTTCGGGTCAACGGGCCTGAACACTCTTTCCCCGCTTACCGTTCTTCTCATCGTGGGACAGATGCTCCTGTTTTTTGCCCTCACCTACTTTGACATCATTGTCTATTTTCCCTTTCTCTGCATCGGAGTACTGGTCTTCTATGTGTGCGTAAAGAATATTTATGTCTGGATGCCTGTGAGTATTCTTGGTCACGTAGTGCTGTTTATGCAAAAAACGGAGGAAATAACAGCCTCGGAGCTTGCGTTCGGTGTATTGTTTTACGGGATACTGCTCTATTGGTTGTTTGAGAAAGTGTTCATCAAAAAAGAACGACTTGCTACTTCTTCCGGCGATTCTTGGCTTATTTTCTTTTTTGTTATTGGTTTGTTGTCCATTGTGCCTGCCGTGCTATATTCGAACAGTCTGTCTCTGTGGTTTCGCGAGTATCTCGTTTTTCTAGGACTGTTGTTCTACTTTCCGGCGCGTGAAGTGATGCAAACCGAACGCGGGAAGAAAGTTATCCTTGGTACGGTGATAACCCTCGCCCTGTTTAGTGCCGCCCGTAATATCTGGCAGTACAGAACTCGTTTGTCTGTTGCCGAATACGCATGGGAGGTGCTAGGCGGCAGGCAGGCGATGAATGAACCTCTTTTTATGGTCATGATATTGGTGGGCGCTGCCCTGTGGATGGTGTATACGCAGCCGAGGGCTCGTCTTGTTGCGCTTATCTGCGTGTCGCTTTTTTCCGTTGCACTGATTATGACATTCTCGCGCGGATACTGGCTTGGCGCGGCGTTTGGGATTGTCGCGCTTTTGTGGTTAGCAAATAACACTGAGCGTAAGCGATTGATGGGGGTAATGCTCTTGGTTGTTGTAACTTTACTCCTTGTTCTCATGATAGGTTTTTCAGATGTGTTTACAGCGTTATTCACTACTATAGCAAGCCGTCTCTCCTCGGTTGCAACTGCCGTGCAAGATATATCGTTCGCTAACCGCCTCGTCGAGTCGGAAAAAGTGATTGAACTGATTAGCCTCAACCCCTTGATAGGATATGGGCTAGGTGCATCATATACTTATCGTAGTATCTTGCATGGCTTTTCGGTTAACGGTGAATACATTCACAATGCGTATCTATTCTTATGGTTTAAATTGGGAGTCTTGGGACTACTCACGTTTATGGTTGCGTACGGCGGAAAAATTATTCAAGGAGTAAGGAATATACGGGGTTCGATCGAGGATCAAGATAGACCCTGGGTGCTTGCAGCCACAGCTACACTTATTTGTATGCTTCAAGTGTCTATTACTTCGCCTCAATTTTATACGCGCGAGCCCGTGCTGCTCATCGCGCTTTCCTGGGCAACCATTGCCGCTTTCTCACCCGCGACAAACGGCAAAGCCGCCGGTGCCGTAAAAAACTAATGACCTAGCGCTTCCGAATGGATCTCACTGTCATTGTTGTCAGTTATAATACCAAGCAGCTTCTCTTCGAATGTCTTTCGTCCGTTTACTCTGAAACAAAGGAGATTTCGTTTGAGGTTATAGTCGTAGACAACAATTCTACCGATGGAAGCATAGAAATGCTTGAAAAGGATTTCCCGCAGGCAAAGAAAATCCTTAACTCGGAGAACAAGGGGTTTGCAGCTGCAAATAATCAGGCGATACGAATAGCTGCAGGCAGATATATTCTTCTGCTCAATTCAGACACAAAAATTCTTGACGGAGCGATTGATACAATCGTCAAATTTATGGAGAAGCACCCTGATACTTCGATCGTGGGATGTAAACTGCTGAATGCCGACGGAACGCTTCAGTATTCATGCAGAAGCTTTCCCTCTGTGTGGAATTTATTTTCAGAAAGTTTTTTTCTTTACAAACTGTATCCACGTACAACGCTTTTCGGCTCATACTACATGACCTATTTCGACCACGAAACAGCGAGGCGCGTGGATGTGGTGATGGGCGCGTTTATGATGATCCGCAGGGATATGTTCGAAAAAATCGGACTGCTCGATGAGCAGTTCTTTATGTATAACGAGGAGGTAGATTTTTGCTTCCGCGCACATCAACTTGGTCTGCAAACGTATTTTGTGCCTGAAGCGAGGGTAATTCATTATGGCGGCAGCTCAATCGAGAGCACGGAAAAATACGTTGACCAGCTTCATTCAACGCAGCTATTGTTCCTTCGTAAACATTTTGGAGGGTTTCAGCTGTTTATGGCCGTAGTATTGAAGTATGTTGGAATTGGACTGAGGGTAGTGGTGTATTTTGTTTCTGGATTGCTCACGTTTGACGTACGATGGCTGCAAAAGTCAAAATCCTACCTTAAAGCCTTCGTGAAATCTTGGTGACTGCCTCTATTTCAAATATGTCTAAATACGATGTCGCCATCGCGTATCGGATTTACCCCGGAGTATCTAAGACTCCAATTATCTTCAGCGATAATAAGTACAAGTTGTCGGAGGTTTGCCTGAAATCATTCAAAGACTCGCTCGGCAATTTGAAAGTAAAAATGTGGGTATTGCTTGATAACTGCCCAGAGGAATATCAGGCGTTGTTCAAACAGTATTTTCGTGAGGAGGACTTAGAATTAGTTCCTTTGTCAAAGACAGGCAACGCGGGAACATTCAATATGCAGCTTGATATTTTGTCAAACCAAAATTTATCGGAGTTGGTATATTTTGCAGAAGATGACTACTATTACTTGCCAAATCAATTTTCCGAGATGGTGCAGTTCTTACAAAATAATCCTGACGCACACATTGTCACGCCGTTTGACCACCCTGATAATTATACACTTGATTTGCACCACCATTCCAACGAGACACGAGCATTTGGAGCTAGACATTGGCGAACAGTTAATTCGACTTGCTTGACGTTTTTAACAACGAAAACGACATTACAGAAAACTAGAAATGTTTTTCAGACTTATACCAAAAATAATTATGACGCGAGCATAGGGCTAAGCCTTACCAAGTTCAGGGTGTTTAATCCAGTGCTTTTCATCAAATATTTGTTTACAAATATGCTGTTGTTTAAGATACTCGTTAAAGCTTGGCTCTTTTGCTCTGGTCAAATCTTATTTGGCAGAAGGTGGAGGATATGGGCTCCTATCCCGACTATTGCGACGATGGTTGATACCAATTACTTAAGCCCAGGCTTTGATCGAGACGTGTTGTTGAGCCATAGTGAAAAAGCTGAAAAGTGAGGAGGTGCAGACAATGGGTACCTATTCCCAGAATCGCGATTATGGCTAAAATAACTATTTAGTCAGTTTGATCTGCATGCTCATAAAACAATTCACTACCACTAGTAAACTGCATGGAGGTCCACTATGCCATAGAGAATAAATATGCTACAGAAGAACTGGATCCTGACGACCTACAAGAGATTTTTGACGATCTGGAGAGAGGGGTTATCCTTTTCCTTAATCGAGATTATACACTGAATTCAACGGTGTATTTGAGGCAACGGCAAATAACTATTTTGGGACGCGGGACCGTAATTAAAAAAGGAAGTAGTCTATCATCAAGCGCCCCTTTGATAGAAATTAATAACGATATTCCGGATAATACATCTCAAAAGCAGATCGTAAACGACGTTGTAATTGATGGTATTCGATTCATCAATGATGTAGAGAGCATTGGAAGCGGTTTAAGCCAAGCTTCGACCATTTTGTTAAAGCAGATTGGCGTCGTTCTAAGAATCGCCGTCTATGCTTTGGCTTGGCTCTTTACGTTCAATGAACGTTAGTTCGAAAAATCACAATATATTTTAAGGCTTTCATGGGTGTGTGGTAAGAAACTCCCTGTTCCTGCTAAGAGAAGCGGGTTGGCTTTTTTTGAGAATATCTGTAATCGCGTAAAAGAAAGATAATGAATATGTCAGTATTAGTCCCGACACGTTTTAAAGAACTGCGGAAAATATACAGCGGAAGGAAGTTTTCATTGTTAGATGTTGGGGCTGGAAGCCATTCAGCTACAATAACCAAGCAATGGTTCCCTTTATGTGATTATTATGGAATCGACAAAGAAAAATCCTACAATAATGACGCATCGGATTTTGAGGCGATGACCGAGTTTTATGAGCTCGATCTTACAGTGCTCGATTTTACATTGATTCCAGAAAATTTTTTTGATGTTATCATAATGTCACATGTAATTGAGCATCTACATAACGGGGATGAAGTACTTCGATTACTATTGAATAAGTTAAAATCCGGAGGGTTTATCTATGTCGAATTCCCTTCTAAACGGAGCACGCGATTCCCTAGTAAAAGAGACACGTTGAATTTCTATGACGACCCGACGCATTGCAGAATATTTACTGTTGAAGAAATTAGTTCTATCCTCCCTGAGAATAAATTCCAAGTATTGAAGAGTGGCGTCAGGAGGGATTGGCTACGGGTTCTACTTACTCCAGTAAAAATTGTTTTCACCAAAATAACTCAAGGGTATGTACCGGGAAGTGTATTTTGGGATATTTTGGGGTTTGCAGATTTTGTTTTTGCGAGAAAAAATCGATTCTAATGTTTTAAAAAATGGTATCATATATGCTATCGCTGTTGGGGCTAATTTTTTTTGGAGGAGGTAGAGGTTGCTAAGCATTCCTATTACGTAACCGCGATTACGGCTAAGTTTGCTAACAATTTTAGCCCTCTTGTGAAGCCCGAAAAATAGTCCGCTACAAAAAAATAACCACATGGAGATTCACAATGGGAACGTTCAATGTATATAACGTAAAGACAGATTACTCGGCTGCAGGCAACGGAATGACGGATGACACAACAAGTATACAGAATGCTATAAATGCAGCTGCGAGTACTAATGGTGTAGTATATTTTCCCGATGGAACGTATAAAATTACTTCTCCTCTGCGCTTACCCGTAAACGGCCGTATAAGTCTCACCGGCAATAATTGCAGAGGTACGATTATAAAGAAAACGACTAATACAAACGGTTCAACTCCCAATCGAGCCGCTCGTGGAGGAACGGTAACAGATTCTTTTGTTGTTGACAGCCTGCTTAGCATTGATCACCCTGATAACGATTATGGGTACAATATCATCATTGAGAACCTTACCCTGCAGGGACATACAACGGACAATACATATGCAATTTATGCCCCAAGGACTGCTTACCTTACGATAAGAAACGTTATTTCTATCGACTGTAACTTTGGTTTCTTTACTTACGATTCATGGCTGACAATTATAGAAGCGTTTGAAGTTTTTACTTGTACTAGTGCGTTGAAGTATGCAAACGATGGATCTAACGCAGGAACTGGCACGACTTTGACAGCAACACGTGTTTTTGCGAACACCAGTTCTATCGGGTATGATATTTACGGACTTGTTTACTCGACCTTCAATAGTTGTGGCAGTGACCACATTACAACTGCAGCCTACAAGTTTGATGTTTGTCACGGAATTACATTAAATGGTTGTGGAACTGAAGATGTTACCGGAGAGGTTTTACAGTTTTTGTACACAGAGGGGGTTGTAAATGGATTCCGAACATATGATATCGATGGTGTTACCGGTGGTACTCGAGCGTATTTGTGGTTTGAGGCATCCAAGGTATCTTTAAATGGCTGTCGATTTGAAAATTTTGTTACACCACGGGATAGTTATAACATGATAGTTCAAACTGGAGCTACAGTAACAATAAATCAGACAATGTTGCCAACTGGTGGAAATACATTCATTTCTTATAGCAGTGGGAGCTCTGTTATTCATTTGGATGGCAGTGGTGTGACATGTAAAACGCGTCTTGATACAGAACGTGTAGGCCTTATTACGAATGGTGTCCGAATATTCTATGGAACTGCGTCCCCTGGATCAGGAACATGGACGAGAGGTGATGTTATTTATAACACTACGCCATCTGCCGGTGGCACTATAGGTTGGGTATGTGTTACAGCTGGTAGCCCGGGAACATGGAAAACATTTGGCGCCATAAGTGCTTGATCTTCAAGTTTTGCAAAAAAAGTAAGTTAAGCACTAATTAAAAATGAATATTCTCCAGCTCTCCCCACAAGTTCCTTATCCTCTCACAGACGGGGGAAAAGTTGGTATATTTAACATAACGAAGCATCTCGCCAAGCGCGGTCATCAGATTACGATGCTCGCGCTAGAGCAAACGCGGGCGGAGGAGCGAAAACCTCTCGAAGATGTATGCGAATTGGTTACTGTGCCACATTCCAATAAGAATAACGTTTTTGCGGCATTGAAGAATCTTTTTTCAGATATGTCTTACAATATCCAGAAATATGTATCGCCGCTATACCTGGACTCGCTGCGCAACATATTGGCGTCGCAAACGTTTGACGTTGTTCACGTTGACCATTTACACATGTCGCCATACGGGGTTTATTGCAAGCAACAGTTTGGTTTACCCATCGTGTTGCGCGAGCACAATGTTGAGAGTGCAATACTGGAGCGTTACGCAGAGAACAATCACACGCCGGTATTCCGCCAATGGTTGGATATGCAGGCACGCAGAATTCGTGCGTTCGAAGCGAAGATGACAGCGCAGTTCGATATGTGCTGCACAATAACCGAAAACGACACATTGCGGCTGCGGCAGCTTAATCCGAACGTCAAGACACATACAATTCCGGCGGGTGTGGAGGAGCGTTATTTCGAGTCTCCATCTGTGCAGGATAAATTGCCATCATCGATTGCTTTGGTTGGGAATTTTGCTTGGCTTCCTAACAAGGACGCTCTGATGTGGTTTCTTTCCGGAATTTTTCCAAAAATTCAACAGGAACAGCCCGACTCGGTATTGCATATCATTGGCAAGAACATCCCGCCAAATGTGCAACAGATGAACAGCCGGCAGATAGTTATTCGCGGATTTGTCCCGGATATCAAAGATGAACTGCAGCGGTACGAATTAGCCGTTGTTCCGCTGAGGATTGGTGGCGGGATGCGGCTCAAGATTGTAGAAAGCTTTGCCATGGGCGTCCCCGTTGTTTCAACCTCCATCGGATGCGAAGGTATTCTCGGAAAAGATAACGAGCATCTTCTGGTTGCTGATACTGAACAACAATTCGCTTCGCAGGTGGTAAGGCTTCTGAGAAATTCCCCGCTCCGGAAGAAACTCGCCGAGAACGCTTATCGGCTTGCGGTTAGCCACTATCGCTGGGAACGTATCGCAGAAGAATTTGAGAAAGTATATCTCCAAGCCAGGAAAGCGGTTGTACAGGAATAGCACTACATGAAAATTATTTTTCCCTATATGGCGCGGTGGAATTCGGCCAACCATTCCCGATGGCATCACCTGTTTAAGAAGTTTGCGGAAAAGGGTCATACGGTCATTGTCATTCAGCCTCCTCCCCGGGAGTCCGAAGAAACAAATTACATAGAAATCCCGGCGCAAGTACATAAAAACATCGTCTTGCACACTGTGCCCATTTCTCCCTGGTTCTGGAATACAAAATTCCCGGTGGATAAAATTTTCAAGAAGGCTTTCTACACGATAAAAACATTTTTCGTACTTCGATACCTTATCAGGGTGCATCAACCCGATGTGTTGATCCTGAACAATTTCCCGCTATATCTCTATACGCTCGGAAATTCCATGCCGATCGTTTTTGATTATGCAGATGATTATGTATCAATGTTGCAGCATGAGTTACAAATTTCGCCTACAAACATTCTCTCGCGATTGAGCGTTTGGATGCTCCGTAAGATGTTTGAGAAATCCTCTCTCGTGGTGGCTGTTTCGAAAGTTTTAGAAGAAAAAATCCAGAATAACTCGAAAATTGTTATCTCCAACGGTGCTGATGTTCCTGCTGAATTTCGTGAGACAACGGAGCTGCGTGTGAACAAGTCCAAGCCTGTCGTGGGATATGTAGGTGCATTCGAATATTCGATTGATTTGGATTTGATGCTTACCGTCGCCGAACGGATGAACGATTGCGCATTCCTGTTTGTGGGAGCCGGGCGTGATTTCCCTCGGATTAAAGAACTCGTTGTCAAGAAGCAATTGAATAACGTAGTGCTCACAGGTGCGGTACCGCATCCACAGGCGATGAAGTATATTTCGGAAATGCAGGTTTGTCTCAACTTACGAAAAAAGGGAGAGATCGCTCATGCTGCGTCTCCTATCAAGGTGTTCGAGTACTTAATTAACGGTAAGCCGATTGTTTCCACTAGATTGTTTGGATTACTGCGCATTGATGAGCGCGGAGAGATATTTTATTACGCGGACACACTAGAAGAAGTTATGGACCAAATCCGCTCGATTTTGGATGACCCAACAGAAAAGCAAAAGAGAATCGAGCATGGTAGGCAGTTGGTGCTCTCGACGTATACATGGGATCTTCTCGCCGACCGCTTTCTCAATGCAATGCAACCGCTCCTGAATCACAAGAGATCCTAATGAATAACGCCATGACCGTTGACCTCGAAGATTGGTTCTGCGTATCCAATCTTAACGAGAAGATCCCGCGGGAACAATGGCACCGGTGCGAGCTTCGCGTCGAACAGAACACCCATCGGCTATTGAATCTTTTTGAGGCATCGAATGTGAAGGCGACATTTTTTGCATTAGGGTGGGTTGCCGAACGTGTTCCACATTTGCTTCGCGAAATTGAACAGCAAGGACATGAAATAGGCATTCACGGTTATTATCATCTCCAACTGACGAAGATTAGCAGGGATGAATTTAGCATGGACCTGCAGAGGGCGGTGGAAGCCGTGCGCCAGTGTGGAGTGAAACAGCATTTGGGGGGTTTTCGCGCTCCGTCGTTCAGCATTACCAAGCAAACGATGTGGGCTTTCCCGATTCTCGAACAACAAGGGTTTTGGTACGATTCTTCGGTGTTCCCAATTGGGTTTCACCCTGATTACGGTATTTCGGATGCCCCGCTGGCGCCGTATCAAGTTACGCCGTCATTGGTGGAGTTCCCGCTATCGTGTGCGGAAATGTTCGGACAGAGACTGCCTTGTTGTGGCGGCGCTTATTTGAGACTGGCGCCGTATCTCTACACGCAACAAGCGCTGCGCCAATGCAACGCACAGGGGCGACCGGTTATTTTTTATATCCACCCGTGGGAATTGGACCCCGGTCAGCCGCGGGTACGCTTGCCGTTCTCTAAACGTATTCGGCATTATTATGGCCTTGAGCATACTGAGAAAAAAATGAGAAAGCTCCTGAATGATTTTCGATTTACGACTGTACGGGAGGTATTAAGGAATGAAGTCTGAAATCAAAACACAAATGACCTACTGGGATAGCGAAGCGGATTCATTTCAAAAAATCTACTCGCACGAAAAATCCCCTTTGTCCGTTTGGCTGGATAAATTCTTTAGGAAAGATATGTATGAGCGGTTTTTGTTTACGCTTGAGCATTCAGCACCTATTGAAAACAGGACTTTTCTTGATGTCGGCTGCGGAAACGGTCTTTATGCAGTGGAATTTGCGCTCAGGGGAGCGAAGCATGTCACCGGCATTGATATCGCTAAGAATATGTTAGAACTCTGCACGCAATTTGCGACTGCGAAAGGCGTACAGGACCGATGCTCGTTTATACAAAGTGATTTGTTGGAATATGCCGTGAATGATATATTTGATATTTCTATCGGCATCGGACTGTTTGACTATATTCAGGATGCGGTACCAGTACTGCAAAAAATGAAACAGGTCACGACTGATAGAGTAATTCTTTCCTTTCCACGGTTCTGGACGTGGCGGGCGCCTGTCCGAAAAATTCGGCTGGGGCTGAGAGGTTGCCCAGTCTATTTCTACACGAAGAAAAAACTTGTCGCCGTGTTGCGCGAAGCCGGCTTCCAGCGATTTGAAATTCATTCTGTGGGCAAACTATTTTGTGTTGTTGCTTACTCCGCAAATCGTGAACGTAGCTGAAGCAACATTATGTCCAAGCGCGCTGAACGCATATTCTCTTTTTTGGTTGATTTCCTAACCGCCAATGCGGCTTATTACGCTTACTATCTGTTGAGAGTGCGGAGCGGATGGGTTGATTATCCCATTGAGCCCGAATTGTGGCTTCCGATGATTGCTGTCTACGTGTATTGGCTAATGTGGTTCGGGTTTTTCGGTCTCTATCAATCGTGGTATGCGAAATCCCGCCTTGATGAAGTGATAACGATTTTTCGCACAACGGGCGTTGGGGTGTTGTTTCTCTTTTTCATTATTTTCATCGATGATTCATCAACGGGTTCGCAACAAACGAATCGACTAATTATCGCAGCATATTGGTTAACGCTTTTCATCTTTGTCTCCGCTGGGCGGCTCGTCATCAGGGCTATGCAGCGGCGTTTACTTGAGTCCGGTATCGGCGCACGAAATACGCTGATCATCGGCTGGTCGAAAAAAGCTTTCGAGCTTTGTGATATGGTGTTAAAATCTCCTGCTCTTGGCTACAAGCTTATAGGCTTCGTCAGCGTGAGCAAGGGCAAGACGAAGAGCGGCAAGAAACAAGAATATCAAAGCATCCGCGTGTTAGGCGCCCTGGAGAAGCTCCCGACCCTCATGCGTCAACGCAACGTGCGCGAAGTGCTAATTGGACTCGACTCGACCGAGCACGATAAATTGCTTGAGGTTATTCGTGCTTGTGACGGAGAAGAAGTTGGAATGAAAATTATCCCCGACTTATACGATATTGTAAGCGGACAAGCTCGTATGAGCTCGATTTACGGAGTACCGCTAATTGAAGTCAGCCCAGAGCTTCTGAAACCGTGGGAAGCCGCCCTCAAGCGGGCGTTCGATATTGCTGTGTCGTTGTTGATTCTTGTTCTCGGTTTCCCACTTTGGATTCTTGTGGCATTGCTGATCAAGCTCGATACGCGTGGCCCCGTGTTTTACAAACAAGAGCGGGTTGGCAGAAATAGTAAATCGTTTTTCATTTACAAATTTCGTTCGATGACATCAGACGCGGAAAAACAATCGGGTCCGGTCTGGGCAGGGAAAAACGACCCACGAGTAACGCGTGTCGGGAGGCTCATTCGCAAAACGCATATCGATGAAATGCCTCAATTCATCAATGTTCTGAAAGGTGACATGAGTGTCGTAGGCCCCCGCCCCGAGCGCCCTTTTTTTGTTGAAAAATTGACAAAGGAACTTCCGCTTTACAAACGTCGTCTGAAAGTTCGTCCGGGTATTACCGGCTGGGCGCAGGTGAAGCTCAAATATGACGAGTCCATTGAAGACGTGCGCGTGAAGGTGAAATACGACCTCTTCTATATTGAAAACCTCTCCTGGCGGTTAGATTTGAAAATCCTGTTTAATACGATGTATGTCATGTTGCGCGGGAAAGGCCACGCATGATGAATATCCAGATGGTTGATGTTGTTACACAGTATAAAAAGATTAAACCGGAAATCGATGCTGCCGTCCTACGCGTGCTGGAGTCGGGGCATTATATCTTGGGTAAAGAGGTCACGGACTTTGAAATGAATGTCGCGAAGTATTTCGGCGTCAAGCATGCCATTGGTTGCGCGTCGGGCACTGATGCGCTGCAAATTGCCTTAATGGCGCTAAACATCGGTCCGGGAGATGAGGTGATCACGACCCCGTTTACATTTGTTGCAACTACGGAAACCATCGCGCTTTTGGGTGCGAAACCTGTGTACGTGGATATCGACCCTGCAACCTACAATATTGATCCGGCACTCATTGATGCGGCAATCACAAAAAAAACAAAAGCGATACTGCCGGTTCATCTTTATGGACATTCTGTCGATATGGATCCGCTGCATGAAGTAGCGCAAAAGCACAATATCCCGATCATTGAAGACACCGCTCAGGCGATTGGAGCGAAGTATAAAGGGAAAAAAGTCGGTGGATTGGGAGCCATCGGTTGTGTGAGTTTTTATCCAAGCAAAAATTTGGGGGCGTTCGGCGATGGCGGCTTGCTTGTCACTAATGATGATACGCTTGCTGAAAAAATCCGCGTGATCGGAAATCATGGTTCGCGTATCCGCTATACGCACGAAATTCTGGGTGTCAACAGCCGCCTGGACGCTATTCAGGCCGCCATCCTCAATGTGAAATTACGTTACCTGGATGAGTGGCATGAAGCACGACGCACAGCGGCGCAACGCTACAACAAACTTCTTGGTTCAATGGATGCTGTGTGCCCGGTCGAGGCACCCTATGCGTACCATATCTATCATCAGTATACGGTTCGCGTTCGGCAACGAGAAAAAATTACCAAACGGCTCGCTGAGCAGAAGATTCCGCACGCTATTTATTATCCTATTCCCTTGCACTTTCAAGAGGCGTTTCGGTCCGCGGCGTACAAGCCGGGGTCATTCCCCTTGACTGAACGGGCTGCGACAGAAGTTCTGTCTCTTCCCATGCATACGGAACTGACTGAAGAAGAACAGCACTATATTGTAGAAGCTTTCGCGAAAGCAATTGCTTAGTATCACATAAAGGACATCCGATGTCGCGTTCGCTTATTGTTATCCCGACTTACAACGAAGCAGAGAATATCCCGACGTTGATCCCCATCGTACTCGCCCAGCACGAATCGCTGGATGTTTTGGTGGTGGATGATAATTCTCCTGATGGCACGGCGCGCATCGTGAAGGAATTGCAGGCGATGCCGCAATACGCGAACCGGTTGTTCATCATTGAACGTCCCAGCAAGCAAGGCCTTGGCACTG
>JAKEEG010000090.1 GCA_022616555.1 Ignavibacteriota bacterium | reverse complement strand
CACCATAACAAAGAAAATCATTGAGGCACATGGGGGGCGCATTTGGGTTGAATCAACCCCGGGGGTTGGTTCGACTTTTTATTTCATGTTACCGTCGTAAGAAAGGGGACCAGCTTGGCTTCATCCTCTCTCCCGATGAATATCGTTATCATCGAGGATAACCAAGATCACGCACGAATTTTGAAGTGGGCGTTCGAGCAGAATAGCCGTAACGATCATTTAGTTTTTTTTGCCGACCCGCAGGTCGCGCTGGATTTTGTTACAGGAACTAATAAAGCGCAGTCGTTTTCGCCCGATCTGGTATTCCTCGATCTCAATTTACCGAAGATCGATGGTAGAGATGTTCTCCGTGTACTGAAGACGACGGAATCCACCAAGAAAATTCCTGTGATAGTTCTCAGTAGTTCAGACCGAGAGGAGGATATCCACTTCGCGTATCAGCTAGGAGCAAACACGTACATTAGTAAGTCATTGTTGTTGAACCAACTGACCATTTCTCTTAAAACAATTCTGGACTACTGGTCGCAAATAGCTAAACTACCGCCAAGGGTATAGAACCATATGACTACTGATGGATCCATACTTGTATTGCTTGTGGAAGATAATGCCGATTTCTCGAAACTCGTGCGGCTTTATCTCGGCAAGTTTGATGAAGCAAAGTTCGAAGTGTTGTGGAGAGACAACGGTCGTGAAGCCATCGAAGAGATTGAGCGCAACGACAAAATCGATGTTGTACTGATGGATTATTTCCTCCCTGGATTGAATGGGCTGGAAATCACTCAAAGCCTTCGAAAGAAATCGATTGACGTCCCGGTTGTGTTCCTCACCGTGAATAAGGACATGAATATCGCGGTGGAAGTGATGAAACTCGGCGTGCAAGATTACCTTATGAAGGAAGAGATCGCTACACCAATTCTCCCAAAGACGATCCTAAAAGTTGTTGAAAAAAGGAAACTGGAACGCGAGTTGGCAGAACTGGAAATTCGAAAAAAAAGGCTTGAGGTGATGCAGGAACTTGTGTTGAATATCTCCACGGAGCTGACAACGCCGCTCAATGGCATGAAAGGTATTGTCGAGATTCTCGGCGGTAAAACTCAATCTGAAAAAGTCGCGAAGTACCTATCGATCATCAAGGATAATGTCAAACGCATCGAAACAACAATGAGCAAGCTCCAGAACTTGAAAGAGGATAAAACGGTGCAGTACATTAAAGATGTGAAGATGATCGATTTGACATAGCGTAGACACTTCATTGCTTATGAATTTCAAAGTAGCCATAGCACAGGTCGATAGCCGTGTCGGAGATGTCGAACATAATCTTCACCATCACATCGAATACGTCGAGCGAGCTCGAGAGCTCAATGCGAAGCTCATCCTCTTCCCGGAATTAAGCCTTACCGGGTATACACTTCGTGACCTCGCCTGGGAGATGGCTCTAGACGCACAATCAGCGCCCGCATTAAAGAAATTGCGCGACGCTAGCGCTTCGATTTCCATCATTGCAGGTTTTGCGGAGAGCGCGCCGGACCATGGCATTTATAACTCTGCGTTATTCCTTGAGGCGGGAGAGATCCGGCACATACATCGTAAAATTTATCCTCCTACTTATGGAATGTTCGAAGAGGGGCGGTATTTTAGCCCCGGGAAAGAGATTCGGGCATTTGATTCGAAACTCGGCCGGCTCGGGATGCTTGTTTGTGAAGATTCATGGCATATGTCGCTGCCATATTTGTTAGCTGTTGATGGCGCAAATATATTATGCTGCCTAACAGCAAGCCCAACACGAATTGCAAGCGACAATAAAGAGCTAGATAATGCAACTGTTAACCACGAGCACCTCCGCGTCTATGCCCGACTGCTGAGTTCCTATGTGCTATTTAGCAACCGTGTCGGTTTTGAAGATGGAGTCAATTTCTGGGGAGGATCAATCGCGTTTGACCCCTCTGGTAATGTCGTCAAGCAAGCGCAGTTATTCAAAGAAGACTTGATCGTGTTTGAAGTGGATACAAACGAGATTCAACGAGCGCGCCGTTTTTCGCGTCACTTTCTTGATGAGAATATAGATATTGTGAAGAAGAATCTTCAGCAAATCAGTAAATCATAGCTACCGCATTTTACCCACCGCGTAATTCCTTCAGTTTTTCTGATTCATTCCCTCGCCTATATGTGTTTTCATCTTGAATGTCCTCTGTTTTTTCGCTAACTTAAATTCTGTTATAAAAATAATTTGTAGCGTAGTATCACATATGGTGATCGTAAACAGCCCAGAGGAGCGTATCGCGCGGCTCCAAGAAATCGCTACGTCGGTGCGTATAAACTTTCAGTGAAAGAACACTATGGCCGTTGAATCTCAGTTGCCGGCAAATTATAAAGAGCCGGCACCGATTCTTGACAAGGAAAATCCGTTTGAATCCATGATGCAGCGGTTTGATGTCGCTGCTCACTTGTTGAACCTCGAACCGGGGTTGTACGAATATCTTAAAACTCCGGTGAAGCAGATTGTCGTTTCCATTCCCATTGCGCTCGATTCCGGTGAGATTAAGGTGTTTGAGGGTTATCGAGTGATTCATAACAATATCCTTGGACCCTCAAAAGGCGGCATCCGCTACGCCCCGGACATCTCACTCGACGAAATGAAAGCGCTCGCAGCGTGGATGACGTGGAAGTGCGCCATTATGAGCATACCTTTCGGAGGTGCGAAAGGGGGAGTGAAGTGCGATCCGTCTAAACTTTCGCAGCTCATAGTTGAGAAAATTACTCGACGCTACACGGCAAACCTGCTGGAAATTCTTGGTCCCGATGGTGACGTTCCCGCGCCCGATATGAATACAAATGAACAGGTGATGGCGTGGATTATGGACACATACAGCATGCATACTAAAAAAACCGCAACAGGAGTGGTCACCGGAAAGCCGTTGCTGCTCGGTGGGTCGCTTGGACGGCGAGAAGCTACTGGTCGAGGGTGCATGATTGTTACCCTCTCTGCAATGGATAAAGTTGGGATCAAGCCGAAAGACTCAACGGTTGTGGTGCAGGGGTTCGGAAATGTCGGATCTATTGCTGCCAAATTGTTGCGCGAACAAGGATGTAAAATTATCGGAATCGGCGATGTGAGCGCTGCCTACTATAATAAAAAAGGCATCGACCTGGATAAAGCCCAGGAGTGGATCAAGCAGAATCGCACGTTGGCGGGATTCCCAGGAGCAGAATCCATTCCGCAAGATGATTTGCTGGAACTCGATTGCGACGTGCTCGTCCCTGCTGCAAAGGAAGACCAAATCACTCAGCGGAATGCAGGTAAGATAAAAGCAAAGATTATCTGTGAGGGTGCGAATGGACCGACAACGGCAAAAGCAGACCCAATTCTTCAGGATAAAGGTATTCTCGTAATTCCTGATATCCTAGCCAATGCAGGCGGCGTAACGGTCTCTTATTTCGAATGGGTACAGGACCGCATAGGGTACTTTTGGTCGGAAGATCGCGTCAATCGACGCCTGGAAAAGATGATGAAGGCTGCGTTTAACGCAGTGTATGCCACAGCAGAACAATATAAAGTACCGCTCCGAATTGGGGCGTACGTGATGGCGATAGACAAAGTGGCGAAGACTCTTAAACTGCGCGGAATCTACGGTTAATGTTCCGATTGACTTTTACCCGGCTGTTGGGTCTTAGCGTGCTTGTTCTTCACGCATCTTTTCTCACGGCGCTGAGTCAGGAAGTCGAACAAAGCGGACTGCAAATTTTACGGCAGCAAGCTCAGGCTCAGGCTGAGGAATTCGCTCTCAAATTAAAATCTGCAGGGGTAACTCATATCGGGTTGAGCATTCAAGGATCATCGAATGAAGAATTTACCTACAATGTGTTCCTTGAAATATTAGAAAAGAATGGTTTCGCCGTTTCCGCTTCTAACAATAATGTTGAAGCGATTCTCGAAGTATTAGTGCTAACGCAGGGTGCCTCTTTTGATGAACCGATTTCCGGCAGGTGGAAAAGGATAGTCCGCACGGCTACCGAAGCGCGTTTAAGGCGCCCTTCTACCGAGCTTGTAGAGTATATGGGCAGTTTTGATGTTTCGAAGGTCGATGTCGTTACCCAGAAGGAAGAAGGTTGGTGGATAGAGAGTAACGGGGCTTTATCAGTTGGCTCGTCGCCCGGGGCGCTAGAAAAGATTCTTATTCCTATTGCAGTTATTGCAGCGACCGCGGTGGTTGTGTACCTGTTTTTTACAGTCCGCAACTAGGCTGCGATGAGGCACTTACTCTGCATTGGACTTGTTACATTCTCAGCATGGTCCTCTTTTGCGCAGTCTGGGCCAGAAGGCGATAAAGAAGGACAGCTCGTTTTTCGTGCCTTTGGGGATGTAAACCTGGGTCGTGCAGTTGGAAAAGAATTGTTAAAGGGTAATCTCAATTATCCTTTTGCTTCATTAAGCGGGTTTGCGGATGGTGCGGATGTTGTTTTTATCAACCTTGAGAGTCAACTGACAGATCAGGGAGGGGAAACACAAGACCCGAGGGATGTGTTTATTTTTTGTGGTCCGCCTGAAGGTGCCACAAGTTTAAGAAATGCCGGTGTAACTGTTGCTTCTACTGCCAACAATCATGCATACGATTACGGCATGAGGGCTTTGGAAGAAACAATAGATAATTTGCTTGGTGTAGGCATACGCGCCGTTGGAACGTCTAAAGATTCAACGGGTCTGTTTCAACCGGTTTTTATTGAGAAGGATGGAATCCGTATTGCCATTGTGGCATATACGGAGTTTGTGAATAGAAAAGGTCCATGGCGGGGGCGCATATCGCTCTTTGAGAAAAAGCGTGCGCAAGTCGAAATTAAGCGTGCACGCCAGTTTTCCGATATTGTGATTGCTAGCTATCATGGTGGCTCGGAATACACGGATGAACCAAGTAAACTGGCGCTGTCGCAAATGAGATACCTTGCAGAGATTGGGGCCGATGTGGTGGTCGGCCACCACTCCCATGTCCCGCAGGGTATAGAATACCGCCAGGGAAAATATATTTTCTATTCATTAGGTAACTTTGTCTTTTATCAGCCCCAGCATTTTTGGACGCAGTTCGGACTCGGGGTGGAGCTGAAGTTTCAAAAAAAAGGTGAAACAGTTGTCGTCAGTTCTATAAAGATGATACCAATTCGCGCGGGCAAGCAGCCGACGTTCTCGCTCAGCAAGGAAGAAAGAAGCAAGATACATGAACGATTACAAAAACTCTCTAATGTTACGATTCAACAATTGGATTCAGCTTTTACCGTCCAACCGCTCGTTTATGAATAAATCGCAAACAATGTTAGTACGAAACATCTCTTACAGCTTATTATTTGTAATGTTTGCGATGATTCTCGGAGCTTGCGGTTCTTCTGATGAACTGGTGCAACAGATACCGGTTGAAGAACGGTTTGCCGAAGCGATGCAGCTCTTCGAGGACGAGGACTATCTTGACGCGGAAAAAGAATTTCGGGTTATTACGCTGCAATTTCCGGGGACAATTCTCGCGGACGATGCGCAATTCCATCTAGGGGAATGTAGATATTTATACGGCGATTATATCCTTGCCGCATATGAATACGATGTTCTCTTGCGAACGATGCCGACAAGCGAATTCGCTTCCCGGGCACGCTTCCGAAAAGCCGATTGCTATTATAATCTTTCCCCGGAATCCTATCGAGACCAAGATTACACGCGGAAGGCTATCGATGAATTTCAAGCCTTTTTGGAATATTACCCGACGGACTCTCTGGCGGGGTTGGCTGCGAACCGCATTCACGAGATGAATACGAAGCTTGCGAGAAAGGAATACGAGAACGGCGAGACCTACATAAAGACAAATTCCTATAAAGCGGCGTTGTATTACTTTGAGCTCGTTCTTGAAAAATATCACGATACTCCGTATGCTGAGTTGGCTCAGTTGAAGAAGGCCGAAGTGAATTTTTTACGAAAGCGGTATTCGGATGCGAAAACGGATATTGACCTCTTTTTCCAACGCTACCCGGAGAGTGATTCTAAGGCCACGGCTGAAAAACTGCGCAATGACATTACGGCGCAGCTTTCTGGCGGAGGAGAGGGTGCGCAGGGAAAGAGTCAGGCAGCACCGAATTCTGTAAAACAGTTTTAACCCCCTCTCATGGCAAAGCACCGGATTAGGACGGTTAAAGAATCTCAGGTTGAAATGACCGAGCTTGTCCTTCCAAACGACACGAATCGTCTTGGGAACATGCTCGGAGGCAGGCTCATGCATCTCATGGATATTGCGGGAGCCATAGCCGCGAGCCGGCATACAAACAGAGTATGTGTCACGGCATCTGTGGATGAAATGCATTTTCTCCACCCGATTCGGCAGGGGGAAATTGTCATTCTTCAAGCTTCGGTCAATCGAGTGTTCCATACATCGATGGAAGTCGGTATTAAAGTCACGCTGGAAGATCCCCTTCAAGGAATTAGGAAACATGCGAACACAGCGTATTTCACGTTTGTGGCGCTCAATGATGATGGAAAGCCGGTTCCGGTAGAACCAGTGAAACCAGTCAGTAAGGAAGAGAAACGTCGCTATGTCAATGCTGCGCGACGACGACAACTCAGGCTACAGCACCGTAAAGCAACCTCACCATAGCACGGGATCTTCCCGCTCGATAGTGGATACTTCCACACACGCACGTCATACACCTACACATCTCCTCGCCGCGAGTCTACTTTCGTTTTGGTTGACAACGCATCAAACGGTTTCGCAAACCCACGATGTTGCCTTCGGGCTTGCTCAAACATTTCCTACGCCGGGTCGATTGGAGCGATTTCGCATTGTTCAGGCTGGGCAGTCCGGTGACCAGAAGCTCTTGCTCTGGTCAGCAGGGTCAAACCAACTTGTGAGTGTCGACCTTCCTCTTGCAGGGCCCGTACTTCAATACCGGACTTTTTCGGTGCCCGAATTGTTCGATGATGTTTTTTCTTCAGACTTGAATGGCGACGGACTGGAAGATTTGCTGTTTGTGCAAAAGAGCGATCAGCGTTTGGCGCTCGTCTTGAACCTGAAAACTGATTCGTTGCGATTTTCTCGCAAGATCCAATTGCCGTTTGAGCCGACAAAGATTGTTCTCGGCGATGTGAATAATGATAAGCGCATTGATATACTCGTTACTGAAAGCCGCACACCGGGAATTGTGCCGTTCATGAACCGGGGGCAGGGGAGTTTTCGCCAAGGCGCCGTGATCTCGCCGGACAACACGGTCCAGGATATCTCTCTTGTCTTTTTGAATAACGATTTTCTCTCGGACATGATCTTCTATGACTGGGTAAAAAGCGAGCTTCACTTTTCCTATGGGGTAGGGCGCGGACGTTTTCTCGATTTGATGGCTCAGCCTGTTCAAGGTTCAGTGAATAATTTTACTATACTCCCTCCAACAAAGAATAGATTTGTGGATATTGTTCTTGAGCTGCAAGAAGAATTACAGGTGTGGGAGGGTGATGAAACAGGCGATTTCCACCAGCGATTCTCTAGACCGCTTGAACAACCTCTGATTGCGTTCGATGCAGCCGATATCGATAACGATGGACAGCAAGACTTTGCATTCCTTGACCAGAACGGCACGTTGAAAGTTATACTTGCTTTGGTGGAGCACGAAAGCAGTTCTACGCTGGAATTCTTCGTCGGAAATGATGCGACCCAGCTTGTCCTGGCTGATTGTAATGGGGACGCAAAGGTTGACGCCCTCGTGCTGAAGCCAGACCGGCAGGAGATTGTTCTATACCTTAATGCCAAAAGCCCGCTTGCGTTAACGGATTCCCTGAGTTTTGTTACGGGCAGAGACCCTGGAGGTGTCTGGGTCGGTGATGTGAACGGCGACAAAACGAATGATATATTGTTAGTAAATACCGGAAGCAATACACTTTCTTTATATGTTTCGGAACAGCAAAACGGCCTGCGAGGTCAAGTTGCAATTCCCTTGCCGAAAGGGCCGCAATTGCTGACGTATCATTCTGCGACTGACACGACGGTGAATTTTATTGTGACTTACCCCTCTACTCAATCGATTTCGTTTCTGAGTATACATGAAACCGATCTTGCAACGGTCAATGCGTTTATTCCAGACGTCGGGGAACTCGAATTGCTCTATGCAAATAGAACAGAGGAGGGGTCGGCTGATTTTTTTTGCTATAATGCCGCAAGTGGAACAAGATCACCCTCCCTTGTCTTTTATCAACAATTAGGCGAGCAAACATTTATTGAGCGTACGTTTCGGCTTTCGATACCCGACATCCTGCTTGGCGCCGCCGTTGGTGATGTGAACAATGATGGCTTTGTCGATGTTGCATTTGCCTATCGAAATGATGAAATGAAGAGGAACGAACTCGTAGTATCGCTCGGGGACTCATCCTTGAATTTTACAGGCAAACATCAGATACTTCCGTTGCCCGAAGGCGCCCCGCGTCGAAGCTATATGTGGATGCAAGACTTTGGACGGAACGATACACTGGATCTTTTGCTGGTATTTCCGAGAACATTGAAACAAATGTTCCTCGCAAAGGGAACGGCTGGACGGAACTTCGAGATTGACCGCAAATTTCCGGATGAAGTAATTTTGGTAAATAGATCTCAGTTGCAAATATTGGACTTTGATAACGACGGCTTGCTGGACGTTGCAATGCACAATACTGCCAAGGGTCAGTTGGGCTGGTATCGTGGAGTGAGTGGAGGCGGGTTTTCGGAATGGCAGTCTTTTTTGCCATTACCGGAGTTAAGCCATTTTGCTTTTGGAGACCTAAATGGTGATGGAATTCCCGACCTTGCCGTTACTTATAGAGTTGAAGGATTGTTGACAATCTATGACGGGAGAAAGTTCTTCCATTACAGCGGGGCAGATGTTGGGCGTTAGGACGATCTACATCATGGTCGCTCTCGGCATTGCGATGAATATTGGCGCTGCGCAAGAACGCTCGCGCTCATCAATGTACTTGGAAAAGCTGAGAGCGACGCTCTTTTCTGACAGGATGGATGTTGAACGAGCACCGCATAAGTGCGCAACGCCTTTAATCATGAGCGCAATATCCCAATCGGTGGAACTCATTTCCTCTGAATACATAGCCCCGTCGGGCAAAATGGTAAAGGCTCTGCAGGACAAAAGTAGATTAAGCCCTTCTGGGCTTTTTAGAATACATTATGACACGACTGGGATCAATACTCCAGCGTTGTTGGATTCATTTAATCAGCCAATTCCAAATTCCTTTGAAGCCTACGTTGACTCTGTTGCGAAGTTCTTTGATTATAGCTGGTCTGTTATCATTGGACCGATGATGTACGAAGCGCCGCCCTTTGAAAATGGTGACTCCGCGTATAATATCTATATAGAAGATTTACCTGTTAACTTTTTTGGATACACAACGCCCGAGGGTACAATCGATAGCACGGCTTTGTACAGACGCTACACCTCGTCGATAACGATCGATAACGATTTTCGCTTCACGCGAGCGACAGGGATGGATGGATTAAGAATAACCGCTGCACATGAATTTTTTCACGCCGTTCAGTACGGATCTTACGGGGTATGGGTGGAGGAAATCGACCCGGATTCTTTTAGAGATCTTTACTTCTACGAACTGAGCGCTGTATGGATGGAAGATGTGCTGTTTTCGGAAGTCAACGATTATCTGGAAGATCTTCCAGATTATTTTGACGGCTTTAGGAGCACGCAGGGTTATTCGTTTTCATTTATTGAGTATAGCTTATCATATCAAGGATACGAACGTTCGATCTGGGCTCACTTTCTTGCCAAGCGGTTTGGAGGGGACATTATCCGGCGCACCTGGGAAGCAATAACCGAAGCACCGTTCTTACCGAGTATGGACGGTGTTTTGCGCGAACGACAAACTACTCTCGCAGACGAGTTTGTTACTTTTTCCCAGTGGAATTATTATACCGGCTCGCGCGCAGACACGGTACGTTTCTATCCCGAGGGACATCTTTACCCGCTTTACACGCCTAATGAAGAGATCACGTATGACCCTTCCGGTACGACTTCACTATTCTTTCGGGGTTATCCTCTCTCGGCACAATACTGTTTATTCCGAAATTTATCAGACAGTACTATTTCTGTTATAGTTAATGTTGATATTGAGAGTGCAGTGAGCGGTTCAGCTTCTTCCGAGCCGTTTGAGATAAGTTTTTCAAATACGACTCCTTTCATACCGTATCAAAATTTGCAAAGTGGAATTAAAGCGGGCTTTGCCACAAATTCGCCATCAGATTGGCGTGTGCGATATTTGGAATTTTCTACCGGCAGTAACGCATCGATCAGCCCCGGTCCTTTTCCCAATCCCATCAGGGTCAACGAAACTTCTCGCGTTTCACTGCCGGTTGCTTCTACTGCTGATGAGGCTGAGGTTTTTTTCTTGAGCAGTTCTTTGGATTTGGTTTTTTCAGCTACCTATCCTGTTTTAAATGACCTTGGCGGGCGTTATATTTTTATTCCAGTTGATGATTTGCGCGGGTCAGTACATTCGGGAATTTATTTTATCGTTGTGCACAGTCAAGATGTAGAGTATAGGTGGAAAGTCGCCGTCATTCGATAGCTTATGAAACTTGTCGTTGCCAATCTTGCGAAGGAATTTAACAGACGTGCGATTTTCAGCGACGTTTCGTTTTCGCTGGAACTAAGGGATTCGCTCGCGATCACCGGAATGAACGGAGCCGGAAAATCTACCCTCGTGAAGATTCTTGCCGGTTTGCTCTCTGAAACCCGCGGGTCCATCGAATATTCGGTCGACGGCAAGGCTGTCCCTGTTGATATGTTGAGGGACCAAATTGGATTGGTAAGTCCTTACCTGATGTTGTATGATGAGTTTACTGCAAAAGAAAATTTGAGTCTCCTTTCCCGTATTCGCTCTAATAGTTTCCAAATAGAAGACCGTAGTCGTGAACTGTTGCAACAATTTGGATTGTGGGAAAAACGCGACGAATTTGTGCGAACGTATTCCTCGGGCATGAAACAAAGATTAAAATTTGTTTTTGCACTGCTTCATCAACCAGTATTGCTGTTTGTCGATGAGCCGACGTCAAATCTGGATGAAGAGGGTGTAAGCCTTGTCCGGGATGTTATAGAGCAGCAAAAAAAGGATAGGATTCTCGTTGTGGCAACTAACATACATGAGGAAGCTGGTTGGTGTAGCAAAAGAATACATCTGAAAAAGATATAGGGCGCGCGTTTTTCTTGTTGTTCTATCAACTGTTTGGTAAGTTATACGCTGCAAATGAATACTTTCTATAGCACATATGCGGTATTGCTCAAAGACGCGCAATCTGAATTACGCACACGCTACGCGGTGAACGCACTCGTCATGTTTGTGGTCACGGCTGCGGTCATTGTGCAATTGGCGATTCGCTCCGAGCTGCCTTCCTCGGCGGTTCTTTCGGGGTTATTTTGGGTGGTAGTGTTTTTTGCTGCAATGTCCGGACTTTCGCGAACTTTTGTGAGTGAAGAGGAACGGGGCACCAGTATGACTCTTCAATTGGTAGCGTCTCCGTCTGCAGTCTATTTTGGCAAATTGTCGTTTAATATCGTCCTGACCTTGTTGCTCAATAGTGCAATCACGATTCTTTTTACCGTGGTTTTTCCGGGTTTTGTTGTGGAAACCTTCGGAACATTTCTTTTGACGGTATTGCTGAGCAGCATTGGCTTGGCGTCCACTTCGACGATTCTAGCCGCTATTATCGCCAAGGCAAATACGAAGGGAACACTTTATCCCGTCCTTGCGTTTCCGATTTTGATTCCTCTCTTAATGACTGCGATGAGGGCAACCACGCGCGCGTTGGATGGCGAACCCTTCGGCAACGCAGCAGAAGAATATCAGATATTAATTTCTTATATTATGGTTATCACAGCCGGGTCATACCTCGTATTCGATTATGTTTGGAAAGACTAGCATCAAGGTAGTTCAATACGGTTCCGTTTTAATCATCAGCTTTGTCCTTATAGCAGGGCTTGCGATACCGCTTTCGGCTTCTCCGCAGAGTTGGCTGGAATTTCCAATCATCCCCGGCCTTGAAGATAAAGCGCGTAACTTGTTTTTTCATGTTCCCATGTCGTGGACTGCCGTCGTCGCGTTTTTCGTTTCCGCAATTTACGGCATCAAATACCTTCGGTCAAAGAACATCGATTTCGACAATATTTCTGTCTCATCCGCCGGGCTGGGCTTGCTCTTTTCTGTGTTGGCGACTATTACAGGCGCGCTCTGGGCTCGATTTAATTGGGGCGCGTTTTGGAATTGGGACCCCCGCCAGACTTCGATTTTTATTCTACTTTTAATCTATGGCGCATATTTCGCGCTTCGTTCAGCAATCGATTCCGAAGAAAAGCGCGCTCGGCTTTCCGCTGTGTACACGATTCTCTCGGGACTGACCGTTCCCTTTCTTGTTTTTATTATGCCCCGCATGATGGCTGGTTTGCATCCCGGCGCGTTAGGAGATGAATCGGGCAAGGGGCCGTTGTTCGAAACAAACATGATCGCCTCAAACATGCGTGTGTTGTTTTATTTATCCCTGCTCGGATTTACGATGTTTTTTGTCTGGCTGCTGAATCTCCGGGTGAGAGCGGGTAAGCTTGAACTCCAACAATTACAGAGTGGAAAGTGACGACCTATGGTAGATTTTTTTAGCTCGAATCAAATGTATATCGTGCTGGGGGTTGTTCTTCTTATTTGGGTGGGAATTGTCGGTTATCTGTTTCGTTTGGAGCGGAAGCTGACTGAACTTGAAAAAAATATGAAACGAGGTGAAGAGAAATGAACGGAAAAGTGATTCTCGCTATTATTGTTATTGTTGCCGGTGTTGTTATCGGCGTTACAAATTTTGTCGAGTCAAATGTCGAGTATGCCGACTTTGCAACGGCGCAGCTGACCGGCAAAAAAGCTCAGGTGAAGGGCGAGTGGGTGCAAGACCAGGAGACCCGATTCGACGCGGAGAACGGAAAATTTATTTTTCACATGAAAGATGATTATGGACGCATGTGCCGTGTCATCCTGGACGGTGCGAAGCCCAATAATTTCGAAATTGCAACGAGCGTAGTGGCGAAAGGCAAGTTCGACGGCGATGTGTTTCATGCCGAGATGGTGCTGACGAAATGCCCATCAAAATATGAAGGCGATAGCGAAGCCGTGAAGAAGAGCTTATAATGATCGGCGGAATCATTGTTAAAATAGCGTTTCTTTCCACAATCCTCGCGGTTGTTCTGTATTACAGGGTCCATCGTACGCAGTCGAGCAGATGGCTGTTGATAGCTCGAAATTGTTACCACGTCGCCACGCTCTCACTTATGACAGCGGCGGCGGTGATGCTGTATCTTATCCTCACGCACCAGTTTCAATATACCTACGTTTGGAATTATAGCTCCACAGACCTCTCGATTCCGTTGCTTATCTCCACGTTTTACGCAGGCCAGGAAGGCAGCTTCATGCTCTGGGCGCTGTACACTGCCGTTATCGGTGTCTTCCTGATGCAGTACACGTCTAAGAAAGACTACGAGCCGGAAGTCATGTCTGTGTACTCGCTTATCGTATCGTTCTTGCTGTTGATGCTGATCGTCAAGAATCCGTTCGAGTATATCTGGAATACGTTTCCGAACGACCTGCTATCCTCTGGACCGATTCCCAAGGGCGTTGCAAATACCGTTATGCTTGATGAAACGCGCAGTATTTGGGCGCGATTTCCGGTTGAGGGAAAAGGACTGAACCCACTGCTGCAAAATTATTGGATGGTGATTCATCCGCAAGTTCTGTTCTCCGGCTTTTCAGCTATGGCTGTCCCGTACGCGCTTGCCGTGGCGGGTTTGATGAAACGAGACTACAATACTTGGATCCGCGTTGCGACGCCGTGGTCTGTATTCGGGGCGATGGTGCTGGGCACAGGAATCATTCTCGGCGGGTACTGGGCGTACGAAACGCTCGGCTGGGGAGGCTTCTGGGGTTGGGATCCGGTTGAAAATTCTTCTCTTGTACCTTGGCTGCTGTGCGTCGCATCGATTCATACGACGCTGACACAGCGCAAGAGCGGAGCATTTGTCAAAACAAACTTCGCGCTGAGCATACTTGCGTTCATCGCCGTTCTGTACAGCACGTTTCTTACGCGCAGCGGCATCCTCGGCGACACATCAGTACACTCGTTCGTGGACCCGGGCATGTGGGTGTATTGGCTGCTGCTTGGCTGCATTGTGGTATTTACGGGCATTGGATTCGGGTATTTGTTTGTGCGTATGCGTGAAATGCCGAAGGTCCCCGTCGAGCACACCATCATCTCACGTGAATTTGCTTTGTTCCTCGGTGCCTTTGCATTAAGCTTTGTCGCCTTATTTGTTGTGATTGGAACGTCTTCTCCCATTATCACCACAATCGCGAAGAACAAGGCCTCAGCGGTTGAAATCAGCTACTATATAAAAACGAATCTGCCGCTGGGGATAGCGATCACGTTCCTATCTGGACTCGGGCAATTGCTCTGGTGGAAACATTCGAAGACTAAATCGCTACTCCGCAGTCTCATGCTGCCTACGGTGCTCGGATTGATTACGACGTTCGTGGTCTTGTTGTTGGGGAGCGAGGAGTTTCTGATTTTACTCTTTACGTTTTGCTCGGCGTTTTCGCTGTTTGCAAATCTGCAAGTGGGCTACGGGATTTATATGGGCAACCCGAAATTTGTCGGCGGCTCTATCGCCCATGTTGGGATAGCAGTGATGTGTCTTGGTTTTGTCACTTCCGAGCGATATGACGACAAAAAAACTGTGTCACTTGAGAAAAATAGGCCTGTAGAGGCGTTGGGATATACCATGACCTATGTCGGGTATCGCCCCTATGAAGGAGAAAAGTACGCCTTTGATGTAGAAGTAGAGCATGCCGGCAACAAGCGCACAGTCGCGCCAACGATGTACTATAGCGATTTCACAAAAGGTGTGATGCGTCATCCCGACCTCATTAATTATTTAACAAAGGATTTCTACGTCGCGCCGCTTTCTCTTGAAGAGGGTGGGGGAATTGCACAAAAGATAGAGCTTCAAAAGGGCCATCAGGCGACAGTGGATAGCCTGACTGTGACATTTAACGACTTTGATTTTGATGCATTCCAGCGAGGGGCTATGCTGGAAGGCAAAGAGTTTTCTCTTGGCGCCCAGCTTGAGGTTCATGACGGGAAGAAAAAAACGCCCCTTATGTTGCTCATGAAAGGAACAGCTCAGGAACAGGAATTTCCCCCCGTTCCTTACACCGCTTTGAATGGAACACAATACGAGTTTATGCTTGTGCGCCTTATACCCGACCGAGACGATAAATCAAAATCCAAGGTCGAATTTACCGTCAAGAAAAAAGAAAATAAGGCTGAAACGCTAGTAATTGAGGCGAGTGTCAAACCCTATATCAATCTTGTTTGGGTTGGCACTGTTACGCTTGTGGTAGGATTCTTCCTGACGATTATACGGAGAGTTGCAGAGGCGCGCTCGAAAGTGCAGACTCCCGACGATGAATGAGATTCTTGAGTTCAACAAAGCAAAAAAAATCCCGACGAGTGTCGGGATTTTTTTTGCTTGCTGGTAGATCAGCTCGTTAGTGGTGTGATGTCTCGCCAATTTTGCAGCATTCGTCCAGTTTGTCGTAAGCTTCTGGATTAGCTTTAGTATCATTCGCGTCGTAACCCGCATCGGAGATTGCCTTCTCAAGCTTTGGCAGATCAGCCTTGTCGGATGCATATTTCACGGTCGCGATCTTCTTTTCGATATCTACAGACGCCTCTTGCACACCATCGACTTTTTTGAGAGCATCAGTGATTGTATTGCCGCATGTGCCGCAAACAGCGCTTTCCACCTTAATGGAAGCCACCTGCACCATTGGCTGTTTTTCCGTGGTTCCGCACCCGACTACCAATAGGGTAATGATGGCGATGAATGAGAAAAGGATTGTTTTCATGATAGTGCCTTTCTGTTGGTTTTGTTAGATTAGTGTTTATGCATATTTCCGTCATGTGAAGTTCCGCTCTGTTTCGAATACCCTCGAAGCTCGTCGTACTTTCTGATTTGCTCAAGCGAAAGCACCTGTCGCATTGCGAGATGAGCTTCAAGATGAGCAGAGCGCAACTCGCCTTGCAGTCTCGCTATGCGTTCAGTTTGGCTGGTTAGTGCAGCGTTATCGACAGTTTTGCTGGCGAACAATTTATCTAATTCGTGTTCTTGATGGACAATGGATTTGCCAAGCCGCATCGCTTTTGCCTTTATTGACTGAAAGGGTTTTTTCGTTTTGGTAAGCTGTAGTTCTGTGAGTTCCAATGAATCAGCCAACTCGAGAACATGCTTGGGTCCGGGATAGCTGTTAAGCTCGGCTGCCTTAGCGAAGCCCATGCCGGCCCCAGCAAAGTAATCCTGGATTTCTTTTGGTGAAAGAGCTTTAATGTCATGCCGCTCTTGTCCAACGTAAGGTGAAGTTTGTGAGAAGGCAACGTCATTCAAACTTACTACGAGCAATAGCACAATGCGAATATGTCTCATGAGTTTTCCGTCGATTGTTGTTGTGATTGTTGAGTTCCTTCTTTTTTCATTTGCCAGCTTTTCCACAGGAAAAAGATAGCGGGGTACACCAGCAGCTCCATTGCAACAGAAGTTGTAATACCGCCGATCATTGGAGCGGCGATACGTTTCATCACGTCGGCGCCTGTGCCCGTGCTAATCATCGGCGGTAGTAGCCCGAGCAGTGTCGTGCCCATTGTCATGAGCTTGGGGCGAACGCGTTTCACAGCTCCGTAATGGATTGCTTCCTTGAGGTCGGCAAGGTTGAGCAACTTACCGGACTTTTTTCTGTCTTCGTATGCAAGGTCGAGATACAAAAGCATGACGATGCCTGTCTCGGCGTCTAATCCGGCGAGCGCAATCAAGCCAACCCAGACTGCGCTGCTGATATTGTAGTCCAAGAGATAAAGAAACCATACTGCTCCGACCAGCGAGAAGGGCACAGCCAGCAGTACAATCCCAGTTTTCGTGATCGATTTCGTGTTGAAATAAATTAATAAGAACACAACGAAGAGCGTCACCGGCACGATGAGCATCAGCCGCTCGTTCATGCGCTCGATGTGCTCGTATTGTCCGGTCCATTCTATATAATAACCGGGCGGAACGTCAACAAGTTCGCGGACAGCATCTTTTGCGTGCTCTACATAATCGCCGTAACTCTTGCCGGCTATATCAGCAAAGACGTAGCCGAGCCGCGAGCCGCCTTCGTTGTAAATCATCGGAGCGCCGGAGGAAAACCGTATATTAGCAAGCTCAGCCAAGGGAATTTGCGCTCCTCCGTGAATCGGTACTAGCACGCGCTCCAGCCGGTTGAGATTGTCCCGGAGCTCCCGCGCGTAGCGTACATTGACCGGGTACCGCTCTTTCCCTTCGACGGTCGTCGTGATGTTCTCTCCGCCGATGGCGGATTCGATAATCATGTTGACGTCGTCGACAGTCAGCCCGTACCGAGCAGCGCGTTCACGGCGCACCTCGAAATCGAGATAATACCCGCCCGTCACACGTTCGGCAAATGCAGAGCGCGTGTCGGGGAGTTGTTGCAAAACCTTTTCGATATCAATGCCAATTTTTTCAATCGTTTTCAGGTCGGGTCCGAATATTTTGATTCCCAGGTTACTCCGAATACCAGTGGTCAGCATCTCTGTTCGTGTTTGCACGGGCATCCACCAGATATTCGCCATGCCGGGAAATTTGAGCTTCTCGTCCATCTCTTTGATAAGCCCATCGAATGTTACACCCGGTCGCCATTGGTCTTCCGGTTTAAGCGTGATGATTGTCTCTACCATGCTCAACGGGGCGGGGTCAGTCGGAGTTTCCGCACGTCCGATTTTTCCGAACACAGTCTGCACCTCGGGGAATTCTTTGAGAATTTGATCTTGAATTTGCAGTACCTTGCTTGCTTCGGATACCGGCATCCCTGGCACAGATGTGGGCATATACAGAATCGTGCCTTCATTCAACGGCGGCATAAATTCGGAGCCAAGCAAAAAGTACACAGGCACTGTACCCGCCATAATCACAACGGCGGCAATCACCACTTTGCGGCTGTGCTTCAGCACAAAATCGATAATCGGGTGATATATCCGGTGAAGGATTTTGCTGATAGGGTGTTTTTCTTCTGCATGGATTTTTCCGCGCACCAGCCAAAGAATTAACGCCGGAGCTACAGTGATAGCTAACAGCGCCGCGAAGAACATGGAGAACGTTTTCGTGTACGCCAACGGCTTGAACAATCTGCCTTCTTGTGCCTGTAAACTAAAAATAGGGAGGAAGGAGACGGTAATAACAAGGAACGAGAAAAATATGGGCCGTCCGACTTCTTTTAACGAGTCGATAATGACCGTATCGCGTCCGTGAGGCTCGGAGCCTTCAACCCATCCTTCGAGTTTTTTGTGCGCATTTTCAACCAGAATAATGGACGCGTCGACCATCGCTCCGATGGCGATCGCAATTCCCCCAAGCGACATAATATTGGAGGTGATACCCATATAATACATCGGGATGAACGACACCAGCACGGCGATTGGCAGCGTAACAATCGGCACTAGCGAGCTTCTAAAGTGAAATAGAAAAATGAGGATCACCAGGCTGACGATGAGCATCTCCTCAGTCAGCACCTGTTTCAGCATAGCGATGGCGCGTTCGATAAGGTCGGCACGGTCGTATGCTGGTACAATCTCAACACCCTCAGGCAACGACGGTGTTATTTCTTCTATTTTATGTTTGACGCGGTTAATAACATCAAGAGCGTTTTCGCCGTAGCGCATCACGACGATGCCCCCGACCGCCTCGCCTTCGCCATTCCATTCAGCCAGGCCGCGACGGATATCGGGACCGAATTCAACTCGCCCGATATTCTTCACCAGCACAGGCGTTCCGCGTCCGTCGTTACCGACTGGTATATTTTCAATATCTGCAAGTGATTTGATATACCCGCGCCCGCGGACGAAGTATTCCGTAGAGGAAACTTCCAGCACTCGTCCGCCTACGTCGTTGTTACTCTTTTTGATAGCCTCCATCACGTCCATGAGCGGGATGTTGTAAGCAAGCAAAGCGTTCGGGTTGACATTCACCTGATACTGCTTGACAAACCCGCCTACGCTTGCCACTTCGGCGACGCCGGGAATGCTCTCGAGGTAATATTTCAATGTCCAATCCTGGAACGAGCGCAAATCGGCGAGCGTATTTTTTCCGCTTTTATCGATGAGAGCGTACTCGTACACCCAGCCGACGCCGGTTGCGTCGGGTCCGAGCACCGGCGTAACGCCTCCGGGTAGTTGAGCGGCGGCAGTGTTCAAATATTCCAACACACGGCTCCGCGCCCAATAGATGTCCGTGTCGTCGTCAAAAATAACATAGATAAACGACATACCGAACATTGAGATGCCGCGGACGGCTTTCACCTTCGGTGCAGCGACGAGCTTCGTGATGATGGGATAAGAAATTTGATCCTCAATTAAATCGGGGCTGCGGCCCATCCACTCAGTAAAGACAATCACTTGCACGTCGGATAAATCAGGGAGTGCATCAAGCGGTGTGTTGTTGAGCGCCCAGAGTCCCCAGCCCACAACGAATGCCAGCATCGCAAAAACGATGAATTTATTGCGGGCACTGTATTCAATTATTTTTTCAATCATGTTATTCTCGTTTTCTGTTAAACTACAACCTCAAAATCGTTCCATAAATCGTTTTAGACGAGCTTTCTTTGCAAAACCATATCAGACTATCACCCCTGACATGTGGGAAAAATCCACACGCATTTGGGGAATTTCCACGGCTCTCATACAATTCAGTCTAGCACTCAATTTGGGCATAGGACACTGGATTATTGTATTTTTGGATAAATATCAGTGTTTATGCTCAGCAGGGGCAGTCTGAGTAACGCCTTCAAGCCGTTGCAACACACCTTGCATACGGCTTTCGGCATCGATCAGGAAATTAGCGCTTGAGACAACACGCTCCCCGCTACGCAGTCCTTCTTTAATTTCTACCAAATTATTTCCGCGCTCGCCAATGGTAACAAAACGAACTTCAAACAGTCCATCGCCTTTATCGACAAAAACAATTTGTCGTTGTCCGGTAAAGAGCACGGCTTGCTCAGGTATCGTCAAGACATTGTCGCGTGTTTGGCGGATCTCCACATCCGCGTACATTTCCGGTTTCAACTTGCCGTCTTTGTTAGGAAACTCCATCCGCACTTTTACGCTTCGGGTCATCGCTTCGAGGAACGGAAAGACGTATGTTATACGACCGCGGAACGTCTCGCCCGGATAGGCGGACACGCGCACTTCGGCTTCCTGTCCGACTTTCACCGACGAAAGCTCGTACTCATAGATGTCTGCATTGATCCAGACAGTTGAGAGATTGGCAATTTTATAGAGCGGCCTGCCCATCCCTACATTGGAACCTTCGACCGCCATCTTCTCGATGACGATGCCGGTTTGGGGTGATGCGAAGTCAACGTACGTTTCCGCTTTGCCGCGTTCTTCAATCTGGATAAGTTGTTCTTCCGTGAGTCCCCAGAGCAATAAGCGTTGACGCGCTCGTTCATACAGTTGATGGTTGGAGACGGGGGAGGAGTGTGCCGAAGTTGTGCCTGTTGTTTGATAATTTGCATGGGCGAGGAGATATTCTTCCTGAGCAGATATGAGTTCTGGGCTATAAAGACTGAAGAGCGGCTCGCCTTTTCGCACCCGTTTGCCTGTATAGTCCACGTACAACTTTTCAATCCAGCCGGAGATTTTAAGGTTGATCTCCGAGAGAGCCGTCTCGTTGTAATCGATCTTGCCCACAGCGTGAATGGTTCTATGCAACGATGTTACTTCCGCCGTTGCATACTTAACGCCAATGCGCTGCCGCATTGCTGGACTGACTGTGAAGGTCATATCAACCTTCTCTTGGGACGCTGAGCCCTGCTTGTACACGGGCACGAGGTTCATTCCGCAAATCGGGCACTTGCCCGGGTCGGGCGATTTTACCGACGGGTGCATACCGCAGGTATAGTAGTCGATTTCTCGTCCGGCTTGCCCTTGCGCAGTTGTGCTTGGAGAGTTGCTCACCTCTTCGGCATGTTCGTGGTCCTCCGTAAACAGAATCGGGTAAACGACAACCACTGCAACAGCAAGTAGAATTACAATCGCTAAGCTGATTATTGATTTCTTATTCATGGTTAACTCCTGTTCATCAAAGACTTACTTTTCCATAATGGGTACGACACGGATGTCTGTTACACCGACTTCTCGTTCAAGCCGTGCCAGTGTTTGCTCGAATTTCATCCGTGCCATCGCGGCGTCCATGCTCATTTCCTGATACATCCGATAGGTATCCAGCAACATGAGATAGGAGGTAGTGCCTGTTTGATATTCCGCCATCAATGCCTGTAGTGACTGCTTTGTCTGCGGCAAAATTGTTTGCTCGTAGTACTTGACCTCAGTTTCATAAGCTCTCACCGCTTCATAATTTTCTTGGATTTTCGCATAAGTCATATTTTTGGCTGACTGGAATTTGGATGCGCTCATCGCGCGTCCTGCTTGTGCTTCTTGCACGCGTGCGGAGGCTTTGCCCAATGTCCATGGCGCAAACGGCAATGTGATTCCCACCATCACAGACCATTGTTTGTGTCCAAGCAGTGGAGAAGTCACGTATTCCAGAGACAAATTAAAATCCGGAAGATATTCTTGCCGTGAAAGGTTTAGCATCAAGTCGCTTTCGCGCACCGTCAACGAATCATGGACGAGCATCGGCTTGTTGGCAAGTCCGAACGACAGTAAATCATCAAGCGATTGGTTGACCTCCGGAAGCGGACCCATCTCAATACCACCGACTGGAGAGGTCGCTGGTCTATTCAAAATTGACCGAAGCATACTTTCAGCGGCAATGATTTCCTGCTTGAGCGATGCCTCTTTCGTTTTGAGGCGAGCAAGCTCGATGTTGGTTTTCAACACATCCTGCTGTGATGAGCTCCCAACGGCATAACGAGTCTGAGCCGTTCGCAGGATTTGCTCGACGAGGCGTTGGTTTTCCTGCGTGAGTGCAAAGGCGGTTCGTGCATACCATAGCATCGCGTACGCAGATTTTAGCTCGGCAATAACGCCGAGCACAACATGCAAGTGATCATGATGGGCGTGTTCTGCCTGCACGGAGGCAATGTCACTTTGCGTACTCAGCTTCGTGGGGAAGCGTATCATTTGCATCAGCTCAAGATTTGCATACATAGCTTCACTGGGCTTGAAGCCCGGCATCTCCATCAGTTTAAACCTGAGTTCCGGGTCATCCAAAGCCCCTGCCTGTGTTATTCGCTGGTCGAGCATGTCCATACGGGAAAGTTCCGCGGCAATGTCCGGGTTATTCGTCAGCGCTTCAATGATGAGAAACTGAATATCCTCCTGCTCGGCAGTTTGTCCAAGCATGATAACGGGCGTCATGAGAATCAAGCATCCGACGAGGAAAATGAAACGTATCATGGTTGCTCCAATACTGTGAAATGAAAACAGTAAT
>JAKEEG010000089.1 GCA_022616555.1 Ignavibacteriota bacterium | reverse complement strand
GAGGACGCGAAAATTCACGTCCTGTCTCACGTCATTCATTACGGCTCAAGTTGGTTCGAAGGCATCCGGTGTTATGACACAAAGCGGGGCGCCGCCATCTTTCGTTTGGACTCCCATTTGCGAAGACTGTATGACTCAGTTAAAATTTATCGAGCAGAAATTCCTTACAAGAAAGAGGAATTGGAAAACGCTATCAAAGAAACGATCCGCGCGAACAAATTGAAAGCGTGCTATATTCGGCCGATTGTTTATCGCGGATACGGGGAGGTCGGCGTCAACCCGCTCGGCTGCCCGGTGGACACAGCTATTGCAGTGTGGGAGTGGGGGGCATACTTGGGTGATGAGGCTCTCGAAAAAGGTATTGAAGTCTGCGTTGCCTCCTGGCAGCGGTTCGCTCCAAACACCGCCCCTACTATGGCAAAAGCGGGCGGGAACTATCTGAATTCCCAATTGATTAAATTAGAAGCGCTAGCCGGCGGATATGTGGAGGGGATTGCGCTTGATTCGTTTGGTAACGTTAGCGAGGGGAGCGGCGAAAATATCTTCCTGGTGCGCGATGAGACCGTCTTTACGCCGCCTATTTCCGCCGCGCTCCTGCCGGGCGTCACGCGTTCTACGATTATGACGCTCACGAAAGATTTGGGCTATCGTCTTGTGGAAATGAACATCCCCCGTGAAATGCTTTTCACTGTTGATGAAGTGTTCTTCACCGGCACTGCAGCGGAGATTACGCCGATTCGCTCTGTGGATCGAATTCCGGTTGGTGCTGGAAAGCCCGGTCCTGTCACGAAGCGTCTTCAACAGGCGTTTTTTGATGTCGTAAAGAACGGCAACGACAAGTACGACTGGCTCACGGCTGTTTACGATTGATGCGGAGGAGAAGGTAGATTATTCTGTATGGCCGGCACTAAATCTTCAAACGAAAGCACAATCTGGAAAAATATCTTTTCCAAAAAAGTGCTGCCCGAAGGCTCGACGGAAAAGCTGTTGAGCACTATACCGGCGTTTTCCGACCTGTCGTTCTTTGAATTGCGGGAAGTCGCTCAGATTGTCCACAAGCGGGAATACAACGCTGACGAGCCCGTGTTTTATCAAGGCGACCCGGGATTGGGGATGTACATCATCCAGGAGGGCAGAGTCTTAATCACCATCGAAGACAAGGATGGAAATGAAAAGGACCTCGCCACGCTGGGTGACGGGGACTTTTTCGGAGAGGTTGCACTGCTCGATGAATCTCCGCGTTCAGCAACAGCCGTCTGTAAAACCGATTGTCAGTTAATCGGATTCTTCAGGCCGGATTTGTTTGAAATCATCGAAAAAAATCCAGCCCTTGGAATTAAGATTGTGCAGAAGCTGGCTGAGATCGTTGCCCAGCGCCTGCGTGTGACCGACAAGGAAGTTTCCAAACTCAAAAGTGAACTCGATACGTTGACATCAGGAAGGAAGAAAAAACCCGATGGCAAAGACGAAGCGAGCACCAAGACGGAAAAAGGCAGCCGCACCATCCTCTAACACTTCTCCGATTCGGCTTCGGTCGATTCTCGTTCCGATTGATTTTTCAGCGCATTCGAAGAACGCGCTGAAATACGCCGTTCCATTCGCCCGACAATTCCATGCGTCCATAGAACTGTTGTACGTTGTGGAGCCAACCGTGTACCCGGCTGATTTCAGCTTCGGACAGGTGGGGTTTCCCAATGTTGAAGATGAAATGCGGAAACGCGCGGCAAAGCAGTTAGACAGGTTGGTGAAAGATGAGGTCGCGGGTGTTGTCACTGCGGGGAGAACGATTCGCGTCGGCAGGCCGTTCTATGAAATTAACCAGCATGCGAAAGACCGCAAGATCGACTTGATCATCATCGCGACCCACGGCCATACCGGGATGGAACATATTCTCTTCGGCAGTACGGCGGAGAAAGTGGTGCGTGGAGCACCGTGTCCTGTGCTTGTTGTCCGGAGTGGTGAGCGTGGATTTGTGTAGTAGAGAGTGTCAGCAGAAAGGGAGTAATAAACGACGGGACATCCTACATTCATCAATCCGCATTCCGCATTTGAATCAGCTGTTCCGCTCCATCACAAAATCGACAAACTGCAGGAGAGCTTCCTTCGCTTTTGATTGTGGAAGCCCGGCGAGATTCTGGCGCGCGAGTGCTGCATACTCCTCTGCTTTTGCAGACGCATACGTGATGCCTCCGTTGGCCTCGACGAAATCGACAACCCAGCTGACGTCTTTTCCCTTGGCGCCGTTCTTGATAATCTTCAACGCTTGGCGAGCCGCCTTCTTCTCTGAGATTGAGAGGGCATGGATAAGCGGAAGAGTAAGCTTCTTCTCTTTCATGTCGATGCCGATGGGCTTTCCGATGATGCTCTTTCTGCCCAGATAATCCAGCAAGTCGTCCCGGATTTGGAACGCCATGCCAACGTTTTCGCCGAATTGCTTCAACTCTCGCCGGATTGTCTCATCTTCGGTCGCGCTGACAGACCCGATTTCCGTGCACGTGCTGAACAACGAGGCAGTCTTATCGCCGATAATTTTCAAGTATGTTTCTTCGTCGATATCCAACTGACGGCTTTTTTGGATTTGTAATAACTCGCCTTCGCTCATGCGCTTCACAGCGAGGGAGGTCGAATGGAGGAAGGGATAATCGCCGCGCTCGAGAGCGAGCATTAAGCCCCGTGCCAGCAGGTAATCGCCCATCAGTACGGCAATTTTGTTCTTCCATACGGCGTTCAACGATGCCAGCCCGCGACGTGTGTCTGCATCGTCAACGACATCGTCGTGTATAAGCGTTGCTGTATGAAGGATTTCCACGAGCGTGGCTCCACGGTACGTGCTTTCGGAAATCTCGCCGCACACCTTGGCGCTTAATAACACCAGGATGGGACGGACGCGCTTTCCTTTTTGGCGGATGATATACCGGGCAATAAGGTCGATGAGCCCAACTTTCGAGCGCATGGCCTCTTTAAAAAATCGATCGAACGTTTTTAGCTCTTCGGCGACCGGTTCCCTGATATCGCTTAGGCTTGCTGCATGTTTATTAGCTACGGTCACGGTCACGATTCCTTTTCGCCTGCCGAAACAGTTTCGCTCGGAAGGTCTGCGGCAAGTTCTTCATTCCGCTTTTTATTGACGATGGAGGAAATTACAATGCTCACTTCATACAACAGCATCATCGGGATCCCTAACAACAACTGGGTAACGATGTCGGGCGTCGGCGTGACGAGCGCGGCGATGATGAGGATCGTCACGATTGCATGCCTGCGATAATGCCGCATAAATTCCGGAGTGAGGATGCCGATTTTCGACAATGTGTAGGAAACCATCGGCAGTTCGAACACGAGCCCGGCGCCCACTAATAAAGCTAATACAAAACTAATATACCGGTCAATAGAAATATTCAGCTCGATATCTTGAGTTCCGAAGTGAGCGAAGAAATCGAGCGCGGTAGGAATCAAGATTAAATAACTGAATGCAACCCCGCCCAGGAACAGGATGGTCGTGAACGCGACGAGAACGGAAATGTATCGCCGCTCCTTCGGAAGCAAGCCGGGCGCGATGAATCGCCACAGCCTGTACAGCGTGTTCGGCATGCTGATGATGAAGCCGCAAATCAAGACAGCTTGCATGTACAACAGCACGATACCGTACGGAGCGAGTACCTGTGCTTTCAGCCCGACCTTTTCCAACGGCGCTAACAGGAGGTCGTCGACGATAAACTCCGCGTAAAAACCGCAGGCGACGGTGGCAAGTATCCATCCGATCAGAATTTTGAAGATGTGCCAACGAAGTTCCTCGAGGTGGTCGAGGAACGTCATTTCTCTTGGCTCAGTTTCATCTCCTGCTTTTTTGTTAAAGAGCTTTGTCATATCGGGCGGGGTACAAAGTCAGGCGGTCAGTATACTTTATTTCGCATTTCGAAGTTCGGCATACAACGGGAATTCATCGCCAAGAGTTTTTACCTCTCGTTGAACGGCTGAGAACGTATCCGTGCTTGATATATTGGTGATCACCCTGTCAATTAATCCGGCAACGATTTCCATCTGCGGTTCTTTCATACCGCGGGTGGTGAGCGCCGGCGTACCAATACGGATACCGCTTGTGATGAGCGGAGACTTGTCGTCGAACGGGACGGCGTTTTTGTTTACCGTAATTCCCGCTTCATCTAGCGCTTCTTGAGCTTGTTTCCCGGTCACGTTCTTATTCCGTAGATCTGCAAGCATCAAATGATTGTCCGTACCGCCGGAGATAATATTGTACCCACGTTTGACCAGCGCCGCAGCCAGGGCTTGCGCATTTTTGATGACTTGTTGTGAGTATGTCTTGAAACCCGGCTCGAGGTTTTCCTTAAAACCAACTGCTTTTGCAGCGATACAGTGCATGAGAGGTCCGCCTTGGATGCCGGGAATCACCATCGAGTCAATTAACTCGGACATCATTTTCTTTCTGCCGGATTTCGGAGCAACGACACCGAAGGGATTCTCAAAATCCTTGCCCATGAGAATCAATCCACCGCGGGGCCCTCGCAGAGTCTTGTGTGTCGTGGAGGTGACCACATGACAATGGGGGAGCGGGTCGTTGAGCAATTTCGAGGCAATAAGTCCAGCTGGATGAGCGATATCTGCGAACAAAAAAGCGCCGACTTTATCAGCAATTACACGGAACGATTTGTAGTCGATGTTGCGCGAATAGGCGCTCGCACCGACCGTGATCATCTTCGGTTTTTCTTTTGTAGCAACGGATTCAACATGATTATAATCGATGTGTCCTGTTTCTTTTGAGACGCCGTAGGCGGTGAACTTATACAACTGTCCGGAGAAATTTACCGGTGAGCCGTGTGTCAGATGCCCGCCATGCGAAAGGTCCATACCAAGCACCGTATCGCCCGGCTTCAAAAACGTAAAGTACACAGCCATGTTAGCTTGCGAACCGGAATGAGGCTGCACGTTAGCATATTCTGCGCCGAAAACTTGCTTTGCGCGGTCGCGAGCGAGGTTTTCCACCACATCGACAGACTCGCAACCGCCGTAGTACCGCTTGCCGGGATAGCCCTCAGCATATTTGTTCGTCAGCGGTGTTCCGAGCGCTTCCAGTACTGCCTGGCTGACAAAATTTTCCGAGGCGATGAGTTCCAGTTTGCTATGCTGGCGGTCGATTTCCTGTTGAACAGCCGAGTAAATTTCTGAATCTGAGTGTTTGAGTTGGGTCATAGTTTGTTTAGTGAGTGTGAGGCTATTAATTTCTCAAACGATTGCTTCAACATCAAGCGATTTGCCCAGTGGGAGAGGTAATTTTTATCGAGTGAATCATGAAGGAATTCCCAGACCCCAAGAACATCGTTCCAGTCGCGGTCGGCTTGTGTTTCGCGGTGCCATGAAAGTTTTTGCAAAACGAGGTCCTCTGCAGATATGAAATAGATATCGCGACCAAACACATGTTTTTTCAATCTGCGCTGAAATTGGCTCAGGGCGTACTCGTTTTGTCGATCGAGTACCCACAAGTCGATTTTCATGCCGCTTTCATGGTGAATGAGGTTTGCCATCGAATGACGTTCGAGTGCATCTTGTAAGCCCTCAGCACTAATATAAAAGTCCGGATGAAATTGTTTTACAGCGACGTTGACGGAAGTGGGAAGAATGGCAACAACGAGGTCTATATCATGGGTAAAACGGGGTTTCCCATAGATGCTTACCGCAATAGATCCCGTGACATAGTAAGGAATCTCGAGCTTCTCAAGCCGGTCGAGTGTGAGCAGCAGAACTTGTTGTTGTAGTTCCATAGACTCGTTCTTTCACTGCCGCCTCTACCGACTCTTCATCCCACGTAGGATGTTGCGATTGAATTCCTGCGCGCACAAGCTTGCGCGCCATTTCGTGAAGCTCGAAGGTAATGCGTAGCCGTTGTTCGTCACTGAAACTTTTGATGATTTCCCTGTATTTTTGCTCAGCCTCTGTGGGGTTCATTGCTTACAAACTTGTCAGCGTATGAATTTTTTCAACCCGCCGTCCATGGCGTCCGCCCTCGAACGGTGTGAAGAGAAAAGTTTTGATGATGTCCACTGCAGATTCCCAACAGGTGATGCGCTCTCCGATGGTGAGCACGTTGGCATTGTTGTGTTGTCGCGCGAGCCGCGCAGCGGTAACGGATTCGCATACCGCTGCGCGGACGCCTTTGTGCTTGTTGGCTGTAATCGACATCCCGATACCTGTACCACAGATGAGGATCCCGCGGTCACATTCACCATTGGAAACGGATGTCGCTGCGGCGTGCGCCCAGTCTGGATAATCGGTAGAGTCTCTGGAAGTCGTCCCGAAGTCCTTATACGGCACTTTCAGCTCATCGAGGAGCGGCTTAATGCGCTCCTTATAGTCATATCCGGCGTGGTCGCTGGCGAGGGCAATCATTAGGTCGTATCAAAGTGCTGGGACTGTGACAGATTCCTTTATCCAACTATAACACGCGCCCTCGATGGGTATTTTGCCGTTTACGATTCGGTCCTTATTGAAGAAGTAGTCTTCCTTTGTCGGGACGAGTGTGCTCAGTGCGTTGGTCAATTGATTTACTTCATTGGAAAGTCCGGGTTCAGTCGCCTTTGCTTTCGCGAATTCATCTTGAGCAAGTTTGTACACCAACTTATCATCAAAATCGAGTTTTGTCCAATCGCCGTTCTTAGAGCCTACGATGCAGTTTTCCACTGCAGCTTTATAAATTTCACCGATCATGATATACGGTCTTCCCCACCCCTTATCACTGGAAGCTGCACGTCGTGCGAAAACGCGCGCCTGGTCGTAGTTTTTCATTTCCCGCCAGCAGACGCTGATATTCAGAAAGTTTTCTTTCAGCGCCGCGTTAAGTTTTAAAGCGCGTTCGTACGAGTCGATAGCTTCTCTGAACTTACGCTGGTGCTGCTGGGCTTTTCCAAGTTCGTTCCAGTATGTAGCGTTAGTCGCTGCCTTTTGTGTCAGTTTGCGCAAGTGTTTTTCTGCCGCAGCGAATTGTTCTGCCCGCATATTTGCTTGCGCAGCTCCCCAAATGTATTCGATATTTTCGGGGTCGCTTTTGAGAAGCTTCTCATAGATGGCCACCAATTCCATGGGGTCGCTGGCAAGCGTACGCATGCGTTCGACGGCTATCTGATTAGAGGGGTCAGCGTCTATATAGCGCTGGTACAATTTAATCGCCTTTTCTTTCATGCTTGGGTCTTCATTAGCATGATTCTTGTAAAGCTGACCAAGTCGGTCACCGTAAGCGAAATCTATACCCTTGAAGTCCAGTTCTAACGTTTTTTCGTACGCCGCAATTGCATCTTTATCCCGTTTACCCTCGAAGTAGTTTTCCAGAGCGTACGCTTTTTGCAGCCAGTGCGATGAAGCCCGGTCTGGGGCATGCTCGATACCGAGGTCGTTGATGATCACGATGGTATCGGCAAAAGCTTTTTTGGCTTCAGGAGTTTCAGCTTTTTCGTAGAAGGAAAAGTAGCACTCGGCTAATTTCTGGTAGAGCGTCTTAAAGCGCTTGGGGTCAAGCTTATACACTTCCCAGCCGTAGGGCACTGCGCTTTTATGGTCTCCGTTGCGCTGGTATTCGGAGAAGAGGCTCCAGTTTTTGGCAAGCTCCTGCGGTATTTGTGCCGCTGTAAACGCCGTGGCGCCTACTGTGAGTAGAATGAACGTGGTGAGATGTCGGGCAAAGTGTTTCATAACAACGCAATCTCCTTTTGCGTGTGAGTTATTCTTCCTCGAATGTGAGGAACCATGCTTCACTCGCGCTCAATGAGAGCGAAAGGCGAAAGATGGTATCTTGTTGTAAATTATTGTTTGTCGTTCCGCGAACCCCGACTTGCAGGCCGATGTTCATCCGGCTGCCGAATCCGATTGGGAGTCCGACCCCTCCGCTCACGAGCAATTCATCAATCGGCTCGTTCCCTATTTTGATATAGGATGAATGATACGCAATTCCTGCTCGATATGCGATAGCTGTGAGGAAGGAATTTGCGCCTCTTGCCGGTCGAGCTTCAAAACCTATGCCAAAACGGGCGCTCTCTCTAATGTTAACAGTTTGTTGCGTAGAAAAGTTTTCCGGCTTCCAGTGCTGCATTTGCACGTCTCCAGCGATGGTATAGCGCTCAGAGAAGTCATACGAGATCCCCGCTCCCCATGCGGTCGGAATTTCTTGTGAACGGGAACCAATACGCAGTGTATCCAGGATTGTGCTGATCACGCGGAATGTTTCTTCGCGAACCTTTAACGAGGTTGGGGTGGTGAACACCAGTCCAACTGAGAGATTCTCTAATGATGGTGCGTTAAACAGGTCGGCAAAGCCATGATAAATTCCGCCAAGGGTTACGCTCGAACCGGAATGATAGCCGTACCGCTGCAACTCGCTGTCGGTAAACGACGGGTCGTCAAAATTGATAAAATTAAATTGGTTGATGCCGCCAAACAGGTAATTAAACTTCAGGCCGAAAATAGTTTTCTTGAAGGGAGAATACGAACCGCCGATGCTGAACGTTGTCAAGCCGCCCGTCCCGTAGAATTTTTGCGTGGACGTCGTTCCGAGTTGATCACCCTGACTTTCCACTGCATAGCGAACAGTACTGTATGGTGTGGCTTCCAGCAGCATGGAAATACCGTGTGCTTTCGAAATGGGGAACGCGAAGGCAAGCCCTTGAAACTCACCTCTCGCGTACTTGGCGCTGCCGAGGTTATCCTTGGAACTGAAGTTCTGATATTCAAATCCCCCGGTGATTCGTGTTTCTGTAATCCCGGCGAGTCCGGCAGGATTGAGCAGGTTGATGAACCCGTCACCGTGGAGCGACAATCCGGTGTTTGCCATCGCATACAAACGGCTGCCTCCGAACAACGTTCGGTCGCCGATGCCGAAGCGCGAATACGCCGAACCGTTCGCCATCGCGTTCGTCATGCTCACGAAGGCAAGAGCAACGGTTACACAAAATAGTCTCCGTCGAATCGAGTTGTTCATATCACTGTACCGGCGAATAGGTAATGGTCAGTTTGGGCGGAAAATTAGATTGAACACCGTAGAAAACGAACGAATCAAGCGTGGAGTTTTCCGCATATCCTGCAATCAAGAGCCTTCGTAGCAAGTCGTCTCTCTGTATCCAGACCTGCACGGCGTTCGTGACTGAGAGACGGTACACTTTTTGGCCATTCTCGCTTACAAGCTCGCTAATAGCAAGGATAGAAATTGCACTTCCAGTAGTGTCGACGAAAAATGCTGAAACAGAATCTCGGGAGTGGCTGTTCAATCGCGAAGCCTGTTGGTCCAGTGTAAGGTCTAACACAGCTTTATGGATTGTTGCCTTTGCCGGCAAAGAAGAAATGTCGAGGTTGATCATTCCACGTGTGGCAATGCCGTTTTGGATATAGATGCGCGACTCATCGTCCGGCGGGGCAGGGGTGTTCCTGAATGCCGTATACGTTGCGGCACTTCCGGTGATGGTTGCCGTGTCGACGTCAACCGAGTCGGGCTGTATAAATCGTGTGACGAGCTTCGGTTGCCAGTCGGAATTCGACGACTGATCGGTAGCGAATCCTTTGATGACGCTCGTGTTTGTCGGCTTGAGCAATACACCCCAATTCGTGGTAGTTGTGTCGAGCACGGAGTTGATCCACTGTCGCACGATCGTCGTGTCGATGGGAATGGTAATGATTGCTGTGTCGGCGACCGGGCTCATGGAGAACGATGAGCTTGGAGTCGGGTCGAAGAATCCCGGTACTTGGAGGGAATCGATTGTTAGCGAATCCCCGCTCCAGGAGACGAGTGCTTGGTGTACGTCAAACGAAAGTAACGCTGCGGAGTCTCCAAAATGGTATGTTGTTTGCAATTGAATCTCTGCATCCACGAGCCTGGTGAAGAGGAGCGAATCCGGCATGGTCGTGAAGCGCAGCAGCGCCCAGGATTCGAATCCGTCTGCTGATCCGACAAGAATATTAGCCGGCGAAGTAATATTCGGTCGCGCAGCGATGACCGAGGTGCCGACTGCTGTGTTGGAAGTAGTATCCAATTGCAGGAGGTCGGATGGCGGGAGAATTTTAGACCCGACCGCGTTCGGTTCCTCCATGCAGCCTTGCAGTGCCGCGATGGATAGAGATACTACTGTAATGATTACCGTAATGTACTTCTTCACACAATTAGTCCTTTGAAAAAGCACTTGCACGTTTCCTAAGCTGTTCTTTCACATACCGCCACGCGGCGTGTAAATCATCTGCAACGTAATCGACGCGTGCAGACTCAAGACATTCTTCCTTCTCAGACCTTCCATAACCAGTAAGGACAAGCACCGTGCCACAGCCTGCCTGCTCGCCGGCCTTCATATCGACGCACCGATCGCCGATAACAAAGGAAGATTTGAGCTGAATTCGGTATTCGTGTGCCGCCTGAGTCAACATCCCTGTCTTTGGTTTGCGACAGGTGCATACTTTTTTATACTCTCCTGCACCATAGTCCGGGTGATGCGGACAGTAATAAATTTGGTCAAGTCGAGCTCCCTCTGCCGCCAGGTCTGCGCGAAGCTTCCTGTGTATGCGATCCAAGTCTTCTTCCGTCAGCAATCCGCGTGCAATACCAGACTGATTGGTGATGACGAAGACTTTTACGCCGAGCTCGTTCGCTTCGCGTATCGCTTGTGCGGCGTTCGGGAACAGCCGGAGGTCATCTGGGCGGGTAAGAAAATCAACCTCCGTATTAATGGTGCCGTCGCGGTCGAGGAAAATACCGACATCCGAAAGGAATTGTTGTTTAATGTCGGAGAAGCTCCTTATACAAGTTGACGTATTTCTTCGCCGAATGTTCCCAAGAGAAGTCTTTCATCATTCCGTTCCGCATGAGTTTTTTCCAGTCTTCTGGCTGTTGCTGGAATGTCTTCACCGCCCGTTGAACGGCTTTCAGTAACTCTTTCGAGTCGTATTTCACGAATTTGAACCCTGTACCCTTGCCGTTGGTGCTGATATCTTCAACTGTATCGTCCAAACCGCCGGTGGCACGGACAATAGGAACTGTACCGTAACGCATGCTGTACATCTGGTTCAACCCGCAGGGCTCGTATTTGGACGGCATCAGGAACATATCACTGCCTGCCTCAATCAAGTGCGCCAGTTCCTCATCCAAGCCGAACACAACGCCCATGCGGTCGCCGAATTTCTTTTGTGCTGTTTCGAATTTCTTTTCCAGGTTTTTATCTCCAGAACCAAGCAAGACAAGCTGAACATCAAGCTTCATCATCTCATCAAGCATATCCAACACCAGTTCAAAGCCTTTTTGGTCAACGAGGCGGGATATAGCGCCGATGACCGGTGTCGATTCATTGTAAGCGAGATTAAACTTTGCGACAAGTGCACGTTTGTTATCGGCTTTCGCTTCAAGCGATTTCGAGTCGTACTTTCTGTAGATATGCTGGTCGCTGGCTGGGTCCCACACCGTATAGTCGATACCGTTCAGAATGCCGTAGAGGTCTTTCTTGCGGTGGGCGAGCAGCCCGCTCAATCCTGAACCAAGCTCTTCGGAGGCACAAATTTCCTCGGCATATTTTTCGCTGACAGTTGTGATGACGTCGGAATAATAAAGAGCCGTCTTCAGGAAATTAAACTTGCCGTACGCTTCCACGCCATCTGGAGTGAATGTTTCTTGTGGCAGGCCGGATTTATGGAATGATTCAGCCGGGAACGCCCCCTGATACGCCATGTTGTGAATCGTGAACACTGTCTTCACGTCCTTGAAGAACGGGTCGTCTTTGTACAATGTTTTGAGGTAGGCAGGGATAAGTCCGGTTTGCCAGTCGTTGCAATGAATAATGTCCGGCTGCCAGCCAAGTCGTTTGAGAGTTTCCAGCACGCCGCGGCAGAAGAAGATGAAGCGCTCGTCGTTATCCTTATAGTCTTCCTTCGCTTTGGGGTTCTGATATAGTCCTTCTCTGCCGAAGTATGATTCGTTATCCAGAAAATATACCTGGATTTTGTCTTTCAGGTTGGTGATGAAGGAAGATTTGACATTTGCCGTTTTTTCGGCAGTGTTGACAGGGATCGGGATTTCCTTCAAGCGGATAATATCGTGAAGCCGGAATTTTCGCTCGCTGATAAAGCGGTAGCGGGGCATCATAATGCGGATTTCATGCCCGAGCTCTTTAATGGCTTTCGGAAGGGTACTGCAAACGTCTGCTAGTCCACCCGTTTTGGCAAAGGGCTCTACTTCACTGGATGCAAAGAGAATATTGTATGGTTTCGACATCTACCTATAAAAAGATAATAAATCCAGTATAATTTAGCCATTTTTCGCCATATTTGCAACCGAAAAAAACTGCTATGCGATATTGAATTTTTCTGCGATTGCTTAAAGTACAAGAGTGTTGAGAACCAAAGTGTACAGTTTCTGGTTTTAAGAACAGGGAATATATCGAATACCGCAGGCAGGTATCTCTGGGCGCACATTTCTGTAAGCTATCACCGACGCGTGCGGTGCGTTTGATTTCCTTCTTTTAAAGGAAACACTATCGACATCAACGAGTTGACAAGGGTGAATCACAACAAACAATCTTGACTCTTTGCCTCGGATTGCTTATGTTATACACGAACGGAAATTATTATTTTAAGGAGAATCTATCGAAGTTTGTTAAGGGTTAGTTCTTGAGTCGATGAGAGTCGATTCAGACGCGCACTGCACGGGACAGCCTTTATCAAATTCGGTAGGTTCAGCGGTAACTGTCGAGCACGAAGTCGCCGCCTTATTGCCGAATGCGAGGGCATGTCTCCTCACATTCGGCTTTTTCATTTCTATGAGAATTGTTTACGTCTGCGGTCTTGTTATCGTGTTTATGTGCTCTGCCAAAGCGCAGTTCGCGCATGATTTGCGGCTTCTTGAGGAAACCTCACGCTCGGCAATAATTGAGTTCACTCCAAATTATTTGAGCGGTATTCCTGAAGAGCAAGTAGTGTTGCAGGAGGGGACAATATCCTTTTTTGGTAATCTCGTTGAGTCTGCAGAGCCGGGAAATCCGATTCTCTATTATAGAGCTGCGACGTTGGCGATCCCGAGTAAAAGGTATTCGCTACAAGTTGTTGCGGCAGAGTATGGTCAGAGAGATGGGGTCAGTCAGCCAATAGCCCCTGCATTTGAAAGCGACAAAGAGATGGGACTTGTGAGAATAACGGCTCAAAGAAACCAGGCAAGCACATCGACTGACCCCCACCAGCTTGCGGAGATTGTTGGCGTTACGCCTTATGATGATTATTTTCTCGGTACACTGAAGCTCTATCCAGTGGAGTATTCTGCGGACGGAAGGTCGGCGCGAGTCTATACGCGCATTATCGTCAGACTTGAATTTGATGCAGGCGAAAAGATTTCGACTGTTGACCATTTTATAGCGGAAATTAACGCTAAGCCCATGCCGAAGTTGCAACGCTCAACGATTATTGATTCGCCTTTGGCACAAGGCGATTGGTATAAATTGGATATCGCCGAGTCGGGCATCTATAAACTGGATAGCGAGTTTTTTACCAGCAGGGGGATCACGGTCGGTAATATCAATTCGATTAGGATTTACGGTAACGATGGAACATCGTTGCCCGAGGATGTTGTAGCGCCGAGGCCGGACGGCTTGGTGGAGATTCCGCGCTATGTGGTTGATAGCGATAATGACAATCTGTTCGATGCCGGCGACGCTGTCTTCTTCTACGGCAAGTCTACGCGTGGGTGGACATATAATCCTACACAAAAGACGTTCAACCATTATATCAATTATTACACCGAAACGAACTCCTATTTTTTAACATTTGGCGGAACCCTGGGCCTGGAGATGGATTCCCTCGCCTCGTTGAATTCTCCCAGCCCGCATGTTCCCCAGCATTTTCAGCAAAAGCTTTTCGTTGAGGAAGAGTTATTCAACCACGGCGGGAATGGCCTTTCATCGGGCAGGCAGTGGTGGGGAAAAACATTCGATACCGAAACACGTTCTCACACGTTTACCAATCTCCTGAACGACATTGTGACGACAGAACCTGTTACTTATCGTTATGTGTTTCTGAGTCGATCGGCGACTGTCGATACGTTTCGTATAACTGAAAACGGTATTCCTATCGGCAATCCTGTATTCACATCGCCAACGAATCTGCAATCGATTGAAGGGCTAAAATACTACCGGACGCCTGTGTTTACAGTTACTCACAGTGGTCAATATCCAGACGAGCGCAGCGTTCTCCGGTTTACATTTGGTTTATCAAGCTCTAGCGCTTTAGGGTGGGTTGACTGGTTCGAAGTACTTTATCGAAGCGAATTTAATGCCGTCAATGATGTTCTTTCGTTCACCTCTCCGGATACGAATGCCGTCGTCGAATATCAATTGAGCGGGTTTTCAAATCGAGAGACTCAGGTTTTCGATGTGACGGATTTCCGAGACGTGCGAAGGATAGTGAATTTGGATATTCCCTCTGGGGACCCCACGGTTTGCACCTTCCAAGCAAATCAGATTCAAGGAGGGGTGAGCGAATTCATTGCTGTTGGCGCCAACGGGTATAAAACTCCAGCGGCAGTAACAAAGCTCGCGAATTCAAATCTTCACGGCGAGCCTACGGGTGCGGACTTTGTGATCATTTCACCTGCTGAATTTATCCCGGCCGCGAATCGTTTAAAAGCGCACCGCGAGCAACCCGGGGATGATTACCTGAAGACCATCGTTGTAGATGTCGAATCAATTTTCAACGAGTTTTCCAGTGGCGTACTTGACCCGATGGCGATCCGGGATTTTCTCCGATATGCTTCTACGAATTGGGCGTTAAGGCCGCAATACGTGTTACTGTTTGGCGATGGCTCGTACGACTACAAAGACAATTTGAACAGGCAGATAAAAGAAAACTGGATTATTCCGTTTGAATCCTTGAATTCCGTCCATCAAATCGAGTCCTATGCAAGCGACGACCAGTACATCCTCCTGGAGCCGAACAGTTTGCGCGTTTCGATGGCGATGGGAAGGTTGCCGGTGCAATCACTTTCCGAGGCAGATTCGGTAGTCTCGAAAATTATCCGGTACGAGACGGAACTACCTTTTGGTGCATGGCGGAATCGAATCACGTTTGTCGCAGACGACGGCCTCACATCCACTCGCGACGAGTTTAGTTTGCACACCGGCCAAGCAGAATTGCTTGCGCAGTCGTACACGCCCGCAAGTTTCGATAGGCGGAAGATTTTCATCGTGGAGTATCCCACGACGCTAAGCACAACCGGCCGCAGAAAGCCGACGGCAAATAATTCTATTGTCGACGCCATCAACAATGGTACGCTGATTATCAATTACACTGGGCATGGTAATACCGAATGGTGGTCGCATGAGTATATTTTTGCCGAGGTTGAAGACTTGCCAAAGCTTACCAACGTCGATAGGCTTTGCCTGCTGGTTGCATCAACATGCGATTATGCTCGGTGGGACCTCCCGAGCGATAGAAGCGCCGGTGAAAAAATTGTCGCCGATATGTCGGGCGGTGCGATTGCCGTTGTGACCGCCATCCGCTCGGTGTATTCGGATAATAATTCACTTTTCAACAATACACTGTTTAGTTACTTGTTTGCGAAAGATTCGTTAAGCCGACCGCCGCGCATCGGTGACGCGATGAAAGCGACAAAACAGCTTCTGATACCCGCCGCCTCTTCAACCAGGGAACGGATTAATCATTTTAAATATCATCTCCTGGGTGACCCGACGGTGCGGCTGGCAGTTCCGCGGCTCCCTGCTGCGGTGGATACGGTCGCAGGCGCGCCGGCCGCAGACACCGTCTCAATTCAAACACTCGGCAGGACAACACTGAACGGGAGAGTGATGAGTGCCGGTGGGACGACTTCGACGGGATTCACAGGCACGGCATTGGTTGAAGTCTTTGACACAAAACGGGCAATTGCCGTTCCGGAGTGGGGAAGTTTTACATTCCAGAAAAATGGCAGTTTACTGTACCGCGGTGAAGTATCCGTGACGGGTGGAATCTATCAAGCTGAATTTCCAATTCCCAAGGATGTTTCGTACAATCCCGGTAACGCACGGATTTCCGTCTATGCGTGGGACAATAATATCGACGGCGTCGGGTTCACGGAAACTGTACGGATCGAAGGAACCGATACAACCGCAGTGGTAGACACTGCCGGACCACTGATAAACGTGTATTTGGATTCCGAATCATTCCGGTCGGGTGATGTTGTAAAACCTGACGCGATCTTGATTGTTGAATTGTTTGACTCGAGCGGTATCAATACATCCACTGCGGGTATCGGGCACAGGCTCGAGGCGGTGCTGAGCACACAACAGCAGCCGATCGACCTTACCGATTTTTATCGCGGGAACTTAGATACCTTCCGAAGCGGGACTGTGGTCTATCCATTGAACGGACTGCAGGAAGGGCGTCACTCGTTAACGCTGCGTGCTTGGGATATCCATAACAATTCAGCGCGCGTTGATGCTTATTTCGAGGTCCGTGCGGCATCCGATGCGGCGATCTATAACGTATTGAATTTTCCCAACCCGTTTTCGAACACGACAACATTCACATTCCAGCGCAACTCGTTTGAGCCAGTTGATGTGGAAATCAAAATCTATACTCTGGCAGGCCGGTTAATTGAAAGCATCACAGTACCGTCTGTTGCCGACCGGTTTGTACAGGTCCCGTGGAATGGCCGCGACCGCGATGGAAACGAGCTGGCGAATGGTGTTTACTTCTATAAAGTGATTACACGGTCATTCGACCGTTCACGCTCAATTGAAGTACTCGGCAAACTTACGGTTTTACGGTAACTTAGCAGGGAGAATGGCTATTAGAGGTTGATACAGCTGCCCGTATTGAATCTTAGCCGAAAATCGGCTACTTTAGTTAGACCCGCACGGTTAGCGGCAGTCGTCGGGTTTCACAGGCTTAATGGAGGAAGTTCGTATGCGGAAACAATTTTTCTTCACCGCTCCGAAGCAATTGGTCGCGGTGATACTGCTCGTGTTGGCGAGCGCAGGTACTCTGCAGGCGCAGAATGTTCAAACGACTGCGGTGCCGTTCCTGCTGATCGCTCCGAACTCGCGCGCTAGCGGCATGGGAGAAGCCGGCGTCGCGATGGCGGACGACGGATGGGCAGTATTCTGGAACCCGTCGGGATTGGCTTTCCAAAATGGGTCGGAAGTCAGCCTCTCACGCGCTGATTGGCTGCCAAAGTTCGGCCTCCCTGATTTATGGATCTCCCATGCAGTCTATAAGCAAGAGATCGAAGAGCTTGATGGCACGATTGGCGCAGGCCTCACGTACTTGAATCTCGGGGAAATTCTCCGAACGGGCTCAGGAGGCCCGGATGTGATTGACAGGTTCCAATCCTACGAGTTCGCTCTTGTTGCAGGATATGGAACATTGTTGGACGAGAATCTCGGTATCGGCATAAACGCACGACTCATCCATAGCAATCTTTCGCCATTCGGAACCGAGCAAGAACAGGGGAAGGGCGTTGCGACCGGTTTCAGCTTCGACGTTGGCATGCTCTACAAGCCTCAATCCGTCCCCATTCCGTTTACCGATTACGATATCGGAGGTAGGCTGAATCTTGGCTTCAACCTTTCGAACATCGGACCAAACCTCACATACATCGATGAAGCTCAGGCAGACGCGTTGCCTATGACACTGAGAGTAGGGTTGGCGGCGAATCTCTATGAGGACCAATTCAACAGCCTGACGTACCTCGCCGATTTCAATAAATTGCTTGTTCGTAAACATCCGACGGTGACCAAGACCAAATACGACCCGTTCTACAAAGCGTTCTTTACTGCGTGGTCGGACAAATCATTCGGAACCGAGCTGAAGGAAATAGTCATCGGCACAGGTATGGAATACTGGTACGGCGATCCGAAGTTTGTCGGGATGCGTTTTGGTTACTTTTATGATGAGTTCGGCCCTCGCAAATTCTTGACGTTTGGCGCCGGAGTTCGATACGACGTTTATGGTTTCGACTTCAGCTATATCGCTGCGTCGGACCAGCATCCCCTCGCAGATACAATCCGGTTTACGCTGCTGATCCTGTGGGGAGGAGCGACTCTCTAACGTGACGAAGTTGCATCGTACTGTACTTCCCATGTCGGGGAGGTATGGTACCCTGCTGGTGTTGCTTGCATGCGCATTGTTGTCGAGTTCCGTTGCACATGCACAACACGGCGGTACGCCCTTACTGTATAAACCCGGAGTCCGTGCTGTGCCCCGCACGACAGCTTTCTCACCCCAGCGCTCCGTTAGCGTATTTCCCGATACTGTTCGAGTTCTTGCTCTGATGGTGCAGTTCCAGCAGGACACGGACACACAGACGACCGGTGACGGAACGTTTCTCTTGTCGGCATCCAGCTCGACCACAATAGACCCGGCGCCACACGATTCAGCTTACTTTGCGCACAAACTTCTCTTTCTAAAAAATTATTTTCGTAAGTCTTCCGGCGATAATCTCATCGTCATGGGCGACGTTTGGGGCGAGCCGGTAACACTCAGCAAGCAGATGTCGGCGTATTCTCCGCCTAAAAGCGGTTCGAACGATAAGCCGTTAGCGGACCTCGTTGTCGAAAGTTGGCAGGCGGCAGATACGTTGATGCCCGCCATTCCATTCTCACAATACGATGCGTTTGTTATTTTTCATGCCGGAGTGGGGCGTGATATCGACCTTGTCGGTTTGCTTGGATTCGATCCCGCACCGAACGACATTCCGTCGCTCTATGTAGGGCTTGACTATCTTCGCACTCACCTCGGTAACCCTACGTATGAAGGTGTTCCCGTACAAGGTGGCGCTTTTTTTATAACGCACTCCATGGTCTTACCGGAAACCGAATCGCGCACAATTCAGGGCGGGGGCAGAAGCGATTCACTGGTGATAGGGATGAATGGCTTGCTGGTGAGTTCCTTCGGAAGTCACATCGGCTTACCGGATTTATTCGATACGCAAACCGGCAATACAGCTATTGGGCAGTTCGGGTTGATGGATGTGGCGTCGATTTTTTCGTTCAACGGGCTGTTCCCCCCGGAACCTTCGGCGTGGGAAAAAATATTTCTCGGTTGGGTTGAGCCGATTGTGATCAATGGAGCGCAACAAACGCTGACGCTTCCTGCTGTGAGCGCCACGGCGAATGACACCATCTATAAAATCCCGATAAGCGATAGTGAATATTTCCTCCTCGAAAACCGGAACCGCGATCACCTGCGAAACGGGCAAACGGTAACACTTGTTCAAGGCGAAGATACAGTCACTAAACATTTTTCGCGCGATACCATCGGTTTTGTTACGACCAATATCAATGGCTTGAGCGGTTCGTTGATCGATGTTGAAGATTTTGACTGGTCAATACCCGGCTCAATCACTGATGATGTTGCCACCGAGGGAGGGGGGATCCTCATCTGGCATATCGATGAGGCAGTCATCAACCAGAAGATCGCTTCGAACGAAATCAATGCCGACCCAAGCAGGCGGGGCGTTGCGGTCGAGGAGGCAGACGGCTCGCTCGACATTGGAGAATTTTACGGTCTTTTCGACCCGGGACTTGGTTCGGAGTTCGGCAGTCCATTTGATTGCTGGTATGGACAGAACCCCATCCCCATATACCGGAATATCTTCGATAGGGGTACATTCCCCAATACTAATAGCAATACCGGAGCACGGACGGGAATCACCATCAAGAATTTTAGCGCTCGTTCACCTCGAATGACGACGGTTGTAGAATTCGGTGACACACAAGTTCAATTGCTTGCGCCATTCAGCAGGTCATTAGGAGCTGCGCCAATGGCAACGCATCCTACCGTAGCGGGGGATGGAATCTTCGTCGGCAATGGAAGCGCAGTGTATGCTTTTCAAACAAACGGGCTTTCCAAGACGACCGATCCTACAGGATTGTTTTCTGCCACGGGTGGTCAAGGAGGAATAGTCTTGCTGTCAGAATTTCCAGGGTTTAATTTAATTGCTGGAGTTCAAGACAGCACTGTTTACTTCTGGGACGCGCGCGATGTTGATATTGATGGCGTGTATGATACAGTGATCACGACTGTCGTTCCACTCGGTCAGGCAATCACAACAACACCTATGTCTACTCTGTTTAAGGTCCCAAACGACATTGTGGTTGTCGGAGGTGAACAAGGCGCTGTTTGGCAAGTCTTTACTAATGGCGATACTCTGAACGAGCCCCAACCTTCACAAAGCGCAATTCAAGTGATGGCACAGATACCGCAGTCGGGGGCGCCGCCGTACACGGCATTCTTTTATACGAGCGGTGGAATGTTGTACGGAAGCAACGCTGAGTTTCAACTTGGCAGTCCGGATCAACAGTGGCTGTTGTGTTCCATTGTTTCGGTGTTCGGCGACTCCGGCGAAATTAGTCTTATCGCTGGTTTACAAGGTGGTACTCGCGTAGTCAGCATTGATAGAAACTTGACCAACGTAATATTTGATGTGCAATTAGATGTAGGAGCGATTTCCGATTTTTCTGCGGGCGATTTGGACTTGGATGGCAATATAGATATTGTTGTTAACGCTGGTACTCATCTCTATGCACTGAACAGGCGTGGCCACGCTTTCGACGGCTACCCTGTTGCATCACCGGAAGAAACTTTTACCGGAACACCTCTTCTTGGCGATATAGACGGCGATGGCAGTATCGATGTTATTTGTCTCACTTCAAATGGCTCCATTGTTGCGTACGATAACGAAGGGCAAATGAAATCAGGCTTTCCGTTACAAGTGATTGCGAGGAATGGTGGGGTGGCCTTGTTTCAGACAGCCAGCGGCAACGTGGGCATAGTCGCCGTTTCAACGAACGGTGAAATGCGAGCGTGGGAACTTGATGCAGAGTACACCTCAAACAGGATCCAATGGTACCAAACCCGAGGGAATGCATTCCATACAAACTATGGGCGTCCAGTCCCAGGTTCCCCTCAACCAAAATCAACAGAGTTCTTCCCGAAATCGTTTGTCTATAATTGGCCCAACCCAGTGTACGGAAACACGACACAGATCCGCTACTTCGTTTCTGAGAATGCGGATGTAACGATAAAGATTTTCGACCTTGTCGGGCTGAAAATTGCAGAATTGAAGTCAAGGGCTGTCGGCGGCATCGACAACGAAATTCAGTGGGATGTGTCCGGTATTCAGAGCGGCGTGTATCTCGCGCACGTCGAGGCAAACTCCGGCAACAAGACGGAATCGGCCATCATTAAAATTGCAGTCATAAAATAATTCTGCGATGCGAATTTGGTTAATCACAGCGGTCTTCCTGATTCTTTTCAGCCTCATGGGTTGCGAGAGGGAATTCCCTGCCACGCCCGGAGAGGAGACGGAAGGGTACGAAATTGCCGGCAGAGTGACCGATGCATTGGGTAACCCGATAGCAGACGTCTCCATTAAAGTGTATTACGATTTCGAGTTTGTCGATTACGACCCGCCCGTTGAACCGTATTATGAGGTTGAAAACAGCTCGGAAACAATCCGGGTGAGCGTATATGACGGTGACGATAATCTTATACGAACGCTGTATAACGGAACGCACCCTCTTGGAGAGATGTCTATCGCATGGGACAAACGGCTATTCTCAGGCTCTCTTGCCCCCAGCGGCGTGTATGCTGTGCGGGTAATTATCGCCGGCGAAGTCCGTAAAGAATACTTTGTGACGGTGGATGAGACTATTACGGCTGTTACAGATGCAAATGGGGAGTTTAGACTCGTCAACAAAAACCTTCCGGTCGGTTTTTATCCTGTGCCGCTGTATTATCCAAATGAAGAGTATGCTGGTCAACATCGCATCACGAACTTCGTTGCTCTCGAATTTATTTATGACAACACCAGTTTCCGTGCTGTTTACGTCTCGCTGAACAGAGGCTCGGTAAGCCGGGTGAACATCGCTTTGGAGTAATTGTTTGAGAAATCCGCTTGTTATTACTGCCTTGGTTGCTGTCGCGCTTTGTTCCGTCGCAAGGAGCCAGGAAGAATTCCCGCATCCGGAGCTTGAGTGGAGGACTATCGAAACCGAGCACTTTTTGGTTCACTTCCACGCCGGGGCTGAGCGGACTGCGCAGGAGGTGGCACAGGTCGCTGAGCGCATCTACGAACCGATCACATCGTTTTATCTCCATAAACCGGACCAGCGCGTCAGTATCGTTATCCGCGACCATGACGATTACTCCAACGGCGCAGCCTATTTCTACGATAACAAAATAGAAATCTTCGCGCCTTCGCTCGACTTTGAGCTCCGCGGAACGCACCCGTGGATTGAAAATGTCGTGACCCACGAGTTTACCCATATCGTGCAAATCCAAACCGCGATGAAGCTAGGCAGAACTGTTCCCGCCGTGTATTTCCAGTGGCTTGGGTACGAATCCGAGCGCCGCCCGGATGTGCTTTCGGGCTACCCGAATGTCATCGTATCGTACCCCCTTTCGGCACTTGTTGTCCCGGCATGGTTCGCTGAAGGAGCGGCGCAGTATAATCACCCCGACCTTCATCACGACCGGTGGGACACCCATCGCGAGATGATTTTACGCACAGCTTTGCTTGACAACAAAGCGCTGTCGTGGGAGGAAATGGCGGTGTTCGGCAAAACAAGCCTCGGAAACGAACAGTCCTATAATGCCGGCTATTCATTTGTGGGATACATTGCGCAAACATACGGCGCAGATAAGTTGCGAGAGATTTCACAAGCGCTTGGCTCGTTTCATCGCACGACGATTAGCGGAGCAATTGAATCCGTTCTACAAAAGACAGGAGAAGAGCTATACGAGGAGTGGAAACAATCGCAGCTCGCCGTGTATCAAAAGACGCTTCACAACATTGGTGCGTTAGTTGAAGGCGAAGTTATCGAGGAGCGGGGATTCGGGAATTTCTACCCAACATTCATGCCCGGTGGAAAAAATATCGCGTACGTTGCTACGGGCGGACGCGATTATTTTTCGCTAAGCACGGTGTATATGTACGACAGAGAAACGAAAAAGAAAGAGCGCGTTGTCAGCGGTGTGAGGTCGGCACTATCTTTTTCGCCGGACGGCCGGTACTTGTATTATTCCAAAGCAACGAGCGAGAATCCCTACTGGTCGAAACAATTCGACATCTACCGCTATGACCTTCAGCAAGAAGATGAACAACGCTTTACGCACGGCTGGCGCGCAATGAATCCACAGCTTTCGCGTGACGGGTCGAAACTCGTCTTTGTGGTAAGTCACGACGGTACGACTAACGTCGCGGTTGCAGATGCCGATGGAAAGAACTATAGGAAGATTACAGCATTCGAAAATGGCGAGCAGGTCTATACCCCTTCCTGGTCGTACGACGGGGAGGAGATCGCCTTTGGTTTCTCGACCGGCCATAATCAATCGGTTGCCATCATTCACGCTGACGGAAGCGGTTTCCGTGAGTTTCAGGTGCGGGGCAATAGCAGGAATCCCGTTTTCTCTATCAACGACTCATCGCTTTATTATTCATCCGACGTAACGGGTATTTTTAATATTTATGAGATGAGTCTCGAGACGGGCGCGACGCGGCAAATGACGAACGTTATCGGCGGCGCCTTTTTGCCGGCCGTCAACGAGGTCGGCGACCTTGTTTATGCGCTCTATACTTCCACAGGCTACAAGATAGCACTGCTGCCCCGTGATCAGCAGAGCGCGATTTCGACTGGTGCGATTGCCGCGCTTACTCCACGAGTACACGGCACAAATTCACACCCGACGGAAAACCCTCCGGCAGAACCGCTGCCGGATTTGCCAACGCGTGCGTATCGCAACGTGTTTACCAGCCTGACGCTTGTGCCTGTCGTGCGCATCGACAATTACAACCAGCGCAATACAGGGCTGGATGTCGTGAAAGCCGGACTCTATTTTTCTTCATATGACATGGTGGGAAAACTAACCCTCTTCGGCGGAGCGATGCTGAACAGGAAATTTGAGCGCGATTTGTTTTTCATTTTCGAATACCGTGACAAAGTCCCCGGTTTGTACCAACTAGGTTTAGACCCCGTCCTTTCGGCGGAAGTGTATAACATCACGCGCAAAACGACGAGTGGGCTTGAACTGCCGCCGTATTTAGTAGACGTCGACGTGACGTACAACCTTTTAGAATTCGACTTATTTCTCAAGCAGAATATATACTCCGAGCACAACACCGCTCAGCTTGGGTACACGTTCAGCCGTTATAGCGCAGACATTGGGTCGTTTATCAACCCGAACGATAGCCAGTTGTATTCGTCCTTCCGCAGTTTGTATCTGATCGCAAACACCTTCAGCCTTCAGCTCAGGCATTCTGGGATTGAGCCATCGGGCGAATCGGAAATCAACCCTGTCGGCAGGTCGTTCTCGCTCCGTTACACGTACGAGCTCAACAGGTTTAACCCGGACGGGGATTTTGAAATACGGAACGGGTTCGTGGAGCCTATTTACAAGCACTTTAACTTTCACCGCGTCGAGCTCGACTGGAACGAGCACATTCCATTGCCGTTAGAAAGGCATGTACTTACGCTGTCGCTAAGGGGAGGTTCAATCCTTGGCGGCCCGACGGATAATTTTTTCGATTTCTACGCAGGTGGGTTCATTGGTATGCGGGGCTATCCATTTTATTCGTTGGGTGGAAATGAATACGCGACTCTCCATGCCGAGTACCGGTTCCCCATCTGGAGAACAATAAATTTCCGTTTTCTCCAATTCTATTTCACCAAGCTTTACGGCTCAGTCTTCGGCGACATCGGTGAGGCATGGACCGGCTCCACACCGGCGTTCAGTGAGTGGAAGACCGACGCCGGATTTGAGCTGCGGCTCGAATCGTTTTCATTCTACGCGTTTCCGACGCGCATATTTTTCAGCGGGGCGTACGGGTTCGACCGGTTTACCCGCACGGTCAATAACATCGATATCACGTATGGACGCGAGTGGCGGTTTTATGTGGGGGTGCTGTTTAGCTTCGACATTAGCCAGACAACCAGGAGGTTGCGATGAAATGGAAGAACGCAGTAGTGCTCGTTGCGCTCATTCTCATGGTGAATGCAGCAGCTCTTAGCCAATCGTTATTGAATGAATCACCCCCGCAGCAGTCGTTACCGTTAAGTGGCGACCTCCGCATTGATGTAGAATACTCCAAGAGAGTATTTCACTCTCGACAAGATTCTCTTAACATGGATCCTCAACCAAAGTCAGCGCTTTTAGCCGCGGGCATGTCTCTTGCGTTGCCGGGAGCCGGCGAATTTTATATTGACCGTTACGACTACTGGCGATACGGGTCGTTCCTCGCCGCTGAAGTCGGTTTGTGGATAATCTACGCATCGTACGAAAGTAAGGGAGATGACCAGACCGTCGTGTTTGAGGCGTTTGCCGACCAACATTGGTCGGTCCTCAAGTACGCACAATGGATTGAACAGTATGGTCTATCACTCAACGAAAATGCCGACCCAGCCAAGCTTATGAATTTATACAACCCAAACAATCCGAACGCGCCGCCGTGGGAACGGGTATACTGGGACCGCTTGAACGACGCCGAAAGCGAAATCGGGAAGAAAACCGGAACGTTTTTTTCGCATCAACTTCCTCTCAGGCCCGAGCAACAATACTATGAGCTGATCGGTAAATATCCGCAATACAACCCGGGCTGGGATGATGCGAGTGTGGACGATCAGAACTTTCACACCGCTCTCACAGAACGCTTTTTGGCGTATTCCAAAATGCGCGGCGAGGCAAATGACTTCTATACTATTGCTCGCACAGCGGGGCAATTGCTATTGCTCAATCGCGTTCTTAGCGCCTTGGATGCCGCCTGGATTACGGGCAAATATAACAAACGCATTACTACAGAGGCACACATCGTTCCGGTTGAGCGAGGCTTTGGAATCGTCGAATTTGTGCCAACTATGAGGGTGCAGGTAGGGTTATAGCACAATACCTATATTCTGGTATCCTGTCTCAGTTACTGGATAGTGATGGAAATTCCCCAAACGGCGATGGATTTTTCCCATCACCGCAAGGAGGTATCTTGCCTAGGGTCGCCCGCGAAAGCCCCGCTAATGCGAGCTAATAGCGATTTCGACTTGCGACGCACCCTGTGCAAATGGTCGGGAGTAAGAACTCCCTACCAGAGATATGATTTAAAACGCCACCACGCCGAATATCCAGTTTGCCACAACGATGAGAATCCCGACAGTAAACAGCCAGCCGATAATGTCCAGCCAGAAGCCCGCTTTAATCATTTCACCGATGCGGATATAACCTGTTGAGTACACGAGTGCATTGGGCGGCGTTGCAACGGGAAGCATGAATGCCAGCGACGCCGCGACAGCCGCTGCTACCGCAAGCGTCACGGGGTTCTCACCAGTGCTCACGGCAATCGAAATCACTATCGGCACCATCATGGACGTCACAGCGGTATTGGAAGTGATTTCCGTCAGGAAATTCACCAGCAGCACGACGAGAAACACCATCATGAGCGTTGAGGGAGAGCCGAAGAATCCGACAAACGATGTTGCAATTATTCCGGCAAGTCCGGTTTTAAACATGGCGTCTGAGAGAGCGATGCCGCCGCCGAAGAGGAGTAGAGTTCCCCAATCCACAAATTTGGTATCCCTCCAGTCGAGCAGAAAAACCCCTCCGCGTAGGTTCACAGGAATGAGGAAGAGTATTACTCCGGCAAAAAGCCCGATGGAGTACTCGTCAATCCACCCAAGCCGTAATGCCAACGAGTCTGGCAGGAGGGAATCCCAAAACGGATTGGAGACCCAGAGAACCACCGCGAGCAGGAAAATAGCCAGTACGCCTTTTTCACCATTGCTCATCTTGCTGAGTTGGGTTCGCTCTGCCGAGAGGCGCTCCTTTCCACCGGGGAGAGCGTGGACTTCGGGCGGAAATACCTTTATGAGGAGAAACCACATCATCGGTAGAAATCCAACAACAAGCGGAACACCGAACTTCATCCAATCCAGAAATGTAATGCGCTGGTAACCCGGATCACTACCGAAAGTAGAATCCAGAATGCCAAGTGCAATACCGTTCGGTGGAGTGCCTATGATAGTGCCGATCCCCCCGACAGACGCCGACCATGCAATCCCGAGCATCAGTGCTGTCCCGAAACGGGATTCACCCGGTTTCGCATCCAGCACGGATAAAACCCCCAACCCTAACGGCAGCATCATTGCGGCGGTGGCGGTGTTGGAAATCCACATAGACAAGAGCGCGGTCACAGCCATAAGCCCGAAGAGCATTGAGCGTGTATCGTTGGCGATGTTGCCGCGGGTAAGAAACCAGAGCGTAAACCGCCGGTCGAGTTTCCATTTCTGCATTGCTCCGGCGATGAGAAATCCCCCGAGAAAAAGAAAGATTACCGGATTGGCGTAATGCACGAGCACGTGTCTTAGGTTAAACTCAAATACCGTTTGGCCCTGTAAACCGACCACGTGGAACAGGGGCAGGATGAGCGCTGGCATAAGCGCTGTGGCAGGCAGCGGCACAGCGTCGGTAACCCACCACATGACCATGAGTGAGAGCAGTGCCAGTACCGTCTGCATGGAACGTGCAAGCGCCCCGACTTCGAGCTGCATTGTTGTGTCTGCCAGTCCGGCAACGGCGGACTCGGCTGCAACGCGGAATACGCCAAATGTCGGCAGGAATGCAATCAGGAAGAAAAACAGCAACCCGAAAAGGAATCCGCTCGCTTTGGTATTCATATAGTGTAAAACGGTGCTATGAGTGTGTAGAGTTTTGCCAATATACGGAAGAATTTGATTTACACCAGAGATATCATACAATTTGGGAAGGCAACGTGGTGTCACGTCGCCTTCAATCGAAAACTTCACGAACATTTTCGTTGATTTTGCGCCCTCTGTCAGGTACTTTTACTACTTATGGCAGGTATTAAGCTTCAAACGAAATCCACTAAACGCAGCGATACCCCTCGCACCGCTCTCAAGCCAATCAACAGGCCGGCCAATGGCAAAAAGCTCACGGATATCGTTATCCGCGGCGCGCGCGTTCATAACCTCAAAAACATCAGCCTCCAGCTTCCCCGCAATAAACTTATTGTGGTGACCGGCGTCAGCGGCTCGGGCAAGTCCAGCCTTGCGTTCGACACGATTTACGCGGAAGGGCAGAGACGCTACGTCGAAAGCCTCTCCTCTTACGCGCGGCAATTTCTTGAGCGTATGGATAAACCGGATGTGGATTTCATCCAGGGCATTAGTCCGGCTATTGCCATCGAACAACGCACGCCCTCTCGCAACCCGCGTTCGACTGTTGCAACCACGACGGAGGTGTACGACTACTTGCGGCTGTTGTTTGGCAGAATTGGAAAAACCTACTGCCGCAAGTGCGGTAGTCTGGTCAAACGCGATACCGTTGCGAGCGTAGTCGACAGGCTACAACAGGAAGCAGACGGTACAAAGCTCTACGTGATGTTCCCCATGCACGACCACGAGGGGCGTAGCGTCAAAGAGGAGTTACAAGTACTTAAGAAGCGTGGATTTTTCCGTATCGTTGTTGACGGCGAGCTTATTGACTTAAATGAACAGGATTTTAAGGGCAAAGATAAAAAATCCATTAACGTACTAGTTGACCGTTTGGCGGTTCGCAAAGACGAAAAAGAAACCGAAACGCGTATTGCCGATTCCGTAGAGACGGCGTTTGTTGAGGGAGATGGCTATGCACTGGTGTATTTGCTCGACTCGAAAAAAACACACCGGTTCACGCAACATTATGAATGCTCGAACGACGGTTTACGATACGAAGACCCGGACCCGCGGATGTTTTCGTTCAATAATCCCGTTGGAGCTTGCCCTACATGCCAGGGGTTCGGCAGGTCGATCGGGATCGATATGGAGCTTGTCGTGCCCGACCCGAATAAATCGATCAAGCAGGGCGCTATACAGCCGTGGTCGTTCCCGCGATGGCGCGAGAATTTGGTCGATTTGCTGAAAGTTGCCAAGAAAGCCGGTGTTCCCGTCGATGTGCCCTTCAAACAGCTTACGCAACAACAACTTGATGTTATTTTGAATGGCTATGATGGTTTTGACGGCATCTATAAATTCTTCCAATTTATTGAGCGGAAGTCGTACAAGATTCATTACCGAGTATTCCTCAGCCGCTATCGCGGTTATACGACATGCACAGAGTGCAGCGGCTCGCGCCTGCGTCCGGAAGCGCAGAATATCAAGGTAGCCGACAAAAGATTGCACGATGTTGTTCGTATGACGATTGAAGAGGCGAATAACTTCTTCCAAAGCCTCAAATTGTCTCAGTATGATTTCAATGTTGCGCGGCGCATTATTGAAGAGTTAAAGAAGCGACTAAAATTTCTGACTGAAGTCGGCATCGGCTATATTACGCTCGACCGCTTAACGATGACGCTCTCCGGAGGGGAGTATCAGCGAATTAATCTCGCCACGTCGCTGGGTTCGTCGCTTGTCGGTTCGTTGTATGTGCTCGACGAGCCGAGTATCGGCTTGCACCCGCGGGATGGCAACCGGCTTATTAAGATATTGAAGTCCCTTCGCGACTTGGGCAATACCGTGCTCGTCGTTGAGCATGACGACGAAATGATGCGGGAAGCAGATGTCGTTGTTGATATGGGTCCCCGCGCCGGTGAGCAGGGCGGAGAAGTGGTGTTTAACGGCGGTCTTGTGGAGTTATTGAAACACCCGACGTCGCTCACCGGAAAATACCTCAGCGACAAACTCACTATTCCGACACCCAAAAAACGGCGGAAGGATTCCGAGCGGTCGATTTACATCCGCGGAGCTTCAGAAAACAATCTCAAGAGCGTAAATGTACGAGTTCCACTCGATATGTTCGTGTGCATCACCGGTGTCAGCGGCTCAGGCAAGAGTACGTTGATACACGATATCCTCTACGCCGGTACGCAAAAGGAAAAGCAGGGCTTCGAGGGCCATGTCGGGAAATACACGGGACTGGAAGGAATCGACCAGGTCGAGCGGGTGGAAATGGTAGACCAGTCTCCCATCGGCAGGTCGCCGCGCTCGAACCCCATCACCTATATCAAAGCATTCGACCTCATCCGCGACTTGCTGGCAAGTGTGCCGACTGCAAAGGTACGCGGGTTCAAGCCGGGATACTTTTCCTTCAATGTTCCCGGCGGGCGTTGCGAGGTCTGCGAAGGCGACGGTGTTCAGAAAATAGAGATGCAATTTCTTGCCGACTTATACCTCCAGTGTGAAGCGTGCAAGGGCAAGCGCTTCAAGCAGGAAGTGCTCGAAGTACGTTACCGCGGCAAAAATGTGGATGACATTTTGCACATGACCATTGCGGAGGCGCTGGAATTTTTCAACCAATCCATCGAAGGAAAGCGCGTCGCGAAAAAATTGCAGGTGTTGCAGGACGTCGGGTTGGGCTACCTTCGTTTGGGCCAGTCGTCGACCGCTCTATCGGGCGGAGAAGCGCAGCGGCTTAAACTGGCGAACCACCTGACCATGTCCGGAACAGAAGGGCACGTGCTGTTCATTTTTGACGAGCCGACGACCGGACTACACTTCGATGATATCGCTAAACTGCTCAAATGTTTCGATGTTCTGCTGGAAGCAGGGCATTCCATTGTTGTCATAGAGCACAACATGAATATCGTAAAATGCGCAGATTATATTATAGACCTCGGACCCGAAGGCGGAGAACACGGAGGCGAGGTCGTTGCGACGGGAACGCCCGAACAGATTGCGCAGTTAGAACAATCATATACCGGTCAGTTCCTCAAACACTACCTGTAACCATTGGAGGGCTCCATGGAACGTATAGGGAAACGCATCGTTATGGTTGTTGTTGCAGTCTGTGTATTGTCAAGTGTTGTCTTAGCGGAAACTCCGCAGAACAAAAAATTCGGCATCGGCATCGTTATCGGAACGCCGACCGGATTCTCACTGAAATACTGGGAAAGCTCGCGCTATGCGATTCAGGGTGCAGTAGGTGCATGGTCTGGTG
>JAKEEG010000011.1 GCA_022616555.1 Ignavibacteriota bacterium | reverse complement strand
TATTCTGCCGTTCGAGATGAAAAATGGAAAAGCGGTTTTCCAATATTGGCGATTCAACCGTTGACAGCCTGTTCGATGTATAGTAGTTCAACAGTAAAAAGGGGTCGTGCCGGATGAACTCAACATTCCCTAACACTTCGGCGTCCCTCGTCTCTTTCTTGACAATTGCCCTCACATCCTGACCACCCACGCCCTCCTCCAAAACTTCCGGGAACAGATACTCCTCCTCACGCTGTTCGTTGAGCGCCAGCGAACGAAGCGTGTACAGGTTGTCAAGCGCATCATCAAATTCTTCTTCGACGTTCCCCGTTTTCAATGAAAGCTTGTAGCCGATACGCTTTTGGAACATAGGCTTATAAGCGTAAAGGCTGTCCTTGTATGCGAACCAAAACGTCAGATCCCGGTTGTGCCACAACAGCGACCCGGAACCCAGGTCTAACGCAAGGATGCCGCGATGCTCGGGCAGCCCAGGATTTGCAAACTCATGCAGGAGTATAACATCTCGATAGACTGAATCTATTCCTATCCACCACGGGTCAACTGAAGTTTCGACAAGCCGCGGAGCATCCTCCTTAGCCGCAGATTGATTCAAACGAACACCTTGCCAGTGCACGGATCCGGTATTCTCGTCGAGGCAAAAAAATGACACCGTTTTGAGTTCGTGATCACGGCATTCACCGACAAGCTGGCCGGATTGTGAAAACTGAATACGCCAGATGTTACCCGGCGCGTTATACGTCCACTCAGGTTCCCGTAATCCTTGCTTGAGGAAAGAAAAAATCTTCATAATGCTGTACGTAGCACTGCAACATAGCATTTTTTGCAGGGATTTTCAAGAACGAAACGCATACAACTGTAGTGAACGAATACCGCTATTGAGGGAGTGGAACGTACGTCGTGTCAATAGTCATCGCACCGAACACACCGAGCCCACCGGAAATGGAAGCATAATCGGGCTCGTCGGTGCGGATGGAAATTTCATCGCGGAATCCATTGACGATATTATAATAATTATAGAGATTCGGCTCAGCTTGCCAGAGGATAAAAACGGCGCGTCTGTAAATAATCGACCATCCAGAGTATTCAACCTTAAGATTCTCACGGAATGCACGGTATGCTTCGTTTTGAAAATAGATGTACTCGCTTCGGTTGACGCTGCCACCCGGCAAGCTCGTCCGGCGCTGTATCGATGGGTAGACCGGATCGACGAGTACGGAATTCCCAGAACCGCTCACGCGCAAAGGCACTTCCTCACGCCGCAATTCGGTAACGCTTCCGTTGGAAATTTGAAATTCGACGTACATCCGTACCAACAGCCCGCGCGTTTGTGGGGCTATACTCGCCTCAATAGCAATATCCTCGCTAAAGCCTCCCGGATTCTGCACTATGTGTGGAGACCGAACATTGACAACCCCGGGTCCCGGAACAGACGCAGTTCCGCTTGCTGTTTGGCCTGATGGAAGCACAACATTGAGCGCGTAGGTTGCACCGGGTGTTGGGGAAAACGGAGCTAAAATATACGGGCTAATATCGGATGGATATCTGCTCTTATCGTCTCGCACTACCATTGTATCTTGAAACTGTTCGATGATTCCAGGACCCTCGAGAGTCACGGTCGCGTTATCGATTTGTTTATCGTCTACGTTTGTGAAGGGGTCAAAGCCGTCCGGATTGTACGTAGTGTATACACGCACATACTGCGTGTCGCTTTCCGCGTTAAGAATGCCGTACACCACAAGCTGTTCGTTATAAGGCCCTTTAGGCTCGAACGGCTCGCTGCACGAGATTAACACGATACAGCAAAAAAGTAACAATAATAGTTTCGTCATAAGTTTTGGCAGCCCAACGTGCTCCCCGTGGTGTCTGGCAGAGGAACAACGAGCGATTGTTTTGTCATGACGCCGAAGATTCCATGTCCGCCCGGGATATTGGAATAATCAGGCTCATCTGTTCGGATGGAAAACTCATCCCGGAATCCTTTCATAATATTAGCATAAGAATACAGCGCCGGGTCGAACTCTGTTAGTTCAACAACCACCTGCCGCATTCGAACATCGAACGAAATATTGGAATGCCATATTTTGGCGAGTGCAGCCATATAGGCAAAGACGTCAAATGTTGTTCGCTCAGGCTGAATTGATTTTCGTCGTTCGAGAGAGTGGTACGCCGGAAGAAACGTATGGCAATCAATAAAATTACTTACAGCCGTCGGAATTTCCTCTCGCCTTCGGACATAAATACCGTTTTCCAATATGTCGTACTCAAGAAACACACGAACCTGAAAACCCCGCGTACGGTCGTAAAGTCTTGAATTTACCGTAAAGAAAATATCACGGAACGGCCGCGGATTTTGCAGCGCCGCTGAGTTGCTGATCGTGACCGTCGCCGGCAGGGGAACGGTAAGATTCGCATTCACTGTTTCGCCGATCTTTGTCTGGATGTCGAGCGTGTAGGATTGGCCCCGCACGACAGGGAACGGGTATGCAACATAAGCTCGGATATCGTTTGTATAACGGCTCTTATCTTCACGCACAATGGTAGTGTCCTGAAACTGGTAAACAGTCGAATTTGTGCTAATGCTCACCTGAGCACTATCAACCGTGTTATCAGTTGTATGCTCCAGGGGATTAAACCCCGGAGGATCATATGTTCTGTACAGTCGCACAAATTGTGTATCCTTAACTGTTGTCAAAATAGCGAATACCACCAGCCTGTCTTGAAAAGGCCCCTTAGGGTTAAAGGCTTCGGTACAACTCATCGAGACAAACGACACAGCAAAGATCACGATGAGTGTTGTTGATTTCATCGTACGATTAATATTCGACATTCAACGTTGCAGACGGGAAGAATGGCAGCATATTGACTTGCTGGCCCGTCTTCCGGTCAAAGTAAAAGATATTTTTGTAGTCGTATACGTTAATCACATGAATGCCGGCACTGCCTTTTATTGGACCCACAGTAAAGCGATACGTCACGCTGCCGTCCAGACGATGATAAGTAGGTAATCGAGCAGAGTTTTTCGGGCCCAAAATAGAATACGGTTTTCCCGTCTCGCCGACAAAATCACCATCGAAGATGTCATCCAAGGGCAGCCTGTCATAATATCCGATGGTTTGCGTAAATGGAAATCCGCTTCCCAACTCCCAGCGAAACGACAGGTCCCAGCTATCAGCAAGATGAAACACCGTGAGTAGGTTCAACGTATGGCGACGATCGTAGCGCGGCGAATACGTAAAATTATTTGTTGTTATCTCCGTCCACCCGATGGTATACGAGGCAAAGAAATCAAGAAACGGTATACCATACCGGATCAACGATTCCACCCCATAAGCCTTACCAGTGCCGTTCACGTAATCGGGGTCTAAGGCATCGATTTTATCGCGATTATAGGTGATGAGCGAGCCGTACTTTTTATAGTATGTCTGGACACTGGTGGAAAGTTCGCGAAAGATATTGCCCTCTAACCCAAGCACGTAGTGGTCTGCCTGTTCGGAGCGAAGCGTACGCGGCACTTCGATCCACGCATCGAAGATAGAAATAACGTCATCCTCGTTATTTACCGTAATGAGATTTTGATTGAATCTTCCATACGACGCTTTGCCCTTCCACTCCGGCCAGAGAACAACGCTCATATTTACACGCGGTTGAAGCAATTCGAACGAGGAGGTTCGTTGGAACAGCGAACCGACATCCACATGGATGCCGCCGTCGATCTGGAATCCTTCGAATTTCGCCTGATAACGTATCCATGACCACGATTCGACGAATGAGCTTTTCAGTGAGCGAGCAATACCGAAATTGTTGATAAGATTGTACTCCAATTGCGGGAAGCTGAATTCAAAACCGAAAAAGAATAAATCGTGAGAATCGGTGTACAGCGTCGCGTTGGCTTTTACGCCGACTTCAGTAATACGCGTGCTGGCAGGAGTGATGGCTTCCGATTGCTTGGGGTCACGTTCGGCATAAAAGGAATTCTCAAAACCAACAGCGTTGATATATAATCGGTCTTGAAGCAATCCGGAAGCCGTAAAACCCACGGCGTGATTGCGCCAACGGTAATCCGCCTCCCGCGGGTCGGCAGAGCGTAGTTCATCTCCGCTAAAAAAACCTTGAAAACCGTACGATGCGTTGTTTTCGCCTTCACGGGACACTTTTACCAACGCGTCGTAAAACGAAAGAGGCACGTTTTTCTTCAGGAACCGGTCAAACGTTCCGCTAAACAATGATTTGCGGCCACTCACCAACCAGCGCGTGTTTTTGAAAACAGGCCCCTCCAATTGCAATTTCGAAGAAATAAAATTGATGTTCGCCTTTCCCGAAAACGACGTCACATTTCCATCCCGCGTTGTCATATTTACCACCGAGGAAAGCCTGCCGCCGAACCCCGGAGGAAACGCGCCTGTGTATACTTCTGTCGTTTTTATCAGATCCGAGTCGAAAATGCTAAAAATACCGAAGGCATGGAACGGGTTGTAGATTTTCATACCGTCGAGCAAGATGAGGTTTTGGTCCCCCGATCCCCCTCGGACATAAAAATGAGAATTCACATCGCTGGTGGAGACAATCCCTGGCAAAATTTGTATCGCCCTGAAGATATCCTCCTGCACCGTCACCGGCACAACTTTGATGTCTCGTTGCTCCATAACATGGATGCTGGTATTGATCTCTAACAGTTCGCGTTTCGCGCGCTCCGTCACAACGACTTCAGAAAACTCTATCGCTTCCGATGCGAGCTTAAAATTAATCGTTACCGGATCGCCAGGGAATACCGTAACCGTTTGCACCCGCCGCCCGTAGCCGATAGAACTTGCCTGTACTTGATATGTCCCCGGCTTGACATTGGGAATGAGGTAAAAACCCTGGATGTTGGATGCGGCTCCTCTATTCTGTCCGATAAGCACAACATTTGCGAAAGGAAGCTTTTCACCCGTGGCGCTATCCGAAACAACGCCGCGAATATCCACGACCGCCTGTGCGGCGAGCGGAACAGACGCTGCAAGTAAGCAAAACAGCAACAGCCCAACACGGAATATCATAGGAAGGCGCCTCTGCTAAAGTGTAACAACTTGAGCGAAGGTAGCGAGAAACACAACGAGAAGCAAACAGAATTCAACGAAAGGCAACGCCGGACAAACAACCGGCACTCTTCAGAACAGCCAAACATGTGTAGAAGTTCTGCGCACTCTTTCGTACATTGTGTCACGAACAAAACGTACCCGATCTTCAACAACGACTATTAACAAAATGGAATTATCCCTCCTCAAAAGCCGTCTCAAAGGCGTTCTGCCGCCGATGGTCACTCCGTTCACGGAAAACAGTGAGGTTGACCATAATGCTTTCGTAGCCAATCTCGCGCTCTGGAATTCCGACTCGCTTACCGGATACCTTGTCCTTGGGTCAAATAGCGAGGCAGCATACCTCACGCTCGATGAGAAGCTTAAGTTAATTGAGCTTACTGTTCAGCACGCGGCAAGCGATAGGATTGTTCTCGCTGGAACCGGAGTGGAGTCCACAAACGAGACGATAGAACTCACCAACGCAGCGGCGCAGCGGGGCGTTCATGCAGCGCTCGTGCTCACACCACATTATTACGGCGATGCAATGACTGACGAGGTCTTAATCCGATTTTTTACCGAGGTCGCCGACAACAGCAAGATCCCCATCCTTGTGTACAACGTACCGAAGTTCACGCACGTGAATGTTTCCGTCAACGTGGTTGAGACACTCAGCCGCCACCCAAACATCGTCGGCATGAAAGACAGCGCGATGGGCGTCAATCAACTTCACACATTCTATAATGCGGTCCCACCAGAATTTACATTGATGGTTGGAAGCGTGGGCGTTTGGCTGCCTGCGTTGGAAATCGGCATTCGCGCCGGTGTGCACGCTGCGGCTAACTGCCTGCCCAACCAGTGCACAGAAATCCAACACCTGTATGAGAAGGGGCTTACTGCCAAAGCGAAAGAATTACAGGAAAGGATGTCTGTTGTGAACAAGGCGGTGACAGTCACATACGGCATTGCAGGATTAAAGTACGCCACAACGTTGATGGGATACAACGGGGGATACCCGAGGCGACCACTGCAACCGTTGAACGAACAGGGAAAGACGGAAACAAAGCGTCTCCTGCGTGAAATGGGATTTTTGCCGAACGATTAACTTCCCTGGATAATTCGCACCAGCTCATCAAGCCCATCTGTCAGTGCGGCAGGACCGGGTTGCAGGATGATCGAAGATTTAACCTCATAGAGCCGACCGTTCTGTATCGCGGGCAACAATTCCCATCCCTGCCGTCGTTTCACTTGGTCTTTCTTAAACGGACGACCGCACCACGATCCTATGATAATCTCCGGCTTCCTTTTCAAGACTTCATCCGGCTGCACAATACGATTTTTTGCGTTGTGATGTTCTCGCAATTCGGAAAATATATCCTCCCCGCCTGCAATCTCAATAAGCTCGCTAACCCAGCGAATACCGGAAATCAACGGGTCTCCCCACTCTTCAAAATACACGCGCGGGCGGGATGAACCATTGTGTTGTCTGGAGATATGCTCCAAGCGCTGCTCAAACTTGTGGACTGTCTCCTGTGCTTCAGTCTGCTTGCCGACAATTCCGCCGACCGTAAGAATCATCCGCAGGATGTCCTGTATACTCCGCTGGTTAAATCCCACAACCTGTATTCCCCGCAACATCAGCTCTTTGGCAATTTCCGCCTGCAGGTCGGAGAACGCAAAAACGATATCGGGTTTCAGCGCGATAATTTTTTCGTAGTTCGCATCAAGAAACGTAGAGACTTTCGGCTTCTCCAGCCGCGCTTCCATCGGTCGCACCGTAAAGCCCGAAATGCCAACTATCCGATCCTGACAGCCGAGCAAATACAACGTCTCCGTTGTCTCTTCGGTCAAACAAATTATACGTTGGGGGTAAGTGCTCATGATGACCTATGGACAATTGACAATCTACAATAGAACCTTCCGAAGGGTGCACAGCGCCGTTTGAATTACTATTTGCTCATCTTTAGTATCAAATCCCACAGCTTCTTTTCAACCGGCATCACGGACAACCGGGGGATACGCACCAAATGAAACTGCGCAAACGCCTTGTCAGCCTTAATAGCTGCTAGCGGAACCGGCTTCTTCAGTTTCTCCTTCGCCTTCAAATCGAAGACTACAAGCCGTTCGTCGTTTTCGTTTGGGTTGGGGTAAGCGGCTGATTCGATCTGCGCGATGCCAACGACAGCTTTTTCATCCCCGGAATGATACACAAACGCCAGGTCCCCTTTTTTCATAGACCGCATGTGTTTGAGCGCTGCAAAACTCGAGACGCCATCCCACACAGTCTTTTTATCTTTCATTAACGTATCGAACGAATACGTCATCGGCTCGGATTTCAACAACCAGTAGTTCGGCATATGAGCTCCCTATGATTGGACAATTTTACAACCCATCGATATGAACACGCACTAACCCCCGCACAGCGTTGCAGAGGTAAATCTCGTCAGCAGATTTGATATCGTCAAGTGTCAGAACCCTCTCCTGCACAGTATGGGTCTTCGACCGCAGAAGGTACTCACGGTACACGCCCGGCAAAACTCCGCAATCAAGCGGCGGCGTAAACCATTCGTTTCCTTTTTTGATAACGATATTCGAGCGAGCGCCTTCTGTTATTTCTTCACGCTCGTTCAGAAACAGAACATCAAAATACCCGTCCAGTACCGCACGCTCTAATTCGCGGTCGTAGAATACGCGGTTCGTCGTTTTATGGAACAGAAATCGATTGCGGGAGTCGGTAGGCGTTTGCGAGAAACGCGCATGTTGCTCGCCTCCACGCTCCTCCAGTCGAAAACTCTGCAACGTAACTCCGCCATTGCTGCTCAGGAGAAGCCTTACACGAAAGGACAGTTTCCCCTTACCTTCTTTGCGGAGTTTCTTTTCATATAACCTGAGGGTAGCGACGACCTTCTCACGTTTGAATGCAAAACCAAAATACCGCGCAGACCGTTCCAGCCGTTTAAGGTGATACGCAAGCAGAGGAAAACCTTTCTTCGGCTCCCAACGCAGCGTTTCGATAAGCTCGAAGTCGCCGTGCGATTCGGTTAGGAATCTTCCTTTTAACAGGCTCTCCTGATACTCACTCTCAATCACCGAATCGTGCACCACTCCCCCGCCAACGCCCATCTCGCCCGTATTTGTCTTCGTATCAAGAACGACGGTGCGGATGGCAACGTTCCACACGGCTTTACGGGGGGCGAAGAATCCGAGCGAACCAGTATAGATTCCGCGCGGCTCAGTCTCTAGCTCGCGAATAATTTGCATTGTTCGGATCTTCGGCGCGCCTGTGACTGACCCACAGGGGAACAAGCTTTTTAGCATTTCCCCGGATGTCACGCCTGGACGCACGCGGGCTTCAATGGTCGAAGTCGCCTGAAACACCGTCTCATACCTTTCTACATCGAACAAACTCGCCACCTTCACGCTTCCTGTTTTTGCTATCCTGCCGAGGTCGTTCCTCAGCATATCGACTATCATCAAATTTTCCGCTCGATTCTTTTCAGATGCGCGTAATGCCTTTTCCTGTTCGGCATCTTCTTCCGGCGTTCTCCCTCGAGGCGCTGTACCTTTCATAGGTTTCACGGTAATTCGGCTTCCATCCAAGCGGAAAAATAACTCTGGTGAAATCGAGAGAACCTTCCGGTCTCTTGTTGAAAGGAATACCGAGTACCCCACCTTCTGCGAATTCCTCAACCGCGCATACAGCGCGGCTGGCGATTGCTTCCAGGGGAATTTCAACTTGAACGTGTAATTGACCTGATACGTGTCTCCTGCCACAATATATTCCTGTATGCGCTGAAGGGCCTTTTCGTAGTCTGCAAAATCCATCGTCGGGACGGGAGAAATCGGGTCAACGTCCATATCTGGCGCGGACTGCAACCGACGCTGTATGGTCTTCGCTGATGCTCCACCAGCTTCGAAACGTTTCGTGCGGTGATTATAAACAATAGGTTTTTTATATACTCCGAGCCATAGTAACGGTGACACTGTTCGTGCCTTATCTTGCAACACGGGTTCAAACGCTGCACCGGCCTCATACGCTAGATATCCTGCGACATATCTACCCCTCTTGATTGCTTTGTCAACGTGAGCCAGAGCGCTATCAACCGCTTTGAGCGAATCCGTTTTAATAACCGACTCAGGGTTCAAAAACACATAACTGTGCCTGTTCTCGGCGTCAGGCTGGGTCGTCTCGAATAACACGGCATTCTGTTGTTTCGAGAGCCACTCTAAAAACGAGAGCGAAAAGAATCCGTTTTGGTCGAATAAATCAGAAGCCACTGTGGTAAGTATCAATTTATACAGTTGTTGAAAATTTTGGGACCTCCCCCTACCCCCTCGTAGAGGGGGACAAAAACGCTCGCGGAGATACGACTATCCCCCTCTCTGAGGGGGTGGTCTGCGAAGCCCAAAGGGGCGAGCAGACCGGGGGAGGAACAAAAAAAAGTACTTCTCAAACGAAATTAAAAGCGGCAAGAATGTACGAAATGATTCCCTGTGAGGAAAGGAAGAAGAGGTTAAAACAAATGTAGGGGTTCAATATATTGAACCCCTACGTGCGGGATCGTATTTACTTTTCGTTAATCATACGCGGCGCTTCGGGGACAATCAGCCACGCAATCAAATACCCAATCAGGAATGGAAAAATGCCCGTCACAAAACATAAGATGATAGCAACAAGACGAACGATTGTCGGATCCACATCCATATACTCCCCCAGCCCGCCACACAACCCGGCAATTTTCTTGTTGGTTTCGGAACGATATAGGCGTTTCATGGTTTGGTACCTCCTACACTAGATACGCAATGTGAAAGGGTTTGTTACAGGACTACTGCTTACATACATAACCCAGTAGTGAGACCTTGCTCCAACTACATAAAAAAAAGCCCATCGGGATCGACGGGCTTATGAGGATACGTGCTCGCTTTGCGATGAAGCTTTTTCTTACCCTTCGCGTAGTCGATACGTTCCTTTATATGTTTCCAATGTGAGTCTGGGACCACCGCCATTGATATCCCCGCGGTAGAGTCCTGTGCGCTTGCGGTCGTAGCGCGAACGGCTTTCAGAAACGTCGAAATCCGAACGCAAATCTCCCTTCTTGCCCATATCTGCGTCAAGCTCGAAAGCGGTGTTACGCGGCAGAACGATCTCAATCTCACCCTTGTAAGTTTCAAAGCGGTTCGATTTCTTGAATGCCGTGAAGGCAATGCGAACGTCACCCTTATACGTCTCAAAATCCATCTTGCCCTCAACGCCCGTTATCGATACTTCTCCTTTATAGGTGTTGAATGCGATATCGCCTTTCACATCCGTTATGTTTGACTCCGACTTATAGTCTTTCACTTTCAAATTCGCTGTCGCAGGCATCTTAATAGTATAATGCACGAGGGGCAGTGAGCCTGTATCACCATCAAACATGCCCCAGAAGCCGCTGTGTCGGCGTTTCAATTTATCGTAATCGGATTTGATGTGTACTTCCCTGCCGGAGCCGTCGATTTCAATTTCCGTGTCCTGCACTTTCTCCTCTTCGTCGCGACGGCTATCCCAACCGCTTTCATCCGCTTCGATAACAGCAGCAATCTCGACCTCTTTCTTATCCCACGTCGTTACGGTAATACTTCCCTTATAGGTGTCGATGGAAACCCTACCGTCAACGTCCAGCGGCACAGTTTTCTTTACTTCGCGCGAAGCTTGAGCAAACGACAAGCTTGCGCCAATTAATAAGGCTAATACGATGAAGGGATATCGTAACGGGCGATTCATAGCTTCCTCCGTGCGTGTGGTGAATAACCTACCGTACTTACGTAGATAAGACTCTGGAAGTTGCAAAAAGGTTGGTTCTGTAGTAAGGTTTTGACCAAAATAGAAAAAATGGCGTCCGTCTGTCTCCGCAATGTGCCTTGGAAATTCCCCAAGTGGCTGTGGATTTTTCCCACATTCTCAGAGGGTATCTCGGGTAGGGTCACCTGTGAAAAGCGGTCTAATCGGCTTTATGGAAGAAATATGATGAAGGAGTTGTTACTGTATTTCAAACGTAATGGACGCCCACCAGCTTTCCCAATCGGCTTCGGCAGACTCTGAAGGAAGCATGTGCACCGTGCGAATAAGCCACGCGCCGGCATGCGTCAGCTTAAATGATGCGACACCGTTCTTATCGGTTCGTATTGACTGCGCGTACGTATCCGGTTTGCTGGTCGCTCCCGTATATGTTGCTGAGATCTTTGCACGCACAAGCGGCGCGCCGCGATACAATAGCCGAACGCGGAGCGTGTCACCCACCTTCGCAGCCGCGGGATCGTCCATTGGGACGAGTTCCAACGTCTGGCCAACAATCTAGCGGTGGGTATTTTGTTCACCATCGCCCGCCCGAACAAACGTCTTCAGATAGCGAGAATACAACTCTCTGCCGGGCTTTTGTTCTTCTTTACGAGCCGCACGCTGCTTCAAGACTTCATCAAGCCCTTCGGCGCGCAGGTACTCGGCAAAATGTTTCGCGTCGATCTCAATGAATCGCTGCGACCAATCAACCGCGAACAAATGCGTACCAGCTTGCGTAATGTCGATAGCCGCTCCAGATGAGTCTTCCGTCGGCTCGGGCACGACACTGTTTAACAGCGTTCGCCCATGCCATTGATGGAAGCGCGTGATGCGCTCCGGATTCCAGGCAATATGCTTGCCGGGAAATGTCTCGGTAATGTGAATAGCGATTTTCACCTCTCCGGATTGCTGCAATCGGAACGGCTTCGCCATCAGGAAACAATCGTGGGCATAAGCTACATTGGAAATAATGCAAAAGGCGATAAACAACCTTCCGAAGGTTCTAAACCTTCTGAAGGTTAATAATTCAGAGGTCATAAAATTTCAGGTCAACACCTTTGCGTAATTTGGTGATGTAAATAATCTGTCCCGTATGCCCGGAGAAATGCTCAACAACGTGAAAAATCGCTTCAAGGCACGTAACATCGTATTTCTGAATATGCCGCACTTCTGTCAGTTTTGCCGGGTCGAATTCCGCCAATACATGATCTACTTCTTCAAGTGTGCTGCGAAGCAGTGCAAGCAGGTCGGCTTTCGGAATGTGCTCCCGCTCCGCAAATTCTTGAGCCCGTTTGCGATTATCCGTCGCACCGCCTACGCCGCTGATAATCCACTGCCGCACGTTCCCGCTTAAGTGTAGAATCAAATTCCCGATACTGTTGTTCGTTTCGTAGGCACGCCACCATACATCGCCCTCGCTCAGCTCGTTCACACATCGCTCAATACGAGGGAGGTATTCTTTCAACAGCTTCGTGCGGGCTATAGTGATAAATTCAGTGCTAACATTGGCCATTTCAGTTTCCGTTAATCATAGGAGCTTTTGCGAAGTTTTTTTGTTTCGCTTCTTATGCGCTTGGATTTCAGCCGCTTCTCTTTCGCGTTGCGGCTTGGTTTTGTTGCTACCCTTTTCTTACGCGGTTTTAACGCTATGCGAAACAACTGCACAAATTTTTCTACGGCATTCTGCTTATTCTGCCACTGGCTGCGGGACTCCTGCGCAACGATTCTCAACACACCGTCAGCATCCATTTTCGAGCGCAGATTGGCAGTAAGTGCCGCACGTTGCTCGTTCGTTATACTCGTTGAATGTACTACATCGAACAGCAATTCTACGCGCGTCTCAAGCTTGTTAACATTCTGTCCGCCCGGCCCCCCGCTGCGCGAGGTGACAAATCGAAGTTCAGAAAATGGGATAACAAGCTTCTCGTTGATAACGATGGAGAGTTTGATTCCTGCTGAGGTATTTGTCGAATGACCGTTCAACATGCATCAAAAGTAATAGTGCATTCCGGCTTGAGGAATCGGATATATATTCCCGTCAGAGAACACAGTAATCAGTCCCTCGATGGAAAAGTGAAAATCATCGAGCACGAGTATCTCTCCACCGATGCCGGCTCCGAAACGAAACGGAGCTTCATACTTATTTCGATCTATCCCGGATCGATAATACGCCGAGGCTCCCGCCGCGTAAAACCGTGTAGCGTTCCCTCTTGCCAAATCGTATTGAAACTCGATACCGTAGCTCAGAAACATGATGTCTTCCGTACTAATAATACCAAATGTCAGCTGAAGGGAAAGGTCCGAGGCAAAGTGGGCTCTGTAACTGAGTCCTGCGCCGGATGCAGGACCCACTGAAAATCCGAGCCCGTGTACTGTTTCCGTAAACGCTGCAGTTTTCCCGCCCACAATTTTCTTCGTCTGGGCATCAAGTGAGGAAAACGCTATGCTGCACAACAGAATGAAAAACAAGACCGATCTTGTATGCATTTGGTATTCTCTCTGGTTGAGTGATAAAGTATAACTATTAAAAAGTATTGGTTTATCCTTTCGTCGTAATTGTTTCCAAGCCGTGCGCCTGTGTACCGGTTTCGCTCTTCCACAACAGATAGGAAAACAGCAATCCGAACAGCGACAAACCGGTGAACACCCACATGCCCGGCGCGTAGCCGGAGGGATTCTCGGGGCTCGCGCTGAAGGCATCGTTCAACAAACCGATAACCCAAGGCACCGCAGACACGCCTACCTGCTGGCAGAGCGTCATCAGCGAGTACGCGGACCCCAGCCTCCGCTGCTCAACCAAATACGCAACGGCTGGCCACATGATTGCAGGTATCAGGGAGAACGAAATTCCTAACAGCGACATAACGATGACAAGCGTCATGGGAAGTGAAAAACTTTCCATCAGCGGCAGCGAGAAAGTGATTTCGCTGCCGGGCGGAGCGTACGTCACCACGACGAACAGAGGTAGCAGAATCAATGAGCCGGCGGTCATCAACATGGCTCGCTTGCCGATTTTATCGACCAGTAATCCAAAGAGCGGCGTGGCAATCATCGCTGAGAACGGCAGAAAGCTGTTCAGTATGCCCCCTGCTTCGCGCGACATCCCATGCGCTTCGATGAAATACTTAATCGCAAATGCACGAAACGGAAATATCGTCGAGTAAAACACAACACACAGCCCAACCACGTACCAGTAGGATTTCCCGAACGTGTATAATCCCTTTAGCTCCAATTTTTCGGTTTCGCCCTGCCCGCCAATAACGTATTTTCGTTCCGCCCGGCTTTCTGCTATCCAATACAGAAACCCACCAACGACGCCTACGCTCGTCAGCGCTGTAGAAAGCCACAGCGGATCCTGCCAGTTGTCGTAAAACGATCCTGCCCAAGAAGGCGACCAATCGGCTGCAACCTGTCCGATCCGCGCAATGGTAAGGTTAATGCCGAACGCGAGGCTCAACTCTTTGCCTTTAAACCATTTCGCCGTCGCCGCAGAAACCGCTACGATAAGCGGCTCAGCACCAAGACCCAGTAAAAAACGCCCAGTCAGCATCATGCCCAATTTCGGCGACACTGCCGTAATGAACGCGGCGAGCAAGCAAATAGCTCCAAAGACAATGATCGTCCGCTTCGTCCCGAACTTGTCGATTACGTATCCTCCGGCGAGAAGCACGATAATCGCCGCCACGCTATAGACTGTATAGAGCAGGCCAAGGTCTTCGTCTGAGTACTGAAGCTGTGCCTTGAGGAGATCGAATACTGGACCGATAGAATCGTACGCGTAATAATTCCCGAACATCGCCAGGCTGATGAAAATCAACACAGCCCAGCGATACGCGCGCGAAGGTTCCGGTTTGGCGGCTAACGTTTGGTCATCCATAGTTAGATTTTTTCTCTCTTAAGGGTAACTAATCGTTCCCCAACGTGATCAAAGCGCGCATGAGTTTAAAGCCTTCGAGGAAATCGTTTGCTTGATACTGTACGGTCTTCGGGTTAATACGTTTGACGCCCGGAATCAACGACGGGCCTTCGGCTTGCGAGCTGCGAAAGTACGCCATCTCGAACGTGTACGGCGCACTTAGTTTGTACACTTTTATCCCTTTGCGTTTATCCAGTGCAGCCTTCACTTGGGCACGAATCGTTTCATGCGATTTCTTTAACGGCATCGATTTCGCCGCGCGCTTCCCTATCCCTTCCTTTACAGCAACGGTAACGATACTCTGGCCGAGAATGTCCCGCGCCTGGTCGCATACGGCTTTATCGCCAGCGATAAACACAACGGGCACGTTATAATACCCGGCGATGAGTGAGTTCAAGCCAAGCTCCGGCATCTCCACACCGTTCACTTTCACGGAGTACACAACGCCACCGTGCATTGTATGGTCTAGCACGCCGTCGAACGTTCCCTCGCGGGGATGGTATCCCACAAACACAGCAGCATCGTACGTCGCGTCAATTCCCTGCATCATGCTATAAGGCTTGGGCGAGCCAGTGATGAGCGATGCAACGGGGTTCAGGTCGGCAAGAATCAAATTCCGCATGTCGCCGTGCGAATCATTGACGATAATTTCCGTTGCACCGGCATCAAGTGCGCCGTTAATGGCGGCATTTGCTTCCTCTGTCATCCAGCGCCGCGCCATCTGATAGTCCGAGCCGCTTCTGCTGACCTGGTCTCCGTGCACCAAACCTGTAATGCCTTCCATGTCGACAGAGATAAATACTTTTAACTTTTGTGCGAGAGTAGCGGAATTGCAAAATACTAGTAACACGAACAGCCATGCAAACAGGAAACGGATGTGCTGCATACCTCCTCCAAAGGATAAAAGATAGTTATTTACTGGACTCAAACAGTTTGGCAATCTCACTGAAACCGGTTTTTACGGAATGACGCAATGAATCGACGAACGAATTGAGCACAATCAAGGCATTGACGTTGGCGTCCAATTTCGCGGCGTGGGAAAAACGATTCCATAATCCCTTATTCACTTTCGAGACTTCTTTGTAAGACTCTACCAGCTTGTCTAAATTCCAGTCTGGCTCGCCGCCTTTTTTCATTTCGAGATATTGCGACATGAAATACATGGTTACCGAACGCAATGTCGTCTCAACTGTCGTAGCAAACGGAAGATGAAACCGCGCCATGGGCCTCAGTGTGTCCAGCACCGGGCAGTTACTTGTGACCATGATAATACCCATGATCGAGCTCAAGCCTTTCTGCACACTAGTTTCTTTCACATAGCTGCGATCTGGCCCGTCAACGACAACAAACGTGTTATCGGTCGATTGGTTGTACTTAAATTCTTCAACCAACAGCGAAAGGTTAGCGGCAACCGGACAATGCTCGACATCATCGGTGAGCGGGCAGTTTTCACACTGATGGAATTTCAGTTTCGTCCACTCCGGAAGGTTGGGGTTCGGGCTTGTCCGCAGCTCGTACGTCTTGGGGTCGAGCAACACCTCAAAGACTTTGGTGCTGCCGTCCTCAAATTGAAAATTGTAGGAGTACCGAATAAGCTCGCTTTGTTGGGAATCGGACATGGATATTGGAATTCGACTTCCGGTCGTGTGCCACGTAAAATAGCGTTTTTCTTCATCATCATCCACAGATTTATTGGCTTGAAGTCTAGAGTTTGGGAATGAGCGAAACGGAAAGGGCAACAAAAAGCCGCATTGACCTCTCAAACTGCTCAAGGAGGCACAATGCGGCTCAATTAAGAATTTCCGAGCGTCTGCTAGACGCTCGGAAATGGCTGTGTTTTTTCGAGGGGTGTCAGCACTTTCTTGATTGCCGAAACAACTTCATCGACGTCGAAGGGCTTCGTAAAGTAGTCCATAGCGCCTAGCGACTTCGCTTTGGTTTTCCATTGCATATCGGAAAACGCGCTGACAATGATAAATGGGACATGTTCGAACTTGGGCATCGCCCTCATACGCTCGAACATTGTTAGCCCATCCATCGCGCCCATCTTGATGTCTGAGATGATAAGATCTGGAACGCTCGTCTTGCAGAATTGCAACGCATCTTCCGCGCTACCCATCTGCGTCACACGGTATCCTTCGTCGCTGATCACGAGGTCCATGATGTTAATCAAATCGGACTCGTCTTCAACCAACAGGATGTGTTTCATCGTAGCTCCTCCATGAGCTCGTTGGGGAATTCGTGATAACTCGCCTCATTATACAGAGCGTGAACAAGAGCCCCTATGACGCTCGTCACGAAGCTTATTTCTCCGAAAGCATATGCAATTGCCACAAATCCCTGCCGGTGTGGCGTAAAAACGGCTTCAGCAGGAGCTTACCCGTTTGCCCAATCCGATTTTTAAGGAAATGTAATTCTTCAAGCTGCGCTTGAATTTCAGGATCCGGAGGCGGGTCGAATCCCGCAGACCGCATCAGCAGTAACGCTTTTGCCTTCACGGATAACTCGAGGTGAACGCGCAAATAACATAACATATCGACCAGCACATCGCCGCTGAAATGCGTTTCGAGCGTCTGTAAGTACACGCCGATTTTTGTTGTCGAAACTCCGCCTTTTTTGATCAGGCTTAACAGCTCTACATCAGCGTCAAGACCGACACCCAGCCATTCGCGAGTGGATCGTTCGCTCTGTTTGAATACGAGCAAAAACACTGTGGGTAACACAACAAGATATAGTAATGTTTGGGATTCCGGCGGCAGGAAAAAATGATTGAAGAATGAATGTATCACAATGGCTGTCAATAACCCGGGAAGAAAAACACCCGGCGAAGCTGAGGACAGCGTCTCTGACCGGCTCTGGGAAACAACAGAGAATAGCGCAACAGTACCGCCATGCATGATAGCCGTCCCGAATCCACGCACCGCCCAGACAAATGCAGTGGCATCCGGAATAGTGTTCAAGTACACAACGTTTTCAACGAACGCAAACCCGGCTCCGAGTGCGAAGCCGAGCAATGCGGCATCAACAGGAAAACCGATTTTCTTCGAGCGGATCAAATACATAATGTACGCGGCTTTCAGAAGTTCTTCTACAACTGGCGCCGCATAGCGGGAATACATGCTCACGTCAAGTCTCAACACGTCCTGCAAGGCGATGTTCGCCGCAAGCGAGGCGAGTGCGGTGGCTCCGCCGAACAACACCGCTGTCAGTATCGTCCGGAATTTGACGAGCTTATAACTATCCAGCACGACCAAGCCAATTAGGAACAAGAAAACCGGAGTGAGGCCTAACGTTATGTGAAAAACACTCTGCACTATTTTGAGTGAACATTGAAAAAAAATCAAAAATATACAAGCTACTCCCTATCGAAGGAGTAGGCAAGGACGCTACTAAGTACTCAACGAGAAATTAGATTGGCGTCAGCGCGTTTGCTCTGCAAGTAGAAGCGACTGCCGGTATAAGGAGGCGGTCTGACGCTCTACGGCTATCGCGACCTCAGCAGAGCTTTGCGTGATCCGTTCGAACGCCAGAATATAGTGATTCTTACCTTGAGTTGAAATGCGGAAGGAATTTTCCAGAAGACTCCGCGTGCCGGAAGTCGGCTCGGACTGAGAATAACCCTTAAAGCGTAAGATTTCAGGGTTGAAATTTACTGCTACATCAACCAGTTCGTTGGACTGAACATCAATTTCAATCACGGCGAGGTCAGATGAATATTTAGTCGTCACGCTTCCGGAAATGGCTTGACCTTCGATATCAAATTGAACTCCATGTCCAGCAGCAAACGGGTACGCTGTACTATTGAGAATGATACTCCCGGAAACGCTCGCGGGGTCGGTTGCATTTCTTGTCACGGAATTTACCGACAACATCGAGTAGATGGCGATGCCGATCAAAAGCCCGGCGGAAAAGACGTACGCGTATTGAAATGTCGTGCGCGACTCAATAAGGTCTTTAACCCATTGCACCAGTGAGGGCTTGGACGCAGGGGATTTTTGAGATAAACGAATCGCCGAAAGGATATCCGATTTTAGCGATTGAGGGGGATCCACTTCTTGAACTCGCGAAAGAGCATTCGAAAGCTTTAACAAGTCTTGGTGCAGCTCGCGGGCTTCGGCATTGGACTGAACATACGCCGAAAGCTCTTGAGATTCGGCTGGCGAGTTAAGTCCGTCGATTTCCTTGTTCAACAATTCATGAAACCGTTCTAGGTTCATCATTCATCCTTGAGTTGATTAACCGATTCCCCGCTGCTTACAAATCGTCCTGAGCATTGTCCTTGCGGTGAACAGCCTCGACTTCACAAGCTTTTCCGGTATGTCGAGGATAACAGCAATTTCTTCATACGACAAATCTTGAAAGTGCTTCAACACGATCACGATGCGATAATTCAAGTCGAGTTCAAGCAACGCTTCCTGCACCCCCTGGGTTACGTCGCCGGACTCGGCTGTGCCGTCCGGAGTCGGCAGGTCGGAAGCGGTTTCTTCGTCCAACTCCTCCATCCTTCCCTGCTTCTGCACAAGGTTCAGGGACTCGTTGACGGCAATCCGGTACAGCCAACTGAAAAATTTGTATTTCGGGTCGAAGCTGCCGAGCTTCTCGTACACTTTGAGAAATACGGATTGTGTAATATCAGCCGCGTCGTCGTAATTCCTCGACATGTTCAATGCGAGGTTAAACACGAGCCGTTGGTATTTCTCAACGAGCCTTCCGAACGCCGCATTATCGCCTTCGACAGCCCGTTGGACTATGCTGATATCTTCATCGACCATTAACAATACAATTGAAAAGTGAAAAAGTTGGAAGGTGCAGGCTACAAACTTAACATCTTAGGGTCAAGAGAGATTTTATCCTTACTGGTCAACGGTTTAGGCAGTATCGACAATTTCAAAAACGGTGTCTAATCGGGACATTTGGAAGATATCGCGAAGGTGGCTGTTCATATTCGCCAGCCGCAGTTTGTGCCCGCCCTCGTTCAGGCGTTTTTCCGCAGCTAAGAGAATACCCAGCCCGGCACTCGACACATACTGTAAATTTTTCATATCGACGATTGCAGAGCCGGTGAGCTGGTTCAACACGGCGCGCGCAATATCGACTTGCGACGCATCGAAACGGCCGGCAATAACAATCTCGTCGGGTTTAAGGATTCGAATATCAAACATAGACTATAAGAAAAATAATACGGTGATGGAGAATGAATTACAATTGTTTAATCTTCTCTTCGAGAGCAGGCGTAATATCGTTATAACTCACCATGGTGTTGCCGTCGCCGTCAATGTCGAATTCCACTTCAAGCCCAGCTTGCATTAAAAAAGTAAACAGCCGGGTTTCGTCATACCCCTTCAGATTTGGGTATTTCCCGCGTATCGTGCTCAAAAAATCGTTAAAGCCTACTTTAGGCATTGGAGAGCTCCCTTCTACACAACAATGAATTGTTCTTTGACAACGAACGAGCACTTAACAAACCACAAACAGCCGATCACTTCAGGCTTAAGACAGCTTTATCGACTGATTCATAGAGCTTGAGCACTTTAACCAACTTTGTCACCATAAACAACGGTCCAATTTTTGTCGAGGCGTTAGCGATACACAGCTCTCCCCCGCGCGTTTTGACCGAAGTCATGGCAGCAACGATCGCGCCGAGCCCTGTACTGCTCATACGCTCAACGCCCGCGACATCGATAACAACCTTTCGACATTTTTTTTCGAGCAACCCGTGCACAAGCTCCCGCAGGTGCGCAGCGTCCGGTTCGCTCATCATACTGCCTTTCACGGACAATACGATGACGTCGTCCACACTTTTTTCGACAATCTTCATGGGGATACCAACAGATCAAACCCAACGGAAATACAACTCTCCATAACGGCGCTGGGAATATCACACGGCACTATCTCCGGTGAGGATAGCGCCAAAGTAACAAAACCATTATGCAAAATCAATGACGGGAATCAAAACGAAGACGACGAAGTCTCCCACTGGGAGAATCGTCGCCCTCGTATATGAACCAACGCTTATTTCGACTTCATCTCAACTGGTTTTTTAGCGATGACAAAGAGCGATATCGCTAAAATAACAAACATAATGACAGACAACAAGGTCGAAACACTCAATTCCGGGAACATGGACGGACCGAGTAAAAAGGCGTCTTCTGGGAGGACTCCCCGGTCTTCCAACAGCGCAATGCCTACCGCCGCAAGTCCGAAAATTGCTCCACCGGCAATTAGCCCACTTGCATACAGAGAGCCTGAGCTGACTTCGCTCTCTTCTCCATGTCCTCCGGATTGCTTTTTCCCCTCAGCCATCCAACGGACAACTCCACCAACGAACATGGCAAGTGTTGTTCCAATGGAAAGATACGAGCCAACCGCGAATGCAAGCGACCGAACGCCTAAGAGTTCAACAACAATTACTAAAAATACCCCTAACAAGACCAACCCCCACGGCAATTGTTGATTCAGGATTCCGTTAATCACGGTTGCCATGAGGCGCGCTTGCGGCGCAGGTGCCTGCTCGCTCCCAATGCCTTGGATCCACTGGATTTCAACCGTACGTGTTTCCGGATTGTACAAGTATTTTCCGTCGGCTACAGTCTTCGAGCCGATCGCATTAATGAGATAATACATTTTCCCGTCATGCTCATATTCTCTGGATTCAACTTGCACGCCCTCTGACAAATTTTCAACATCAAGCGGCATCGACATGGACTTGTACTCAGCGAGCCCTTGGTTCATCATAATGAGCGTAAGTCCGATAACGACAACAGACGCCATCACGCCGATCATAAACCCTATTTGCTGTTTCCGCGGCGTCGCTCCAACGAGGAAACCGGTCTTCAAATCTTGCGACGTTGCACCGGCGTTCGCCGCGGCAACGCACACCACACCGCCAATAGTGATAGCCAGAGCACTGTACGCTCCACCGGTCCAACCCGCGATGAGAAAGAGCGCACAGGTTGCCATCAGAGTGGCAATCGTCATGCCGGAAATCGGGTTTGCTGAGTTACCGATCAATCCGACAATGCGAGAGGAAACAGTAACAAATAAAAATCCAAACGACACCACAATTAAGGCGGAAAGCACATTCGAAAAGAATCCAGTTTCTGCACCTGGCACCGGCATGAATGTCAACAATCCCCACACGAGCAAAATTAAAACAATGGCTCCAATGATAACCAGATTCATCGGCAAATCGTCGTCCGTGCGGGATTTTGTTTTTACGGTTTCACCACGCTCGGAGGAAAAGTCTTTCACGCCTGCCTTGAACGCGCCGACAATCGTAGGGACTGTTCGTAAGAGAGTAATCAATCCGGAAGCCGCAACTGCTCCCGCGCCGATTGGGCGGATGTAACTTGCCCACAGCTCACTGGGACCCATCTGAGAAATAGGAATGGTCGATGGATACAGCGGCTCGTCAACCATTCCGCCGAAAAATTTAATTGCTGGCATCATGAGCAACCAAGAAAACACACCGCCGGCAAACAGTGTCCCGGCTACTCTCGGCCCAATGATGTAACCGACGCCTAAGTACTCAGGAGTAACTTCTGCACGAACAGTCGCGCCATAAAACCATCCCGGACGGTACTCCGCGGTAGAGCGCCAGAATCCCATTGCGTGCATCAGGAACGCATACACGCCGCCGATGCCGAGCCCGGCAAACACTCTGCCTGCAAATGAGCCACCCTTTTCCCCGGCGACAAGAACGTCCGCGCACGCAGTGCCTTCGGGGTACGTCAGGTTGCCGTGCTCTTTGACGATCAACTGCCTGCGCAAGGGAATCATAAACAAAACGCCAAGCCATCCGCCAATCATCGCGAGTATGAAGATACGCGTGTATTCGAGCGGAAAGCCAAGGAAGATCAACGCCGGGAGCGTGAAGATAACACCAGCCGCGACAGATTCGCCGGCAGACCCCGTGGTTTGCACGATGTTGTTTTCCAGGATCGTCCCTCTGCCGAACGCGCGAAGAATGCTGATGGAAAGTACTGCAATCGGTATCGACGCCGAAACAGTCAAGCCAGCACGCAAGCCAAGGTAGACCGTGACAGCACCGAAAACAATTCCGAAAAACGCCCCGAAAATAATCGCCTTGATGGAAAATTCCGGTATCTCCTGCGAAGCCGGGATAAACGGCTCGAACTTCGTTACAGTTTGTTCAGCCATACATACCTCCCGAGTTGTGTAAAGTGAACATCCATTGTCGAACTGATGAACAGGAACACGATTAAGAATTATTCAGCCCGAACATTGCCTTGACGATGTACCCGGCAATCTGCGGGTTCTCATTTAAACGGCGGACAGAATACGCATACCACGCCTGCCCGAACGGCACATACACCCGAAGTCGATGACCCCGCGCAACGATGGAATCGCGGAGTTGTTCGCGCACGCCGAGCAGCATTTGGAATTCGTACTGTTCTCGTGCAAGTTTAGATCGCTCAATAAGCTCGTATGCTTTTTCAATAATATAATCGTCGTGCGTGGCAATGCCGACATAACAGCCGGACTCAAACAGTGTCCTCAATAATAAAACAAAATTCCTTCTGATGGCATAACGGTCGCGAAACGCAATATCCTCCGGCTCAACGTAAATTCCCTTGCACAAGCGAATGTTTGCCTTAAGCTTTGCCAATGCCCGGATGTCTTCCTCGCTGCGCCGTAAATAGGCTTGGATCACAACGCCAACGTTATCATATCCAGCCTCCCGCAAGCGCCGGTATTGCGCTATCGTGTCGGAAGTAGTCGAGGAATCCTCCATGTCGATACGGACAAAATTGCCCGCTTTCCGGGCTGCGGACACGATGGCTTCGAGATTTCGGTAGCATAGCTCGCTATCGATGCGCAAGCCCAGCTGGCTGAGCTTAAGCGAGCAGTTCGAATCGATGCTGGCTTCACGAATCGTTGAGAGCACGTTCAACCATTCATCTTTGATGGCGACAGCTTCGGATTCAGAGTAGACATCCTCGCCCAGGATATCTACCGTAGCCAGCATGTGCTTGGCGTTCAAGTCACGCACAACGTTTACGGCTTCGTGGACGGTTGAACCGGCAATATAACGCTTGGAAACCTGACCGACAATCGATTTGGGAACAAGAGGAAGCGATTTGGCAATGAGCGTATTAAGAAAGGACATCTGGACTATTCAACTGTGATAAAAATTCCGAAAAAAGATAGACAGAGATAGAGTGAAATGCAAGGAAATCCGGTTCTCATTATTGCAGAGTATTTCCCAATTCTGCTAAATCCCAAACAGTATCCGGCAAATAAACACCGCTGCCAACATCCCGGTCACATCGGCGATGAGTCCGGCAGGCAACGCGTGGCGTGTGTTCTTGATATTCACCGAACCGAAGTAGAGTGCGAGCACGTAGAATGTCGTCTCCGTGCTTCCGTACATCGTCGAGGCAAGCACGCCGATGAATGAATCGGGTCCGTGCACGTTCATCAGCTCCGTCATGATGCCGAGCGAGCCGCTGCCGGAGAGTGGACGCATGAATGCCATGGGCAGTGCATCGGCGGGCATACCGATGAAATTTGTTAGAGGGGCAACGAGTGTCGCGAGCACATCCATCGCTCCACTCGCGCGGAATATACCGATCGCAACCAGCATCGCCACAAGGTACGGGATAATCCGCACCGCTGTGTTGAAACCGTCCTTCGCCCCTTCGACGAACACTTCATACACGCGAACTTTTTTGGCAACCCCCCATCCCAAAAATAAAATGAGGATAAGCGGAATCGCAATAATGGAAATAACGTTGATGACGGCGCGGAAGACCTCAGCCATTGCGCGCCTCCTTGTCTTGAGCCGGCGCTTCCGGTTGCAGTTCCTTTTTGTAGCGCGGAAGTTTTTCGAGCAGCTTCACCGCAACCAAGCCCGCAATCGTCGCGCAACCGGCACCGAATATTGACGTTCCGATAATGATTCCCGGGTTCGCCGAACCAGCCGCGGCACGCACCGCAATCGCCGTCGCCGGTATCAGCACCAATCCCGACGTGTTGATGACAAGGAACGTGCACATGACATTTGTCGCAGTGCCGAGTTTGGGGTTGAGCTTGTTCAACTCCTCCATTGCCTTTAACCCAAACGGCGTAGCAGCGTTGCTCAAGCCGAGCATGTTCGCGGAGAGGTTCATAATAATGGAGCCGATGGCGGGATGGTCGTGTGGCACATCCGGAAACAACCGTTTCGAAAGCGGACGCAGCAACGTGGTGAGAATCTTGATGAGCCCGGCTTCCTCTGCAACCTTCATCACGCCAAGCCACATCGCCATAATTCCAATAAGCCCGAGCGCAATTTCTACGGCTATCTGCGCATAATCGAGAGCGGCCTGGGTTACAGCTTTGAGTTTGACGAAGCGGATTGGCTCGAAAACAATTTGCGCTATGGCGGATGTTCTATCTTCGGAGAATCGAATCGATTGAACCGATCCGCTCAGCTTGCCCTTAGCGGATGCATTATTTGCCATATCGCGCCACAGCTTAGGCGTGGAATTGTTCGGTGTCAGCGTCACAACCGATTCGCCCGACGATGCCGTCGTGATCGAGACTGGCTGTCGAATACTGCTATCGGAGAGCTGCACCTCGTAAAACGAATGAAAATTTTCCCGACTCAACACGATATCGCCTTCCCACGTCGCGCGAAGCTCTGCGGGATATTTCGTAATCTCAACTGCTACTTCGAGTGGTACGCCGTTGCGATAGGTGTTTTTGATCTCGTCGTTGAGGTCTGTACCCGCAGCGACGAGGATTCCGATAACAACAAGCAATATCCAGATATAATTGAGCATGAATCAGGCGGTGATCAATTCCAGCTGTGCAGTGCCTTTGACAAGCGAATAAATCAATAAATCCATCACAAGGTGCGGGTCACGGGAAGTACTTTTCAGCGTCACATCTGCGTCAAGCAACGCTCGGAAATTCTGCTCGATGTGCTCAGCGCTGAAATTCGAGGAGAATGTTATGTATTGCTTCACAAAGTAAGGCCGGATTCCCATCTCCGACGCCATCTGCTGCTCGGACGCGCGGCGCTGTCGCAGCTCGCCCAACTTCGCAAGCTGCGTAAAAAACCGGGTCAGCATGATAATCATCAACTGTGGACT
>JAKEEG010000005.1 GCA_022616555.1 Ignavibacteriota bacterium | reverse complement strand
TTAAACCGGCTATCATTTTTCCCACTTCGTCCGTCAAGGAAAACGTTTCTTTGAAAATCTGTTCGGTGCAGTACTTCTGGTCTAACGCAATATAGAGTTGACTTTTAATTTCGCCTACTGAGCCTTTCGCAATAGGCAAAAACTGGATAAACTCTTTGTTACCACCTCGATCGAATCCTTCCGCTATATTAGACATTATCGATATACTTGCTCTCCTCATCTGATCTCGCAATGAAAAATCTTTCGAGAAAATACCCGCGCTTGATAACGAGTAGATTATATTTGTTAATTTCCGTGCCCTTTTCCATGCTTCAATATCCTCAAACGATTTGAATGTGCTCATTCATCGTCTCCCAGAATGGCGATAGAACTAAAAACAGGAAACTGGAAACAGGTAACTATTTACTGATGGAGATCATATTCACCAACAGTCTGTATGCTCCGGGAACTCCTGCGGGAATTTGGCGGAAAAACGATAGACCGGTGTACATAAAGTATCCCTTACCATGCCGAGCTACTATCAGACTGCCAGTCTTCGGAGTCTCGCCGGGGTCATTGCTCGAAAAAATAGTTTCGTAGCGCGGGTCGAGGTTCTCGGCAAAGTACAATCCCCGTTCCTGCACCCAACCATCGAAATCTTTTTCTGTGATTTTGTTCGGTGAGTTAAGAATCGCGTGCTGAGGATTTACAAAGTTCATCGGTGCGATTTCCACTGTGACGCGGTCTCTGCCGACTTCAAACGGGAACGGCCCGAGGTTTTCGGAGGCGAGGCGCTGGGCTGTGACGTACTGCACGATATACGTGCCGCCCCTCTCGACATACTCTAGCAAGCGCTTCTGTTGGTTGCGAATCGAGGGCTTTGTATTATACACGCGAACCCCGGCAATAATCGCGTCGAAGCGAGAGAGGTCGTTCTTCGCAAGGTCTTCATCAGAAAGCAACGTGACAGTATAACCAATTTGTCGAAGACCGGATGGCACCTCATCGCCGGATCCGACGATATACCCGATATTCGTCCCTTTGAGTTTCACATCAAGGTCGACAAATTTTCCATTTGATGCCGGGAAAAGCGTCTGTCGCGGGATATGGTCGTACTCCACCGTGTGCATGCCCTGAGCGATGACTTTTTCGCCTACGACCGCCTCCAAACGGAACGTTCCATTCGACATTGCCGAACCTTTCGCGACGGAAAAACTCACGTTCACTTCTTCTCCTTTCCGTGCGAGAGTAAAAGGAATCGTTGCGGGCCGGCTTGTCCAACCGTCGGGCGGAATTAAACGCACCTCGCCGCTGACATTCTGCGCGCCGCTTTTTAGTGTTGCTGTAATTGTTTTTTGGCTTCCCTTAGGGAACATGTGGACGCGCTCGTGCAAATTTATAGCGACGGGCGGCACGATTTCAAACGGGCGGTAGAGTTCACCCTGCACCGGATCGACCCAACGGTAACGGACGGGCACATTCAACTCGATGCGCTCATCGCCGAACTTCAGAACAATGCCAATAACCAGCGACGCTTGGTTTTCCGGGCGACCGATTAACTCTTGCCCCGCAATGTTGTACGACCCAATTGCATGATCCTCCCACAGCCAGTACGGTTGAGTATACGAAATATCATGTGGCAGACGGGTATTCGAAGCGCTGTGCCAAACGTTATTTTTTTCCAATTCCTGACTCACATCCACGAAATCTTGCTCGAACGGAAACTTCACACCCTCTACGACAACCGGAATGTCTGTGCGTTTTACAACCACCACGGAATCGCGAATTTCTGTTCCCGGCGCGGCTGAGTATGTGTTCACCAACGCATCGACCCAAATTCCAGCACATGAGCGAATCACATCGAGCAACTCCGCCTTCTTCGTTTCCACCCAAACGTTCGGCTGAAGTTTATTCATCTCACGATACGCTCGCAACAAGTGCGGGATCGAAGCGGAAGGGTTTTCCGGCTTAAATGCAGAGCTTACTTCTTGCAACAGTTTTCCGATAGGCTCGCCACCGGGCTGTCGTGACCAGGTAAGGTTTACGCCGTCAAACAGGTCGCTTGTTGCTTCTTCACCGGCAGTGTGAGTCAAATAATTGACCTGCGTGCCGCGCGATTGGCTGGCGCCGAAGCCCTGGCTCTTGTGCATACTGCGGCTGATCCCAGCAATCTCGCTATAGGACATTCCCAAGAGATGGTTGTATTCTCCGACATCAATCTTTAGAGCTTCGTCTACGTTTAATTGCGGGTTGAAGAATCTTCCGGTATTAAACAGAATGCGTTTGGGTTTCCACGGCTGGACGTACTTAAGCTGCTCTGGAAATTTCTTGAGGTCACCGGCTGCATGAAATGCTTCTTCGGCAAGGATGGCGGACGCCGTATGGTTTCCATGGCCCCCCGCTGTGGGAGAAAATCTCGTGATGATAACGTCCGGACGAAATGAGCGAATCACCCATACAATATCCGAGAGAATCTTATCGTGTCCCCAAATACCAATCGTTTCTTCGGAATTTTTCGAGTATCCGAAATCGATGGCACGCGTAAAAAACTGCTCGGCGCCGTCGAAGCGGCGCGCGGCAAGAAGCTCCTGCGTGCGAATAATGCCCATCAGCTCGCCCTGTTCTGAGCCGATGAGGTTCTGTCCACCCTCTCCCCGCGTCATCGAAAGATACGCGGCGCGCACATGCCTACCCTTTGCGAGATAGGAGAGCAGCGCGGTGTTTTCGTCGTCGGGATGCGCGCCAACGTATAGAGCGCTGCCAACGACTGTGAGTTTCTTGAGTGCAAGCTGGATTTCCGCCGAGCTCATCGTCCGGGGAGATTGCCCCATTAGCAAGCCCGGTATGAGGACGGTAAAAAGCAACACGGTGCGAAGGATATGGAATTTCATACTATAGAAGAACCGTAAGACATCCGTGATGGTTCCAAGTGCATGGTAGTATTTGCGTCAAATATAGGGGGATGAGCGAGAAGGAGCAAGGATATTTTTGCTAAACACTCATCAAATTTTCCCATTTCTCGTTTCCTTTTCTTATCTTTACCCTGCACGTTCACCTTTGAGAACACTCAGGAGTCTTCTGCATGTCCGGCTCTTTCAATTTTCTGCTTCATCTGCTCGGCTTCGGCTTAGTGTCTGCCATACTGACGTCCAACATCGTGCTTGAACACAAATTGCGCCGCGAGCCGGATTGGAACAAGAAGCTCTACATCGGCGGGATTATGAAGACGATCAGCATCCTCCCGCCGTTTGCCCTTGTTATCCTGCTTGTCACCGGCATCGGTAACATTCATAATCTTTATATGGGTGCGCCAGAGTCTTGGTACACACAGGGCTGGCTGGTCGTGAAGGTCATCCTGTTTGCCGTCCTCGGGACAAACGGATTGTTCATCGGGCCGACGTTTGGCAAAAGGCGGATGCCATTAATCAAAGCGATGAGCGAAGGCTCCGCTCCCCCGGACGCTGCGGTGAAACTCAAAAATTTGAACAAGCAAATCACACTCTTTCTACTCGTGCAACTCACTTTAGTGCTCATTATCATTTTTCTCTCTGCCTTCGGCTCGGGAAAACACCCCGGCGTTATTTAGGAGTCTCTCGTGAAATATGTTATCGCTTTATGCGTTCTGCTTACAGCATTCTTATCCGGTTGCCAACGACCAATTCCGGAGCAATCTTTGTGGGAAGGCATCGTGCAGATGCCGGATAACAAATTGCTCGCGTTCAAAATGCATGTGGATCTCACCACCTCCCCGGCATCCGGATATTTTCTCGTAGGCGATGAAAAAACCCCGATACCGGAAATCATTCAGCGCGGAGATTCGCTTATTTTCTTGTTCACCGAATACGGCGCTGAGATGCATGCACGGTGGGATGGCAGCAGGCTTGAGGGCACGTATCTGAGAATCCGAAAGGATACAACGGCGATAAAATTCAGTGCGATTACCGCCAGCACCCAGCTTCAGCCGGCGCGCGCCGATCAAATGTCCGTGCCTCCGGTCGGGAAGTATCAGGTGTACTTCGACAAGGAATCTGGCATCGACAGCTCAACGGTGGCGACATTCTGGGTGAGGAACGACACAGTCTTCGGAACGCTCATTGCTCCAGACGGAGACTACGGCCTGCTCGCCGGGCAGCATTTCGGCAGACGCGTTCAGCTTGGGAGATTCACCGGCTGGCAGGTAATGCTCGTTGAGCTGAACCAGAGCTTCGGAAATTGGACCGGCTTGGTTTACTCACGTAAGGATCCACCACAGGGATTTTTCCTGGAGCCGAGGCCTGAACTGCCGAAAGAGCCGCTCGGCACACGTAAGACGGCAATGATCAACCCGCGCGCGCCGTTTAAGTTCTCCGGCATTACCATCGAAGGCGACACGCTCGCACACACAGATGCGCGCTGGAAAGGCAAAGCGCTCATCATCGACATAATGGGCACGTGGTGCCATAATTGCATGGACGAGGCTCCACTGTTACAGCAATTGTATTCTGAATACAAAGACGAGGGCTTGGAGATTGTCGGGTTGTCGTATGAGATTAAAGACGACATTGAGCTTGGAAAGAAAAACCTTAGATTATACCGCGACCGATTCGGGATTACTTTTCCCCTGCTCTATTGCGGGACAACGGATGATGAGGTCATTCAGGAGCAAATACACAGTCAGGTAAATGACTTCTTCGCCTATCCAACCGCTTTTTTTGTAGGTCGTGATGGCAGAGTACAGGCGATACACGTGGGCTTCAAAGGCATCGGCACTGGAGACGAATACCAGCATCAGGTACAGGAATTTTATGAGACAGTGAAGAAGTTGTTGGGGAAAACGACGGCTACAAAATAAACTATTTATACGATTTCAATCATGCTCACATACTAACTCTATATCAACGGTTTTGTTCCCTCCCCTCCAGGGGAGGGTTAGGGTGGGGTCATTTTTCGATGGGTAAGCATTTCCTCAAATATCCTGGCAAAAATGTATCAACAGCTCGGATGCTTAGAAAAAAGTCGACCGATGCCGAGAAAAGGCTCTGGTCGCTTTTAAGAAATAATCAAATGGGAGTGCATTTTCGAAGACAAGTACCCTACGGTAATTACATTTTGGATTTCTTTTCGATAGAAGCAAAGCTTGTAGTCGAACTCGATGGAAGCCAACATTATAGCCCCGAGGGCATCGCAAAAGATAAGCAACGCGATGGTTACTTAATAAGAAATGGTTTTAAGATTCTCCGGTATCAATCGGGAGAGGTTTTTAGTAACATTGATGGTGTCATTGAGGATATTTATAATCACGTCCAAGAGGCTTTACAACCAAAATGACCCCATCCTGTCCTTCCCCTAAAGGGGAAGGGACAAATCTTCAAAGGTCTTGCATGGCAAAACACACTCTACATCATTTAGACAAAGCGTCCCCTCTCCTTTAGGAGAGGGCTAGCCTGCCTGCCGATAGGCAGGGGTGAGGTCATAAAAACTAACATGACCCCCTGCGCCAAAAAGCGGCGCGTCCCCCTGGAGGGGGACAAAAAAAATCCGAAGAAACTTATGACATCATACCAACTCTACATCAACGGACAGTTTGTAGATTCAACGTCCAAGCAAACATTCGACTCCATCAATCCCTTTAACCAGGAGATTGTAGCGAAGGTTGCGCGGGCGAATGCGGAAGACGCCAAGCTTGCCATTGCAGCGGCAAGGAAGGCATTTGATGAAGGCCCTTGGCCCCGCATGAAACGCGAAGAGCGCGCCGCAATGCTCAAAGCCATCTCGGATAAAATCAACGAGAGGAAGAAAGAGCTGACGAAGTTGGAAGTCGATGACTCCGGTTCCACCATCCGCAAGGCGGGCGAGGACATTTACCTCTCTGCGCGGAACATGAACTATTTCTCCAAGCTCGCGGCAATGGAGCTAACCGAGCCGCTTACAGAACTAAGCAAGCCGGGCATCAGCCAAAACATTGTTGTGAGAGAGCCCGTGGGAGTGGTTGGGGCGATTATCCCGTGGAACTTCCCGCTCAAAATGGCAATCTGGAAATTAGGTCCCGCTCTCGCCGCCGGTAACACTGTCGTACTAAAGCCCTCTGAGCTGACGCCCTGCACGGCAATAGAGCTTGCGAAGATTATCCACGAGATTGGCTTCCCTGCGGGAGTAGTGAATATCGTGCCGGGTTTCGGCAATGAGGTCGGCGAAGAGATTGTCAAGAACCCGATGGTGGATAAAATTTCGTTCACGGGTTCGACGGCTGTCGGTAAACGCGTGATGGCGCTCGCTGCCGAGCACCTGAAGAAGGTCACACTCGAATGCGGTGGCAAATCTGCCAACATCGTGCTGGAGGATGCCGACCTTGACCTCGCAGTCGATGGCGCGATGTATGCGATTTTCTACCACCAAGGACAGTGTTGCGAAGCGGGTACGCGGCTCTTCCTTCCGAAAAAACTCCACGATGAATTCATCGACAAGCTCATCGCAAAAACAAAAAGACTCAAACTCGGCGACCCAAAAGACCCGACAACCGATTTAGGTCCCGTCATCTCCAAAAAGCAGCAAGAGCGGGTCTTGGGTTACGTCACCAAAGGCAAGCAGGAAGGCGCCACTGTTGCAGTCGGTGGCAATGCTCCCAACGATGCAAAACTGGCGAAAGGGTTTTTCGTTGAGCCGACGGTCTTCACCGGCGTCAAGAATAGCATGACGATTGCGCAGGAGGAGATTTTCGGTCCCGTGCTTTCCGTAATCCAATACGAAACCGAGGATGAAGCTGTGCGGATGGCGAACGATTCCATCTACGGCTTGGGCGGCGGCGTATGGTCGAAGGACAAAGACCGCGCGATGAGCGTCGCCAGCAAGCTGCGCACGGGCACGGTGTGGATTAACGAATGGCATCTCATCAGCGAGAAGGCGCCGTTCGGCGGCTACAAACAAAGTGGCGTCGGCAGAGAGCTCGGCCTTGAAGGGCTGAAAGAATATACAGAGGCGAAGCATGTGCACATCGATGAGCTTGGTTCGCGCGACAAGAAGCCGTGGTACGATACGGTGGTTCCAAAATAAGTTTTCAGTTGCCAGTTGTCAGTTTCCAGTTAAAGGACTAAAACTTTAAGCTATTTAATACTTTCTACTTGATACTTCATGGACATCCAAAATAGAAGCGTCTTAGTGCTTGGCGGCTGGGGATTGGTGGGGTCGGCGATTTGTAGAAAAATCGTCGCGCACAACCCGAAAAAAATTATCGTTACCTCCCTTCTTGAGTCCGAAGCAAAGGACGCGGTGGAAACGCTGCGAAAGGAATTCCCCAATGCAGGTAAGGATTATTTTGTGCCGTGGTGGGGTAATATATTTGTTCGACACACGCTGAAGGATACACCGCGCAATGAAATTATCGAGAACCGTGCGAAGCGCGAAATGCTCATCGACGACATGCTTGAGGAACTTACCACGAGCGTGCTCGAGCGCTCGACGCTGTTCCAAATGCTGAGTAAATTCAAGCCGGATATCGTCATCGATTGCATCAATTCGGCCACAGGCATTGCGTATCAGGATATCTTCCACTCCGCGCGCGAGGTGCGAAAGGCTATTAAAGAGGGCAAAGCGAACACAGAGCAGATTATCGACGCCACGGAGCTGTTGCTCGCCACGCAATATACTCCCCAACTCATCCGCCACGTGCAGATTTTTTACCGCTCGATGCAGAAAATCAAGACGAAGATTTACGTCAAAATCGGTACCAGCGGCACAGGCGGGATGGGGCTAAACATTCCTTACACACATAGCGAGGAGCGCCCATCGAGCGTGTTGCTGAGTAAATCCGCCGTCGCGGGCGCTCACACCATGCTCTTGTTCCTGATGGGACGCACACCGGACGCGCCGATAACGAAAGAAATCAAGCCGACTGCTGCGATTGCATGGAAGAAAATCGGATATGGCGAAATCAAGCGCCGCGGCAAGACCATTGAGCTGGTTGACTGCCCCCCGGACCAAGGCGTGACACTTAAAGGCAAACTGACATTGCGCGAGGATAAGAAGCAATGGACGAAGTTGAACGAACCGCTGCGCTCCGTGTTTATCGACACGGGCGAGAACGGAATTTTCTCGCGCGCGGAATTCGAAGCTATCGCGACGCCGGGACAAATGCAGTATGTCACTCCGGAGGAAATCGCCGACCATGTGATCTACGAAATTCAAGGCGGGAACACCGGTCACGACGTTATCAACGCCTTGGATAATGCGACAACGGGACCGACGTACCGCGCCGGATTCCTGTTCGACAGTGCACTCAAGCAGCTGCGTTCACTCGAGCGCAAGCATAACACCCACAGTATCGCCTTCGAAATGTTGGGACCGCCGCGGCTCTCGAAACTGCTCTACGAAGCATACCTGCTGCAACTTGCCTTCGGCTCCATGAGGGCGGTTGCGAACACTTCGGCGAAAGAACTCGCCAGCCGTTTGGAAGCAGAAATCAAAAAAAATAAGCTTGTTCGCTCGCAGATCATCTCCATCGGCATTCCCATTTTACTTTCGGATGGAAAGACTCTCCTCCGCGGCGGCGATATTAAGATTCCACCGTACCGTGGCGAAAATGAACTCGCCATCTCACCCACGTCGCTAAACCTCTGGGCTCACGACGGCTGGGTTGACCTTCGCGCAGAAAATCTGGAGCGCTGGAAAAAGCGTTTCGAGATGATTATGGACGATGTGACAAGCGCTGAGGATTCCTCCTCGCGTAACCTCAGGAACAAAGAATTCTGGAATAATTTTGAGGAGATTGAGCCGGGAAAACTTGCGGGGTGGATTTTCTCAGAAGAGGAGAAGGGAAAACGAATGAAGAGTTAGCAATGTCGAATTGCGGATTGTCAATTCGACATTACTTTACTCATACCGCAAGGCTTCGATTGGGTCAAGGTTTGCGGCTTTCCACGCCGGGTACACGCCAAACACGACACCGATGAACGCACACAAGGCAAAGCCAATCAACGCCCAATCGACTGGGAAGATAGCGGGAAATTCGAAAAGTAATGCAGTAATGTTGCCGCCGAGGATACCTAGCACAATCCCTACTATTCCGCCAATCTGACACAACACGATCGCCTCAGCAATAAACTGCATCAGAATGGCGCGTTTGCGGGCGCCAATCGCTTTGCGGATGCCAATTTCTTTCGTCCGCTCCGTGACCGAAACGAGCATGATGTTCATAATTCCCACACCCGCTGCGAGTAAAGAGATAAAACTGATAAACCCGATTCCGACTTTAACGTAAAACGTAAACTCGTTGAATTGCTCGATCAGTGACTCATTGGAGAAAATTGCAAAATCGTCTTCGTCGCCGGGGTCAACTTTTCGTGCAACACGCAGGATAAAACGCGCCTCATCCACTGCATTTTCGAATTGCTCCGGCGTTTTGGATTTCACCATAATGTGAAGCGAGCGGTCGTCGCCAAACGTTTCCAAAAACGTCGTGAGGGGGATGACGACAAAATTATCCTGGTTCCCGCCGAGGGATGTCCCTTTCGACTCAATCAATCCAATGACCATGTAGGTCGTGCTATTCAATCGTACTTCCGACCCTACAGCTCCGCCGCGAGGGAATAGCTTTTCGACCACGTTCGCGCCCAACAAAATAACCCGGCTAGACCTATGCGTTTCGTCTTCGGTAAACGCTCTGCCCTCACCGATTGTCCAATTGTTCGTCGGCAATCCGTCCGGTGTTTCCCCGGCTACTGAAACGTTGGGATTGGTTTTCTCGCCGCCGCTTTGCACCACCATGCCGCCGCGCCAGCCTTCGATGCCGACATATTGAGCGAGCGTCATGCGCTCCTTCACGGCAAGCCCTTGCACATAGGTTATATCTTTGCGTTGGCGCAGCTTCATCCACTCAGCGCGGTTGCCCGTACGCATCGCGGGCATCTTCTGGATCTGGAATGTGTGCGCACCGAGGTCGCTCAAGCCCGTTTCGATGCTATTTTGTAAAACTTGGACGGCGGTCATCACGCCAATAATGGAAAACACTCCGACCACAATGCCGAGCAACGTGAGAGCGGAGCGCAATTTGTTCGCTTTGATTGCCGCTAACGCGATCGCTATGATTTCTCGAATGTTCATGGTTATTCGTATCGTAGAGCTTCAATGGGATCTAGATTGGCGGCTTTCCATGCCGGGTACACTCCAAACGCCACTCCGATGAACGCGCACAATGCAAACCCGATGAGAGCCCAGTCGACGGGAAAAATCGCCGGCACTTCAAACATCAGGGCAATGAGGTTGCCGCCGAGGATACCCAAAGCAATCCCGACAAGGCCTCCGATCTGGCAGAGCACGATTGCTTCGGCTATAAATTGCATCAGGATCGCGCGCCTGCGCGCGCCAATGGCTTTGCGGATGCCGATTTCCTTCGTTCGCTCGGTCACCGAGACAAGCATGATGTTCATAATTCCCACGCCCGCCGCAAGTAGCGAGATAAAACTGATAAACCCAATCCCCAACTTCACGTAATAGGTAAAGCTATTAAAATTGTCAATCAGTGAATCGTTGGAGAAGATCGAAAAATCGTCTTGTTCTCCGGGATCCACTTTCCTCGCGGCGCGAAGAATAAAACGCGCCTCTTCTACAGCGTCGTCATACACTTCTGCACTCTTCGCGCGGATCATGATATTCAGCGTCCGCTCTTTGCCGTACTGGCTCATCAATAAAGTCAACGGGATGACGGTAAAGTAATCCTGGTTGCCACCCATAGAAGAGCCTCTCGACTCGGTCGTACCGATCACCGTATAACGGTGCCCGTCCACTTTGACAACCGACCCTACTGCCCCGCCCCTGGGAAACAGCCTCTCTACGACATTCGCCCCCAGCACGATAACAGGCCGTGCGTGGTGCACATCGTCGTTCGTGATCGACCTTCCATCTTGAATCGTCCAGTTGTTAGTCGGAAATCCATCCGGCGTCTCACCGTAGAAGGTTACTACCGGATTGGTTTTTTCACCGTCCGATCCGACAACAATCTTTCCTTGTTCGTACGCCTCGATACCGATATACTCGGCTTGCGTCATTTTTTCTTCTACGAGTGACGCCTGCTCGTACGAAATATTCTTCCTGTTGCGGATACGCGCCCATTCTTTCCGGCTCAAGTTCACCATGCGCGGGAATTTTTCGATCTGGAACGTATGTGCGCCCAACACACTTAAGCCGCTCTCGATGCTGTTCTGCAAAACACCGACAGCCGTCATGACGCCGATTATGGAAAAAACGCCCACCACAATACCGAGCAGGGTGAGCGCAGAGCGAAGTTTGTTCGCGCGGATAGCGGCAAGCGCGATGGCGATGATCTCGCGGAAATCCATACGTTATTCGTACCTCAACGCATCGACGGGGTCGAGGCGCGAAGCCCTATAGGCAGGTAAAAACCCTGAGATGATACCGACCAGCACTGACACCAGCAAAGCGATAAAGACAACGCTCAAGGGCATTGCTGTAGGCATTACTTGGTCGATGATTAAGCTCAACGGAAATGCAATAACAAGACCGATCACTCCTCCCAGCAAACAAATGCTAGCGGCCTCAATGAGGAACTGGAGCAGAATGCTGCGCCGCGGAGCACCGATGGCTTTGCGTATGCCGATCTCTTTCGTCCGCTCCGTAACAGAAACGAACATGATGTTCATGATTCCGATTCCGCCGACGAACAACGATAAACCGGTAATGAACAATCCAACGGCGGCAATAACGCCTCCGATGGCGTTAAACGTTTGGATAAGCAATTCTTGCTGGTTGATGGCGAAATCGTCTTTGCCGCCCGGGTCGATACGGCGCGCTTTGCGCATGATTCCGCGGAGTTCTTCTTTCGCATTCTCCAGCTCATCAAGGCTTACCGCTTTCACCCAAATATCGACGCCGCCGCGGAAAGAACGAAATTCCTTGAAGAAACGAAAGATAGGAACATACACCCTTGTGTCCATCGTCTGACCGAACATATTGCCCTGTTTCTCCAACACGCCGACAATGCGATAAGGATGACTGCCCAGTTTAACCGTTTGCAGAAGGCGTTTTAATCCAATAAGCATAATGCGTAGCTCATCGCCATCGGCAAAAGAGTTGATGGCATCCTTTCCTTCTTTGTTAATTCTGTCGGCTGCATCGTAAATAAATGATTTTACGATAGCTATTTGGGATTCGCATTCTTTTTCGCCACGCATGCTTACCATTTTTTCAACGCGTAATAAAACAG